>DATGNP010000312.1:0-15575 GCA_035306665.1 Trueperaceae bacterium
GGTCGACGCGGTCGACGCCAAGGTCGCGTGCGGTGAGCGCAGCGTCGCGGAGCGCCTGGGCGCGATGGGCGCGGAGGTGCAGGCGATACGCGCCGACATCGCCGCCGGCGCGCTGCAGGGACCACCGGGACCACCGGGACCACAAGGGCCACCGGGGGAGAAGGGCGAGCCGGGCGAGCCCGGCCCGCCCGGTCCGCAGGGACCTCCGGGCGAGATCGGCCCCGCCGGCCCGGCCGGACCGCAGGGCCCGATGGGACCGGCGGGACCGCCCGGGGAGCCCGGCGCCGAGGGTCCGCCGGGACCGCCCGGGCCGCAGGGCGAGAGGGGCCCGGCCGGCGAGGTCGGTCCCGCGGGGCCGCCCGGACCTCCGGGAGCCGACGGAGCGCCCGGCCGCGACGGCCTGATGTGCTGGGACCGCGACGGCGACGGCGTGGCGAGCGAGGACGAGGACGTGAACGGGGACGGCACCGTCGACGTCGCCGACTGCCTCGGGCCGCCCGGACCGCCGGGACCGGCCGGTCCCGCCGGCGCCACGGGGCCCGCGGGCCCCGCCGGTCCGCCGGGGCCAGCCGGGCCGCCGGGAGCGCAGGGACCGCAGGGACCGCCCGGCCCGCAGGGCGAGCCGGGCCCCGCCGGCCCGCCTGGGCCGCAGGGACCGGCAGGCCCTGAAGGACCCCCGGGACCCGAGGGGCCGCAAGGGGAGCCGGGCCCGCAGGGCGAGACCGGTCCGCAGGGCCCGGCAGGCCCGGCAGGCCCTGAAGGACCCCAAGGCCCGGCAGGACCCGCCGGGCCGGAAGGACCCGCCGGGCCGGCGGGGCCGCAAGGACCGGCCGGGCCCCCAGGACCTCAGGGAGAGAAGGGCGACAAGGGCGACAAGGGCGACCCTGGCGAGTGCGACTGCGGCGACGGCGCCGCGCTCCCCGGCGCCGTGGTCCACGTCGTCGCCGCGCCGCCCGACCCTGGCGTCTTCGCGGCGATCGCCGTCGACGCCCCGACCTGCGCGGCGGGAGCGCTCCCGCCCGGTGTCGACTACGTGATCGAGCCGCTGGCGCCGGGCACGTTCACGGCGGGGGTGCCGGCGGGCTAGCTCCGGCACCCGACCGGTCCGGTACCCCGGCGGAGGGGCGCGCGTCGCCATGGCGAGCCGCGCGCCCTTCCTCTACGCTGGGACATGCCCAAGCGAGTGCCAGGCAAGCTGTTAGCGACGGTTGTGGTCGTCGTCTTCGCGACCTTCGGGCTGACGCAGGGCGACGACGTTTGGGGACGCGACGCGGTGCGCGGCCTCAGCGCGGCCGGTGTCGACGTCACCTTCGCCGACGGTTCGTTCCTGGGCGCCGGCACGCTCACCGGCTACCAGGCCGCCGTCCTCGTCGACCGCATGCTCGCGCGCGTCGACGCCGCGACCGGCTGCCCCGACCAGCTCGTGGCCGGCCCCGAGGCGGGCTTCGCCTTCAGCGACGTGCCCGAGGGGCACTGGGCCGGCTCCGCGGTGGCGCGCGTGGCCTCGCTCGGCGTACGCGACGCCTTCCCGACGGGCGAGTTCCGCGGCGACGCCTTCCTCTCCGGCTACCAGACGGCACTGCTGCTGGAGCGCGCCCTCGACCTCGCCTTGGAGAAGGTCGTGTGCGGCGAGCAGCGGCTCTACGAGCGGGTCGACGAGCTGGCCGGCCGGCTGCAGGTCGTGCTCGATGCCATGGCCGCCGGCGAGTTCGTGGGGCCGATGGGCCCGCCTGGCCCGCAGGGCGAGGCCGGCCCGCCGGGACCGCCCGGCCCGCCGGGACCGCAGGGCGAGCGGGGCGAGAGGGGCCCGATCGGCCTGCCCGGCCCTCGCGGCGAGCCCGGCCCCACGGGCGAGCCCGGGCCGCCGGGGCCTCCGGGCGAGAAGGGCGATACCGGCCCGGCGGGGACGCCGGGGGCGGCGTGCTGGGACCTCGACGGCGACGGCGAGCCCGACCCCAGCGAGGACTTCGACGGCGACGGCGTCGTCGGCGTGCTCGACTGCCGCGGCCAGCCCGGCCCTCAGGGCCCGCCGGGACCCCAGGGCCCGCCCGGACCTCCGGGACCGCCGGGGCCAGCGGGCCCGCCCGGTCCGCCGGGGCCCGAGGGGCCGGAAGGCCCCCAAGGACCGCGCGGACCCGAGGGGCCGGCCGGCCCGCAGGGACCGCAGGGCCCTCAGGGCCCCCCGGGCGGCTGAGGGGCCGGGCGACCCGCCCCGGCTAGCGGCCTCCGCCCACGTCAGGGCGCCCTGAGGTCGTCATCGTCGTCGCCGGGCCCTCCGGGTCCGCCGGGACCGCCGGGTCCGCCGGGTCCGCCCGGAAGGTCCTCGATCACGATGTCGAAGGTCTGCGGCTCGGACACCGGTCGCCCGCCGTTCGCGTCGCCGCCGCCGTCCCAGAGCACGACCTGGTACGTGGCGGTCTTCGGGGACAGCTGCAGGGGGTACGCGTCGAAGCGGAGCGTGCCTTCGCGCGTCATGAGCGGTTCCACGACCAGCCGGTTGCCGCCGGCGTGCGTCACGGCGAACGACAGCACCTGGCCCGCCTCGTCGGGCCCGCCGCCGGGCGACATGTCCCGGGCGAAGCCCTCCAGCTCGACGTGTTGGCCGTACCGGACCGTGACGGTCTCGCGGTCGAGCTCGAAGGTCGGCGGGTCGTTCACCGGCGTCACGCTCACGATGACCTCGGCCTCGTCGCTGAGCGCGCCCAGGTCGTTCCTCACGCGGTAGGTGAACGTGAACGGCCGGACGTCGTCACGCTCCGGCCGGTAGGTGAACGAACCGTCGCGGTCGAGGTCGAGGTCGCCGTGGTCGTCCGCCGCCACCAGCTCGACCTCGGCGGCCTCGACGAACGAGTCGTTCGCGAGCACGCCGGGCGCCGTGACCGTCAGCCGCTCGTCCTCGAGGACCGCGTAGCCTTCGGGCCGGGCGACGGGTCGCGGGACCAGCGTGAGCGTGACCGTGCTCGCCGGGCCGACGACGTCGTGGGCACCGTGGACCCGGTAGGAGAAGGTCACCGTCCGGGGTTGACCGTCGGGCGGCTCGTACGCGAACGACCCGTCCTCCGCCAGCGCGAGCTGGCCGGGGCCGGCGAAGGCCTCCAGCACGGCGCGCGCCGCTCCGCCGACCGCGTCGTTCGCGAGCACGCCGGGGGCCGCGACCTCCGAGGGGGCGTCGGCGCGCAGGCGGAAGGCGTCGGGCGCGGGCACCGGCTCCACGGCGGCCATCACCGCGACCGCGACCTCGCCGAGCACGTCCGCGACGCAGAACCCCGACGCGGCCATGCACGCCCCCGACAGCCCCACGAGCCGCGAGCCGCTCGGGTCCAGGGGCCTGGCGTTGACGCTGACCTTGAGGGGGTTGCCGGTCGTGAAGGTGTACCCGAGGAGGCAGTCGGTGCCGGGCCCGACCTCGCACTCGTCGAGGCCGCGGTCGTCGGGCGGTGACAGCTCGACCCGGACCGGGGCGTCGCCGTCGAGCGACAGGCGCAGCACGTGGGTCCTGAACAGGGCACGCACCTCGACGTCCTCCGCCATCTCCAGGCGGCAGGTCGCCGTCGGCGGGCACGGCGCTCCGAACCCGGCGAAGGCCTGCCCGTCCGCCACGCCGGAGAGCGCGACCTCGGCGCCGGGCGCGAAGCCCACGACGCAGTCGTCCGCGCAGGTCACGGGCGCGGGACCGCCCTCGACGACCACGGTGCCGTCGCCGTCGAGGACCACCGTGAGCCGCACGCCCGGCAGCGGCGTGACGGGCTCGCCGGACTGGCCAACGGGCTCCTGGGCGCCGGAGGGGTCGACGGCCGCGACCGCGTAGGCGTAGCTCGTCGCCTCCGCGACCGCGTGGTCGAGGTACGACCTGGCGTCGCCCGGCACCTCGGCGAGGGCAGCCGGGTCGCCGCCGTCCTCGGAGCGATAGACGACGAAGGAGGCGGCGCCGTCGCCGCCGGTCCACTCGACGAGCACCGCGGCGGGCATGGCCGTGGCCGTGACGGCCGAGATCGGCGCCGCCCTGGGCGCGGGACCGCCGCAGGACGTCAGCAGCGCGAGCAGGGCCAACGCCGAGGCTGCGAGGGTGATGGGCCGCGGTGTGCTGCGGTCACGAGGGCGCTGAGACACCGGTGATCCTCCCGGGGCGCGCACCGCGCGCCCGTGCTGGCGTGGGACCTAAGGTTAGCGGCGGGGCGCCGCGGCCACGGTGACGTCGGCGCTACGCCGGCTCGAGCCGCTCCTCGAGCAGGCGCCTGACGAGGTCGGGACGCGCCGTCCCGCGCGTGGCGCGCATGACCTCGCCGAGGAGCGCGTTGACGGCCTTGGGGTTCACGCGCACGCGCGCGACGAGGTCGGGGTTCGCCGCCAGCACCTCGTCGACGACGCGCTCCAGGGCGTCCGCGTCGCTCACCTGGGCGAGGCCGCGCTCCGCGACGAGGGCGTCGGGGTCGGCCCCGGCGAGGACCTCGGGCAGGAGCCCCTTCGCCGTGGGGCCCGAGACGTCGCCGCCCTCCACCAGCGTCACGAGACGCGCCAGGCCGGCGACGGGGAACGCCTCAGGGTCGAGGGACCGGCCCTCGGCCGCCAGCAGGCCGGCGACGTCGACGCTCAGCCACGCCGCCAGGGCCCTGGCGTGGGTGGGGGCCAGCGCCAACGCCGCGTCGTAGACGCGCGCGGCCGCGGGGTCGTAGGCGATGAGCCGCGCCTCTTCCGACCGCAGGCCCAGCGCGGCGTAGCGCCGGGAGCGCGCGGCGGGCAGCTCCGGCATGGCGGCCGCGAGGGCTCGCGTGCGCTCCGCCAGGCCGACGGCGGGCAGGTCGGGGTCGGCGAGGTAGCGGTAGTCCTCGGCGCCCTCCTTGACCCTCAGCGTGTAGGTCCGTTGGCCGCCCTCGTTGAAGCCGCGGGTCTCCTGCACGACGGGACGGCCGGCCTCCAGCAGGCGCTCCTGCCGCTTGGCCTCGTAGGCGACCGCGGCGGCGACGTTGCGGAACGAGTTGAGGTTCTTCACCTCGACCTTCGTGCCCAGGCTGCCGTCCTCGCGGCGCAGGGAGACGTTCACGTCGGCGCGGAGCTTGCCCTCCTCGGGGGAGGCGTCGGAGGCGCCCGTCGCCCTGGCGATGGCCTGCACCTCCTCGAGGAACGCCCGCGCCTCCTCCGGCGAGGCGATGTCCGGCGCCGTGACGAGCTCGACGAGCGGCGTGCCGGCACGGCCGAGGTCGACGAGCGAGTGGTCGGCGTACGGCGGGTGGACGAGGCGCCCGGCGTCCTCCTCGAGGTGGCAGTGGGCGATGCGCACGACCTTGCCGCTCGGCAGGGTGACGCTCCCGCCCCGGCCGACGGGCATGGCGTGCTGGCTGACCTGGTAGTTCTTCGGCGAGTCCGGGTAGAAGTAGTGCTTCCTGTCGAACCGGGCCTCGGGAGCGACGGTCGCGCCCAGCGCCAGGGCGAACGTCACGGCCAGGTCGAGCGCGCGGTCGTTCAGGACCGGCAGCGTGCCGGGCAGGCCGAGGCAGACGGGGCAGACCGACGCGTTGGGCTCGTCCCCCAGGGTCGGGACGGGGCAGGCGCAGAAGAGCTTGGTGGCGGTCCGCAGCGCCAGGTGCACCTCGAGGCCGACCACGGGCTCCGGCATGGGCTCAGAGTGTACCCAAGGACCCGGGCTATCATGCCGCCATGGTCAAGGTGGAGCTGGAGGAGATCGCCGTCTCCGGGGACGAGAACCAGTTCCTCGCCCTGCTCAAGAGCGAGGACGGCGAGGTCCTCCCGATCGCGATCGACGCCATGCAGGCGATCTCGATCGCGGCGGGCCGCTCGAGCGAGAAGCTGGAGCGACCGCTCACCCACGACCTGTTCGTGTCCGTGCTCGAGCTGCTCGGCGTCGAGGTGGCGAGGGTCGAGGTCACCGACCTCATCGACGGCACCTACTACGCGATGCTCGTGCTCGACAGGGCCGGCGTGCGCTTCGACGTCGACGCCAGGCCGTCGGACGCGCTGGCGCTGGCGGTCAGGGTCAAGGCGCCGGTGTACGTCGCCAAGCACGTGCTCGAGCAGAGCGCGCTGCGCGACGAGTTCGGCGGCGGCGCCGAGGCCTGAGGCAGGGAGCGGCGCGAGCCCGCCCCCTGTCCGGGGCGGTCCCGCGCCGCGAACCGGCGCTCGGGGCGGCCCTCAGCCCTGCAGGTGCGACTCCACGAAGTAGAGCTGCAGGTCGGCGACGCGCGAGGCCTCGGTGAACAGGTCGGCCGTCGTGGGGTCGCCCAGGTCCTCGGCCTTGCCGATCGCCTCGCGGAGCGCGCCGCACCACGCGGCGAGGCGGTCGCGGACGGCCTCGACGTGGTCCTGGCCCTTCGTCAGGCCGGCCGGGTACTCCTTCAGCTGCGAGGCCTTCGCGGCCAGGCGCACGGTGCCGAGCGCCACGCCGCCCAGCGTGGCGGCGCGCTCGGCGAACTGGTCGGCGAAGGGCAGGACGGCGTCGGCCACCTCGTCGAAGAGCTCGTGGAGCTGGTGGAAGTCCATGCCCTTGACGTTCCAGTGCGCCTGCTTCGCCTGCGAGTAGAGGTCGAAGGCGTCGGCCAGTGCCTGGTTGCACAGCGCGACGAGGTCGCGCCTGGCCTTCTCGGGTAGGTCGATCTTCGTCGCGTGCAGCTTCTCCTTGGTCGCGGTGGCGGCCATGTCCCCTCCCGTCTCGGCGGCTTCGCGCCGCCGGCGCCTCCACGGCGCCTCTCCCTCACGATAGACCCGCGTTCGTGAGGCGGCGGTGGCCCGTCAGCCCCCCAGGGCGCGCACGGCGGCGGCGAGGGCCTCCTCGAGCCGCGCGGGGTCCTGGCCCGCCCCCTGGGCGCGGTCCGGCCGCCCGCCGCCGCGCCCGCCGAGCACGTCGAGGGCGGCGCGCAGGGCCGGCCTGACGTCGACCGCGGCGCCCTCGCCGGCCAGGAACGCGAGCTTCACGGACCCGGCCTCGCGCAGCGCCAGCAGGGCGACGCAGCCGCGCTCGGCCTGGAGCCTGTCGACGAGCGGGTCGAGGAGCGCGGCGTCCTCGGCCTCCAGCACGTGCCTCACGAGCCGGGCGCCGCCGACCGCGGCGGCCTCCCGCAGGAGCTCCGCGGCGACGCCGTCGGCGAGGCGGGCCCTGGCGCGCGACAGCTCGAGCTCCAGCTCCCTCACGCGGTCGGAGACCGCCCGCACCCGCGCCGCCAGCTCGGCGGCCGGCGCGCTCAGCAGGGGCGAGAGCTCCTGGACGACGGCGTGCTTCGCGGCGTGGTCGGCCAGCGCCTCGGCCCCGGCGCGGAACGTCACGCGCGTCAGCCCGCCCCGCACCCGCTCGAGGCCCATGACCTTCACCGGCAGGGCCTCGGCGCTGTTCCTCAGGTGGGTGCCGCCGCAGGCGACGAGGTCGTAGTCGCCGACGGCCACGAGCCTGACCGTGCCCGACACCTTCGGCGGGCGGCGCAGGCGGTAGGCGGCGAGGCGGTCGTCCGGCACCTCGAACGTCAGCACCGGCATGGCGCGGCGGGCGGCGGCGTTCACCTCGGCCTCGGCCGCCGCCAGCGCCTCCTCGTCGGGCTCGCCGGTGAGGTCGAGCGTGCAGTCGGGCCCCCGCATGCTGACGGCGCGGGTGTGGAAGCCGGGCTCGCCGCCTTCCGACGCGCCGCGGGCGGCGCCCACCCGCACGAAGGCCTGCGAGAGCATGTGCTGGGCGGTGTGGCGCTGCATGTGGGCGTAGCGCCGCTCCCAGTCGACCTCGCCGACGACGGTGTCGCCGACGGCGGGCGCCGGGCCCGGCTCCAGGAGGTGCCACACCTCGCCGTCGCGGTCCGCGACGTCGACGACGGCGCGGCCCGCGAGCGTGCCGGTGTCGTGGGGCTGGCCGCCGGCGGTGGGGTAGAAGGCGGAGCGGTCGAGGCGCACCCAGGTGCCCGCCTCGGCGGGCTGGGCGGCGACGACGGTCCCCTCGAACCTGGTCAGGTAGCTGGCGATGCGGTCGAGGCGCACGCCCCCCAGACTAGCCCCTGGGGCTGCGTACACGGCGCGCCGCCAGGTAGGCGCCGTTGGGCTAGCATGACCGCCTCATGAGAGACGCCGCCGTTGGCCTCAGACGCGCAGACGACTTCGACGAGGTGGGCGAGACGAGCCTCGAGCCGCTCGTCGCACAGCTCATCACCGCCCTCGGTGAGGACGTCGCCCGCGAGGGCATGGCGAAGACCCCGGAGCGCGTCGAGAGGTCGCTGCGGTTCCTCACCAGCGGCTACCGGCAGGACCCCCGGGAGGTCATCAACGGCGCCCTGTTCAAGGCCGAGAGCTCGGAGATGGTGGTGCTCACGGGCATCGAGTTCTACTCGCTGTGCGAGCACCACATGCTGCCCTTCTTCGGCACCGCCGCGATCGGCTACGTGCCGGGCGACAAGATCCTCGGCCTGTCGAAGTTCGCGCGCGTGATCGACGTCTTCGCGCGCCGCATGCAGGTCCAGGAGCGGATGACCGCCCAGATCGCCGACGCGCTCGACGAGATCCTGGAGCCGAGGGGCGTGGCCGTCGTGACCCGGGCCAGCCACCTGTGCATGATGATGCGCGGCGTCGAGAAGCAGGGCTCGATGACGGTGACGAGCGCGATGCGCGGCATCTTCCGCGAGGACGCCCGCACGCGTCAGGAGTTCATGCAGGCGATCGCGTAGCGCCGCCGGGCCGAGCGGCCCTCAGAGCGCGTTCGCCTCGAGCCAGGCGGCCACGCCGCCCTCCTCGGGCGAGGCGATGCGCTCGTCGGCCACCGCGACCGCGTCCGGGTGGGCGTCGGGGCCCACGACGACGCCGTGGCCCGCCCAGCTCAGCATGCTGACGTCGTTGAGGCCGTCCCCGAACGCGACGACCTCGTCGCGGGGGACGCCCAGCATCTGCGCGATCCGCGCCAGCGCCGAGCCCTTGTCGCCGCCGGTGGGCACGACCTCGAGCCAGCCCTCGCCCCAGGCGTAGCGCACGAGGTGGGGGTGGCTCCGGGCCAGCGCGGCCTCGATCTCGTCGTGGCGGCCGTTGGCGTGGAAGACGACCTTGTCGGCGTCTAGGGAGAGGCCGCGCACGAACCGGGACACGACGCGACCCTGCGCGTGGGCGAACGTCCAGCGCTCGTGCTCGGGGTCCCGCACGTAGAGGCACTCGCCGACCACGCACGAGAACTCGAGCGTGGCGTCCTCGAAGTACGGGCCCAGGATCGCCTCGACGTCGTCGGGCAGCAGGTGCTTGCGCTCGATCAGCGTGCCGTCGGCGGCGAGGAGCGTGGAGCCGTGGTTGACGGCATGCGGCCTGTCGACGTCGAGGCGCTGCAGGTACTCCCTCGCCGCGATCAGCGGGCGCCCGGTCAGCACCGTGACGTGGTGGCCGGCCGCGCGCGCGGCGACGACCGCCGCGGCCACGTCCTCGGGCAGCC
Source organism: Trueperaceae bacterium (assembly GCA_035306665.1). GTDB lineage: Bacteria > Deinococcota > Deinococci > Deinococcales > Trueperaceae > DASRWD01. The sequence continues at coordinate 9,398 of DATGNP010000312.1, forward strand.
GGAAGTCGTCCGTGACGAGGGTCTTGTCGAGGTCGAAGGCTAGCAGCATCGCGAGCAGCCTAACCCGGGCGACCACCGGCGCCGGCAGCCCAGGCTGCCGCCGGTGACGGCTCGGGCTGTGTCGCGCTCTCGGCCCGTGCCGTCCGGGACGGCGCCGGGGCGGGGTGTACGATAGCGCCAGCGCCTCGCCGAGGCGGGCGGCTCGCTTCTCTGGAGGTTGAGGCATGTACCGAGGCCGCGAGGGCCAGTGGGCGTACTACCTGCACAGGATCTCAGGCATCGCCCTGGCGCTCTACCTGATGCTGCACGTCTTCGACATCAGCCTGGTGATGTGGGGCCCCGACGGCCCGTTCAACGACTTCCTGCTCTTCTATCACCAGTGGCCGTTCCGCGTCGGGCTCGTGCTGATCATCGCCGGCGTCGTCTACCACGCGCTGAACGGGCTGCGGATCATCCTGCTCGACTTCACCCCGTGGGCGATCCGCTACCAGCGCGCGCTGTGGTACGGCGTGCTCGGGGTCACGGCCGTCATCGGGATCCCCGTGCTGTTCAAGATCATCCCCGAGATCGTCGGAGGCGCGTGATGGCTGCCGAGACCCCCACCGTGCGGGCGCGGCGCCCGCGCACGCTCAGCGAGGCCAGGGCCACCTACGCCACCAACAACGAGCTCGCCTGGTGGGTGTTCATGCGCATCAGCGGGTTCCTGCTGGTGTTCCTCGTGTTCGCCCACGTCTTCACGAACAACATCCTGATCAACGCCGGCACGATCGACTACGACTACGTCGCCGAGCGCTTCGCGCAGCCGGCCGTGCGGGTGATGGACTCGTTCCTGCTGGGCCTCGCGCTGTTGCACGGCACGAACGGCCTGCGTTACGTCGTCGACGACTACTTCAGGCGCCCGCAGGTGCGCTTCTGGGTCAAGGCCGTGCTCTACACGGTCGTGGTCGCGGTGTTCGTGCTGGGCCTGATGGCGCTGTGGACGTTCACGTTCACCGAGATGGGCGACGCGATCAGGAACCTGGGCCAGTGACGCCGGGCGCCGCGAGGCACTCGGCTGCGAGGGGTAGATGAGCGACTTCCATAGGTTCGACGTCATCGTCGTGGGCGCCGGCGGCGCCGGGCTGATGGCCGCGCGCTACGCCGCGCAGCACCCCGGCGTGAGCGTGGCGGTCATCTCGAAGCTCTACCCGACGCGCTCGCACACGGGCGCGGCGCAGGGCGGGGTCGGGGCCGCGCTGGGCAACGTCAGCGAGGACCACCCCGAGTGGCACGCCTTCGACACCGTCAAGGGCGGGGACTACCTCACCGACCAGGACGTCGCCGAGGTGTTCGCCCACGAGGTGATCGAGGCCGTCTACGAGCTCGAGCACATGGGGCTGCCCTTCAGCCGCCTCCCGAACGGCAAGATCGCGCAGCGCAAGTTCGGGGGACACACCCGCGAGCACGGCAAGGCCGCCGTCGAGCGGGCCTGCTACGCCGCCGACCGCACCGGCCACATGATCCTGCAGACGCTCTACCAGCAGTCGATAAAGGACGACGTGCGGTTCTTCAACGAGTTCCACGTCCTCGACCTGATCATCGAGGGCGGCGCCTGCCGCGGCGTCGTCGCCTACGAGCTGGCCACCGGCGTGCTGCACACGTTCCTCGCCAAGGCCGTGATCATCGCGACCGGCGGGAACGGCCGCATGTTCAAGGTCACCTCGAACGCCCACGCGCTCACCGGCGACCTCATGAGCATCGCGTTCCAGCGCGGCATCCCCATCGAGGACCCGGAGTTCTACCAGTTCCACCCCACGGGCCTGTACAAGATCGGCGTGCTCCTCACCGAGGGCGCGCGCGGCGAGGGCGGGATCCTGCGCAACGGCGAGGGCGAGCGCTTCATGGAGCGCTACGCCCCGACGATCAAGGACCTCGCGCCGCGCGACATGGTCAGCCGCGCGATGTACCTCGAGATCCGCGAGGGCCGCGGCGCCGGGCCGAACAAGGACTACATCCACCTCGACCTCACCCACATCGACTCGCACGTCATCGAGGAGCGCCTCCCCGACATCACCGAGTTCGCGCGCATCTACCTCGGCGTCGACCCGGTCAAGGAGCTCGTGCCGATCCAGCCGACGGCGCACTACGCGATGGGCGGCATCCCCACGACGATCGACACGAACGTGATCCTCGACGGGAACAACACGGTCCTGCCCGGCCTCTACGCGGCCGGCGAGGTCGCCTGCGCCAGCCTGCACGGCGCTAACCGCCTGGGCACGAACTCGCTCGGCGACCTGCTCGTGTTCGGGCGCCGCGCCGGTCGCAACGCCGCTGCCTTCGCCGCGACGGCCGAGTTCGGCACCCTTCCCAGGGACGTCAAGGACCGCGCCCGCGCGATGGTCGACAAGGCGCTCAACGGTCCGCGCAAGGAACGCGTCTCCCACCTGCGCAGCGAGCTGCAGGCGTCGATGATGGACAACGCCTCGGTGTTCCGCACGCACGAGACGCTCACCGCGCAGGTCGCGAAGCTCGAGGAGCTGATGCGGCGCTACGAGGACATCGGCGTCGAGGACAAGGGCAAGGTCTACAACACCGAGCTGATGGAGGCGATCGAGCTCGGCTTCCTCCTCGACAACGCCAGGCTGCTCGTGCACGCCGCCCTGAACCGCAAGGAGTCGCGCGGCGCGCACTCGCGCGAGGACTTCAAGGAGCGCGACGACGAGAACTGGCTGAAGCACACGCTGGTGCACAAGGACGGCGACGGCCTGCGCATCGACTACAAGCCCGTGACCCTCGGCCGCTACCAGCCGATGGCCCGCGTCTACTAGGACCGTGACGGTCGCAGCCACGCCGCGAGCGAGCGGCCCGCGACACGGGCACGGGTCCCGCTAGGGAGCGTCATGGAGATCACCGTCAGGATCAAGCGCTTCGACCCCGAGGTCGACAAGAAGCCCCGCTGGGAGGAGCACAAGCTGGACGTCGACCCGAACGAGAGGGTCCTCGACGTCCTCAACGACATCAAGTGGGAGCGTACCGGCAGCCTGGCGTTCCGGCGCTCGTGCGCCCACGGCATCTGCGGCTCGGACGCGATGCTGATCAACGGCCGCAACCGCCTGGCCTGCAAGGTGCTGGTGAAGGACCTGGGCACGCGGATCACCGTAGAGCCGCTCCCCGGCCTCCCGGTCCTCAAGGACCTGATCGTCGACATGGAGCCGTTCTTCGACGCCTACAAGGCGGTGCTGCCGTACTTCATCAACGAGGAGACGCCGCCCGCCACCGAACGGCTCCAGAGCCCCGAGGACCGCGAGCTCTTCGACGCCACGACGAAGTGCATCCTGTGCGCCGCCTGCACCTCGTCCTGCCCCGTGTTCTGGACGAACGGGCGCTACATCGGGCCCGCCGCCATCGTCAACGCGCACCGCTTCATCTTCGACTCGCGCGACCAGGGCGCCGCCCAGCGCCTGGCGGTGATGAACGACCTCAACGGCGTGTGGCGCTGCCGCACGGCCTACAACTGCACCGAGGCGTGCCCCCGCGGCATCCCCGTCACGCAGGCGATCGAGGAGGTCAAGCGCGAGATCCTCTACGGCCGCGTCTGAGCCGCCGCGCGCGCGGACCCGGCAGGGCCCTTGCCTACCGACAGCTCTGGTTCGGGACGGCCGGCATGCGTCGAGGACGCCGGGCGTCATGCTCGAGGGCGCCGGGGTCGTCGTGGTCGCCGGGCGGCGGCCGTGGCGTCCGGTGGTGCGGCCGCGACACTAGGTCGTAGACGCCTCACGGGGCCTGGCTCTACGCTCGTCGGCGGGAGGCGGACCATGGAGAGAGCGCCCGGACCGAGCGACGCACGGACCCACGCACGCCTCGCGGCGGAGTGCTTCAACGCGTGCTGGGACCTGATCGAGAAGCCCGACAGGTCGGCAGAGGACGACGAGGCGATGCTCCTGCAGGCGTACGCCTCGCTGTGGCACTGGACGAGGCGGCCCGACTTCACCCCGGCGAAGCGCGCGATCGGTCACTGGCAGATCGCGCGCGTGAACAGCCTGTTGGGCCGGGGGCAGGCGGCGCTGGAGCACGCGCGCCTCGCCCTGGAGGCCGCCAGGGACGTGAACGCCATCACCGCCACGGCTATCGCCGCCGACATGCCGCCGGCCGCCACCGACACGATCCCCGCCGGCTCGCGCCCGGACGCGCCGCCGCGGTCCCGGGACGACGACGAGCCGGCGTACCTGCTCGGGTACGCGCACGAGGCGATGGCCCGCGCGTACGCCCTCCTGGGAGACGACGAGCGCGCCGAGTTCCACCGCGCCGAGGCGTGGCTGCTGGCAGACGAGGTCGTCGACGACGCGAGCCGGGAGCGGCTCCTCGCCGACCTGGCGAGCCTCAGGGAGGGCCGGGAGCCGGCGTGAGCCTCAGGCCCACGACCACGGGGTCGTGGTCGGACGACCGGTACGGGTCGGGCGCGTAGAGGGCGTCCTGGGCCGGCGCCTTGAAGGTCGTGTCGTAGTCGATGAGGTCGACCTCGTCCGCGTTCACGTGCCACACGGTCGCGCCGGTGACCTGCGGTGCCAGCGTGGCGCTCGCGAGGGCGTGGTCGAGGTAGCCGAGCCTGCCGTCGAAGAGGTACGTGTAGGCGTCCTCACCGACGAACCGCGCGATCAGGTCGACGTACCCCTCCGCGCGGAGCGCCGCCACGGGGTCCTCGCGCGCGTAGGCGTTGAGGTCGCCGAGCAGCAGGACGTCGGGGTCGCCGGCGCCGGTGGGGTCGGTGGCGAGCCACCCGTGCAGCGCCCGCGCGGCCAGCAGCCGCGTCACGTTGCAGTCGCCCTGGACCGGGTCGTCGTCGCCCGGGACGCCGCACGGTGAGCCCTTGCTCTTGAGGTGGTTCACGACGACCGTGAAGCGCCCGCCGCCCGCGTCCTCGAAGGTCTGCGCCAGCGCCGCGCGGTTGCGCTCCTCGCCGGTGGCGTTCGGGTCGAGGAAGGCCGGCGCGTCGAGCACCGCCGGCGGGCCCACGGGCGTCAGCGCGTCCGGCCGGTAGACGATCGCGACCCTGATCGCGTCGCCGCCGACCGGCCCGCCGGTGTCGACCGGCTGGTAGGCGCCGGGGTACGTGGCGGCGTTGAGCGCCGCGACGAGGTCGCGGGTCGCCCCCTGGTCGGCGTCGTTCTCGATCTCGACGAGGCCGATCACGTGTGCGTCCAGCGCGGCCAGCGCCGCGACCACCTTCGCCCGCTGGCGCGCGAACTCCTCGGCGTCGTCGGCGCCGCGGCAGTCGTCGTCGCCCGCGGGCCCGCAGCCGGCCCCGAAGTCGTCGAAGTAGTTCAGGACGTTGAAGGCCGCGGCCCTGACCTCGCCCCCCACGTCGTCGGGACGCTCGGGCCGCGGGTTCAGCGCGACGTGATCGGCGCCGGCCGTGGGCTGCACGCGGTAGCTACCGAACGCGAAGTGCAGCACGCCCGTGACGTTCGCGACCGTGTCGCCGGCCCTGAACAGGTCGTCGAGGGCGAAGAACCCGCCGTGCGGGTGCCGGGGCGGGTCGGGGTTCTGGACGCTGCGGCCGTCGTCGAGCGTGATCCGCGAGCGCGCGGCCAGGTCGAGGGCCGCGGCCACGGCGGGGTCGTCGGGGTCGAGGTAGGCGGTCGGCTGGCGCGGCCGGCCGCCGGCGACCGGCGCCGAGAGCACGACCTCGCCGAAGCGGTCGAAGTCGGCGTGGTCGGCGACGTAGAGCGCCTGCGGGAACGTGACCAGCATGCCCTCGTACGCCTCGAGGTCGCTCACGCTCGCGACCGGGAGCGTGAGCCTGGTCGGGGCCGGCAGGGCGACGCCGCGGCCGCACACGGTCGTCGACCGCACCCTGTCGACCTGCGTGAGGCCGTTGAACTCGGTGGCGCGCCCCGTGACCCTGACCCGGTCGCCGACGGCGACGTCGGCGGCGGCGTCGAAGACGAACAGGCCCTCGGAGGTGCGCGGGTCCCCGTCGCCCTCCGTCGCCTGGAGGAAGTAGCCGCCGAGGTCGGTGCCGAACGGGTCGCCGTCGTCGGGCTGGAGGTCGCCGACCACGACGCCCTCGACGGTGACCGTGCGCCCGGCGAGCGGCGTGGCGGCGCCGCTGCCCTGCACGACGTGTATCGGGGTGACGACATCGGCGCCCGCGCAGGCCGCCGCGGCCTGAGCGGGCCCCCGCGCGGCCCCGGGAGCG
>DATGNP010000313.1:0-2327 GCA_035306665.1 Trueperaceae bacterium
ACGGGACACACAGAAGTAGCGTGGGGCACGTTACTCACATCTAGGCGCGGCAACATCGGTCGATGAGGAGGTGATCGACCGATGAGCTTAGTTCGTGCGGTCGTCGCGTTCATCTTGGTCTCCGCCATCGGTACGGTGGCACTAGCGCAGGAGCAGGCCCAGGACTTCGAGCACCTCCAGCTCGAGCTCGTGGCCGAAGGCTTCGTCTCTCCCGTCACCCTGGTGAGCCCACCGGGTGACGACAGGCTGTTCGTCGTCGACAGGCCCGGCGTGGTGTACGCCCTCGACCAGCAGGGCCAGCGCGAGGAGGCGCCGTTCCTCGACATCACCGACCGCGTGGTCGAGCTGAACCCCGACTACGACGAGCGGGGTCTGCTGGGCTTCGCGTTCCACCCGGCCTTCGCCGAGAACGGCCGAGCCTTCGCCTACTACAGCGCCCCGCTGCGCGAAGGCGCCCCCGAGGGCTGGAACCACACGGCGGTCCTCGCCGAGTTCACGCTGGGCGACGACGGGCGGCTCGACCCGAGCTCCGAGCGCGTGCTGCTCGAGATCGACCAGCCCCAGATGAACCACAACGGTGGCCAGGTCCTCTTCGGGCACGACGGCTACCTCTACCTGGGGCGGGGTGACGGCGGCGCCGCCAACGACGTGGCCGAGGGCCACCCGCCGCTGGGCAACGGCCAGGACGTGACCACGCTGCTGGGCAGCGTCCTTCGCATCGACGTGGACTCCGGCGACCCCTACGGCATCCCCGAGGACAACCCGTTCGCGCAGGGTGCCGAGCTGCCGGCCGAGCACGAGTGGTCGGGCGACGAGGCGCGGCCCGAGATCTACCTCTGGGGGCTGCGCAACCCGTACCGGTTCAGCGTGGACCGCGAGACCGGCGCGCTCCTCGTCCCCGACGTCGGCCAGAACCTCTGGGAAGAGGTGAACCACGTGACCGGCCCGGGGAACCTCGGCTGGAACCTGCGCGAGGGAGCCTTCGGCTTCGACCCGGCCAACCCCGCCGCGATCATGGAGGAGGGCGTGACGACCGGGCTCATGGGCGAGGAGCTCGTGGAGCCGGTGCTCACCTACGCCCACCCGAACGTGGCTGAGGGTGTAGAGATCGAGTCGCGCGGCATCTCGGTCTCGGGCGGCTACGTCTACCGCGGCTCGGCGATCCCCGAGCTGGTGGGCTACTACGTCTTCGGCGACTGGAGCCAGTCGTTCGGCGCGCCGGGCGGCAAGCTGTTCGTGGCCTCCACCGACGAGACGGGCGGCTGGGGGTTCGTGCTCGACCGACAGCTGGACGAGTTCGTGCTGGCGTTCGGCGAGGACGCGAACGGCGAGCTGTACGTCCTGACCACGGAGGTGGCGGGTCCGCAGGGCGACACCGGGAAGGTCTACCGGATCGTCGCCGGCGAGTGACCTGACCATCAGGTCGTTCGGCGGGGCGAGGGGCCTTCTCGGGCCCTTCGCCCCGCTTCGCTTAGGCTCCCGAGCCGCGGGACGCCAGGCGGACGCCCGCGGGGACGTTCTTCCGTGGGCCGCGGAGCGAGCCCCTGGCTAGCCTTGGGACGGAGGTTGCCATGAGGCTCGCAGGCAAGGTAGCCGTCGTCACCGGGGCCGGATCGGGGATGGGGAGGGCCACCGCCCTGCTGTTCGCCCGCGAGGGCGCCATCGTGGTGGGCAGCGACATCGACCCGGCACGCATCGAGGCCGTGACCGCGGAGGCCACCGCGGCCGGCGGGAAGATGATCGGCGTCGCGGGCGACATCGCGAAGCGCGAGGACGCCGAGGCCCTGGTCCAGCGCGCCATCGACGAGTTCGGCAGGCTCGACGTCCTCGTGAACAACGCCGGCGTCATGGACATGATGGAGGGCGTCGCGAACTTCAAGGACGAGACGTACGAGCGCGTCTTCGGCGTGAACGTCTACGGGCCGTTCGTGACGTCGCGGGCCGCGGTGCGGCACATGAAGGAGCGCGGCGGGGGCGCGATCGTGAACGTCGCCTCGGTGGCCGCGGTCACGGGCGCCTCGGCGGGCGCCGTCTACACGGCCTCGAAGCACGCGCTGCTGGGCCTGTCGCGCAACACGGCCTACGCCTACGCGCCGTTCGGCATACGCACGAACACACTGATCGTCGGCGGGGTCGAAACGAACATCATGGCCGGCGCCGACCCGGCGAATTTCGACCACGAGGCGCTCGCGCAGTACGGCAAGTGGCACGCGGCGAACCCGCGCACGCTCAAGCCCGACGAGGTGGCCAACCTCATCCTGTTCCTCGTCTCCGACGAGGCCAGCGGCGTCAACGGCGCCGAGGTGGCCGTCGACGCGGGCTGGACG
>DATGNP010000314.1:0-3501 GCA_035306665.1 Trueperaceae bacterium
CGGCTCGACTTCCGCGAGGGCGGGTCGTGGCTCTACTGCATGCGGTGCGTCGACGAGAGCCAGGGCGAGTTCTACGGCCAGGAGTCGTGGGGGAAGATGGTCTACGCCCAGATCGTCAGGCCCGAGCGGATCGTCTACACCGACTACTTCACGGACGCCGAAGGCAACGTCGACACGTCGCTGCCGGCCTCGGACACGGTCCTGGAGTTCGTGGACCTCGGCGGCAGGACCCGGCTCGTCAGCCGCACGACCTACGCGACCCCGGAGGCGCTCAAGACCGTCCTCGACATGGGGATGCTCCCGGGCATCACCCAGACCTGGGACCGCCTCGAGGAGCGGCTGGCCGCGGTCGCCTGACCGGCGGAAGCCGGTCTCCCGCCGGGGCCGGGGTCGGCGCGGAGCGCGCCGGCTCCGGCCCCGCGGCTCTGGCTACTACTTCATGGCGCGGCCCGTCCGCCTCGGGTAGCCTCGCGTCATGCGCACGCGGAGCGGGGTCGTGCTCATCGACCGCGACCGCCTCTGCCTGATCCAGCGGATCAGGGACGGCCGGACGTACTACCTGTTCCCCGGCGGCGGCGTCGAGCCCGGCGAGACGCCGGAGGACGCCGCGGTGCGGGAGGCGTACGAGGAGCTCGGCGTGCACGTCGTCGTCGACCGGCTCGTCGCCGACCTCACGTACCGCGGCCGCCGACAGCTCTACTACCGGGCCCGCATCGTCGGCGGCCGGTTCGGCACCGGCAACGGCGAGGAGATGTCGAGCACGGCGGACTCCGAGCGCGGCAGCTACACCCCCGTGTGGATGACGCTCGAGTGGGCCGTCCTCCGCGCCGACGTGCGGCCGCGAGAGCTGTGTCGGGCCCTCTGGCAGGGCGCGCTGAGCGAGGGCGAGGCCCTCACGCTGGACCGGCTCTGACCGCAGCCGCGGCGATCAGCCTCGGTCGACCAGGACGTCCTGGCTCTCGCCGGCGCGCGCGCCCTTGACGTGCTTGAGCTGCACGACGGCCATCATGCTCACGATCACCAGCAGCGCCCAGGACGTGAGCTTACGGGGGTCGACCAGGCGCCAGCCGTCCGCCTGATGGGGGTACTGCCAGGCGCCCAGGAAGGTCGCGATGTTCTCGGCGAACCACACGAACATGCCCACGAGCAGGAACGCCAGGACCAGCGGGATCCCGCGCTGCTTGTCGAGCGGCGTGAACGCCACCCAGGTGCGCCTGAACACGAGCAGCACCGCGGCGGCGAGCAGGTAGCGGACGTCCGGCAGGAAGTGGTGCGTGAAGAAGTTCAGGTAGATGGCGGCCCCCAGTGGGACGACGAGGCGGGCTGGCGGCCAGCGCACGAACCGCAGCTTCAGGAGCCGCCAGGCCTGGATCATGAAGCTGGCCACGCTGGCGTACATGAAGCCGCTGTACAGCGGCACACGGCCGAGCTTGAACAGGGCCTCCTCGGGGTAGGACCACGAGCCCGCGTTGGTCTTGAAGAGCTCCAACCCCAGCCCCAGCAGGTGGAAGAGCGTGATGACCTTGAGCTCGTCCCTCGTCTCCATCCCGGTGGCCAGCATCAGCGCCTGCATCGCCAGGCAGGCGAGCAGGAGGAGGTCGTAGCGGGCTACGGGCAGCGGCACGACCTGGGACAGGCCCAGCATCAGGAAGATGAAGACCGGGAAGATGCAGGCGCGGGCGTTCTTCAACCCGAAGTGGAGGAGCTCCTTCGCGTAACCGACCAGTCGCCTGCCGGCCACCGGCTCCAGGTCGGGGGCCAGGTACAGCTCGCCGGCGAGCACGAGCTCCCCCTGGGCGCCGGAGCGTTCGGGCATGGTCAGCACGCTACCCCTTGCCGGGCCGCGCCAGGCCGACGCCGCCACGCCCACGGCGCCGGCGCACCTCCCGACCGGCTGCCGCGTTAGCATCGCCTCCGACACAGGACCGTGGATCGGAGGCCGCGGCGTGCTGCCAGTGCTCCTCGTCGACCTGCTGTTCGTCGGCGCCAGCGTCTACCTGCTCATCCAGGGAGAGCTCATGGCCGGCGTCGTCATGCTGCTCATGGGCATGCTCGCGACGGGCGTGCTCGTCGTCCGCCTCGTCTCCCGCGGGGAAGGCTCCCCGAGGCGCGGCTTCGGGTCGTCGCCCTTAGGCGCCGGCGGTCGCCTGCGCCCCGAGGAGGTCGTGCTGGAGCCCGAGCTCGTCGCGGAGGTCAGGGAGCTGGCGCGGCGCGGGCAGAAGATCGCCGCGATCAAGCGCGTGCGGGAGCTCAGCGGCGCGAGCCTGAAGGCAGCGAAGGACTTCGTCGAGGGCCTGGGTTAGGCCCCGCGCACGGGGCCCTCTCGGGTGGGCCCTGAGGGGGCCGTGACGCGCCGTTCGAGGGCGGTGAACTGGCCAGTCCGGCGCGTTTCCCTCGGCCCTCGGACCTCCCCGCCGCATGGCCTTGACGAATGCCGCATACCGGGGTACCTTGAGAGTTACAGGCGCTCGCGAGAGCGCCTCGCGTCGTTAACGGACCCCGGTCCCGCGCTCGTCGAGCGGCGGGACGCGCCGAGGCTCTCCCTACCTCAGCTACCCCTCGGTCAGGGCGACCCAGTAGGCCGCGCCCTTGGTCAGGATGCTGCGGTCGAGCACGAACCGGGGGTGGTGCACCATCGGCGTGTCGCCGTTGCCGATGAAGCAGTACGTGCCGGGCCGCCTCTGGAGCATGAACGCGAAGTCCTCCGAGGCGAGGAACGTCGGTCCGGGGTACTCCACCTGGTCCTCACCGAACTCCTGGCGGGCGATATCGTAGGCCCGCCGCGTCTCCTCGGGGTCGTTGACGAGCACGGCGCCGGGCTGGCCCTCGCGGACCTCGTAGGTACAGCCGAAGCCCTGGGCGGTGGCGGCCGTGAGGGCGCGCACCTTCCCCAGCACCAGCTCGCGGTCGGCGTCGGTGGTCGTGCGGATCGACAGACGCAGGACGGCGGAGTCGGCCACGACGTTGCCGGCGTTGCCCGCGAGGAAGGCGCCGACGGTGACGACGGCCCGGCTCTGCGGCGAGACGTTGCGCGCGACGATCGTCTGCAGCGCCATCACGAGCGCCGAGCCGGCTACGACGGGGTCGACGGAGAGCTCGGGCATGGCGCCGTGGGCGCCCTTGCCCTGGAGCTCGATCTCCCAGTTGTCGACGGCGGCCATCGTCTCGCCCGGCGTGAAGTAGAGCTTGCCGAGCTCGAGGCCGGGCATGTTGTGCATGGCGAAGACGGCGTCGACCGGGAAGCGCTCGAACAGGCCGTCGGCGACCATCGCCGGGCCGCCCTCCATCGTCTCCTCGCCGGGTTGGAAGATCAGCCTGACGGTCCCGTCGAACTTCCGGGTCTCGGCCAGGTACTTGCCCGCCGCGAGCAGCATCGCCGTGTGCCCGTCGTGACCGCACAGGTGCGAGACGCCCTCGACCCGGCTGCGGTACGGCAGGTCGTTGTCCTCCCGGATGGGCAGGGCGTCGAAGTCGGCGCGCAGGCCGATGGCCTTGCCGCCC
>DATGNP010000315.1:0-3838 GCA_035306665.1 Trueperaceae bacterium
CGACGTTCGCGGCGCTCGGCGTCATCCCGATCCTGTTCCTCGCGCAGATCGCGTTCATCGTCGCGTTCGGCGTGCTGCTCGACACGATCGTCGTGCGGTCGCTGCTCGTCCCGGCCCTGATCCACGACCTCGGACCTGTCAGCTGGTGGCCGTCGCGGTTGTCGCGGCAGGATGGACCCGTACCCTCTCGAAAGGACGGCTGATGGCCGCGCAACTCCTCATGGCCGCCTCGATCGTCGGCGCGATCATCATCGCGGTGCTCTTCACGATCCAGGTCTTCTTCGGCGGCCTCTGACCCGCCCCACGCGCGAGCCGCGAGGGCCACCACACCTTGCGCCCGACGTCCAGCGCCAGCGCCGGCACCAGCAGCGAGCGCACGACGAAGGTGTCGAGCAGCACGCCGAACGCGACGATGAACGCCAGCTGCGCCAGGAACAGGATCGGGATCACGGCCAGCGCGGCGAACGTCGCGGCCAGCACGAGCCCGGCCGAGGTGATCACGCCGCCGGTGATGGCGAGGCCGCGGGTCACGCCGCGCCGCGTGCCGACCGCCAGGGCCTCCTCGCGCACCCGGGTCATCAGGAAGATGTTGTAGTCGATGCCCAGGGCCACGAGGAACACGAAGCCGTAGAGCGGCACCGCCGGGTCGGCGCCGGGGAAGCCCAGCACGCCGTTGAAGACGAGCGCCGCCACGCCCATCGTCGTGCCGAACGACAGCACCGTCGTGGCGACGAGCAGGAGCGGGGCGACCACCGAGCGCAGCAGCGCCATCAGGATCAGGGTGATCACGACGAGCACGACCGGGATGATCAGCGTGCGGTCGTGGATCGAGGCCGTGACGGTGTCGATGGCCGTGGCCGTCGCGCCGCCCACGGCGGCGCCGGGCGCCACGCCGGCCAGCTCGGCGCGCAGCGCGCGCACGGTGTCGAGGGCCGCGTCGGAGTCGGCGGCGTCGGCCAGCGTGCCCTGCAGGAGGACCTTGCCGTCCACGACCGTCGGCTCGGGGGCGGGGGCGCCGGGGCGGCCGGCGATCCCGTCCGGCCCGACGCCCACGGTGCCGCTGAACGACCCCGCTGCCGTCACGGCCACGCTGGCGATGCCCGGCTGGGCCAGCATCGTGTCGGCCACCGCCTGAAGCCTGCCCTCGTCGGCCAGTACGTAGACCGGGCTGCCCGCGCCGCCGGGGAAGTGCTCGGCGAGGAGCCGCTGGCCCGTGAGGGCCTCCGACCCGCCGAGTATCAGCTCGGACTGCGCCACGCCGTCGGCCCGTAGTTGGGTAACGCCCAGGGTCGCCAGCGCCAGCACCGCGGTGGTCGCGACCCAGGTGCGACGGGGCCGCCGCGCGATCGCCGCGGCGAGGCGCGCCCACCAGCCCCGGTCCTCGGTCTCGTCGGCCGGCCCGGTCTCCAGCACCGGCCGCCGCGGCCAGAACGCCGTGCGGCCCAGGGCGTAGAGGACGGCGGGCAGGAACGTCAGCGCCGCGAGCATCGCCATGGCGATGCCGATCGCGGCCACCGGCCCCAGCGTCGAGTTCGAGCGCAGGTCGGAAAGCAGCAGGCACAGCAGGCCGGCGATCACGGTGCCGCCCGAGGCGAGGATCGGCTCGAACGAGCCGCGGAGGGCGCGCCAGACGGCCGTCCACGGGTCCTGGACGCGCTTGAGCTCCTCGCGGTAGCGGGCGACGAGGAGCAGCGAGTAGTCGGTGGCTGCGCCGATCACGAGGATGAACAGGATGCCCTGGGTCTGGCCGCTGAGCAGGAGCACGCCGGCCTTCGCGAGCCACCACACGGCCAGCAGCGCCGCGCACAGGGCGAACAGGCTGGTGCCGAGGACCGCGAGCGGTAGGAGCGCCGAGCGGTAGACGAGGACGAGGATCACGGCCACGGCGACCAGGGCGACGGCGAGGAGGAGGCCGTCGATGCCGCTGAACGCCGCGACGAGCGCGGCGCTGAAGCCCGCCGGGCCGGTCACGTGCGCCTCGACCCCGGGGGGCAGCCCCTCCCTCAGCGTGGCGCCGAGGTCCTGGACGTGCGCCGCCAGCTCGTCGTCGGCCGTGACCGGCACGAACGCCTGCGCCGCCAGGCCGTCTCGCGACGGGATCGCCGGCGAGGTGCCGCCCGCCACGCCCTCCAGGTCCGCCGCGGCGGTCAGGCGCGCGCCGATGGCCGCGAGCTGCTCGCTCGTGAGCGGCGCCTCGGACGTGAACACGGCGACGGCCGGGATCGCGCCGGTCCCCACGAACTCACCGAGCCGCCTCTGGACCGTGGTGGCCTCGGCGGAGTCGGGCAGGTAGGCGGTGGGGTCGTTGCTCGAGACCTCCTCGACCCGGCCGAAGTAGGGACCGCCCACGGCCCCGGCGGCCAGCCAGGCGGCGATGAGGAGCGCCGGCGCCATGACCCTCAGCCAGCGGCGCGGCGGGGTCGCGGCGGCGACGCGCACCGTCTCGGTCAGCGCCACGCGGGCACGCCCAGGTTCGGGTCAGCGGGGTGGCAGGTCTCGCGATGCAGCATCTTCGTTCCTTCCGCCTCGTGGGAGGCCGGTCCGCGCGGACGCGTCTCGAGGCTGCGGACGTCCGTCCTGGGCCTCGAGGGCGGTAGGCGGAACTCTAGTGCCCTCGCGGGCGGGAGGCAGTAGCACGGCGTCGACGACGCGCACGACGCTCTTCGGGTCGGTCGCCCCGCGACGCGGCGACGAGGGAGAGGGAGGCTGGGCCTGCTGCGGGGGTGTGGCGAGCATCGTCATCGTCGTGCCCTTCGTGGTCCGCGCTCAGCGCAGGGTCAAACCCTCCACAAAGCTGATACGGAGATGATACATGGTGCCCGGGCCGGCAGCGTGACGCGGCGCACCTTGGGCGCTGCTAGTCCGGACGCCACGCCATCCGGCCGTGCTATAACCCCCGCATGGGGTTGAAGAGGGTTTGACTAAGGAACTGGCTCGTGGCCTGGGCGTGTACACGGTCGGCGAGGTCGAGGAACGCACCGGCGTGCCGGCGGCCTCCCTGCGCCAGTGGGAGCGTCGCTACGGCTTCCCCGACCCGGAGCGGTCCGAGAGCGGCTACCGCTACTACAGCGACGCCGACCTCGAGCTGATCAGGCGGATGCGTGACCTCGTCGCCGACGGGGTGCCGCCCTCGCGCGCCGCCGTCATGGTCCGCGAGGGCGCTCCGGTCGGTTCGACGGCCCGCCCCGCCGACGACCTCGCGCGCGAGCTCGGCGACGCGCTCATCGCGCTCGACGCCGAGCGATCCGAGCGCGTCCTGGGCGAGGCCGTAGCCCTCCATCCCCTCGAGACCGTGCTCCTCGACGTGATCGGCCCGGCGATGGTGCGCATCGGCGACTTGTGGCACGCGGGCGAGGTGAGCGTGGCCACCGAGCACTTCGCCTCGAACCTCGTGCAGGGCCGACTGCGCGGGCTGCTGCGGCTCCAGCAGGGCCAGGCCCGCGGGCGCCGCGTGGTCGTGGCCTGCGCTCCCGGCGAGCGCCACGAGATCGGTGCCCTGGTCCTGGCCATCCTGCTGGGGAGGGCGGGCTTCGACCCCGTCTACCTCGGCTCCGACACGCCCGTCCCCGACCTCGCCGCGCTGGTGCGGGAGGAGGAGGCGGAGGCCGTGCTGCTCTCCGCGACGTCGCGCGAGGCGGCCGCCGGCCTCCGCGCCGAGCGGGCGACGCTGCGGGAACTGCCCGCCCTGCTGGTGCTCGGGGGGGCGGCGTTCGCGCGCGAGCCGGAGCTCGCCGCCGAGGTCGGCGGCGTGTTCCTCGGCAACGACGCGCGCAAGGCCGTGCGCGAGCTCGGCGCGCTGCTGGCGAAGCGGCGGCCGGCCGCTGACGGCGCCTGAGGC
>DATGNP010000316.1:0-2717 GCA_035306665.1 Trueperaceae bacterium
GCGGCGTAGGGGAGGCCGAGCTCGGCCTTGCGACGCTCGATCGTGCGGGCGACGAAGTCGGCCTCGGCGCGGTGGTCGGCGGCGCGGTAGAGCTTGACCTTCTCGCCGCCCTGCTTCACCGGCCTGAGCTCCTTCTCGATGCGCCCCTGGTTGTGCCTGATCACGGCGTTGGCGACCTGGAGCACGCTGCCGACCGAGCGGTAGTTCAGCTCGAGCCGGTAGACCTGCGCGTCTGGGTGGTCGCGCCTGAAGTCGAGGATGTTGCGCACGTCGGCGCCGCGGAAGGCGTAGATGCTCTGGTCGGGGTCGCCGACGACCATCAGGTTGCCGTAGGTCTCGGCGAGCTGCTGCGTGAGGCGGTACTGCGCGGCGTTCGTGTCCTGGTACTCGTCGACGTGGATGAACACGGCGCGCTGCTGCACGCGCTGGAGCACGTCCTCGTGCTCGTCGAAGAGCTGGACGGTGCGGCCGAGGATGTCGTTGAAGTCGACGGCGTTCGCGGCCGTGAGGCGCTCCTGGTAGCGGGCGTAGACGTCGGCCACCGCCTCGAGGGGTATGCCCGCGACGATGCGGCCCCAGGCCTGCTCGCCCTCCTCCCGCAGGCGGGACGGGGTCCACAGGTTCGACTTCGCCCTGTCGACGAGCGAGCGGAACGCGCGCGGGTTCGCGTCGGCCATGCCGGGGAGGCCGCTCAGGACGTCCTTCAGGAGGTCGAGCTGGTCGCCGTCGTCGTAGATCGCGAAGCCGGGCTTGAGCCCGATGCGCTCGCCGTAGGTGCGCAGCACCCGCAGGCACGCGGAGTGGAAGGTCGAGACCCACAGGTCCCTGGCGGGCTCGCCGATCAGCGCGGCGACGCGCTCCTTGAGCTCGCCGGCGGCCTTGTTCGTGAAGGTCACGGCCAGGACCTGCTGGGGCAGGACGTCGTGCTCGGCGAGCAGGTAGGCGATGCGGTGGACGACCGTGCGCGTCTTGCCCGACCCGGCGCCGGCCAGGACCAGCGCCGGCCCCTGGAAGTGCGTCACGGCCGCGCGTTGTTCCTCGTTGAGTGGTGCTAGCAGCTCGCCTCGGGGCACGAGGGCCCAGCATACCGCGGGCCCTCAGGGCCCAGGCGTTAGGCTGGTGCACGGTGATAAGCGCGGTCTGCTTCGACCTCGACGGCACCCTCGGCGGCTACGGCGGAGACTTCGGCGGCCTGCTGGCCGTGGCGCGCAGCGAGCTGGGCCTGGAGCAGTGCGACATGAACCGGTTCGCCGCCATCCTCCAGCAGGAGCTGCGGCGCGACGGCCCGCTCGACCTGGCGACCGCGCTCTCCCGCACGCTGGAGCGGCTCGAGCAGCGGCCGCCGCCCGACCTCGCCGACGTCGCCGCCCGCCTCACGGCGCGCTACGCCGCCGACGTGCGCCCCGCGCCCGGCGCGGCGAAGCTCCTCGAGCGGCTCGACGCGAAGGGCGTCAAGCTCGCGCTGCTGTCGAACGGGCCGGAGGACATGCAGCGCGCCGCGCTGGGCGCGCTGGGGTTCGAGAGGCGCTTCCGGGTCGTGCTGATCTCGGGCGACAGGGACGTCGCGGTGCGCAAGCCCGACCCCCGCGTGTTCGCGCTGGCGTGCGCTGGCCTCGAGACCGCCCCGGAGCGGGTCCTGATGGTCGGCGACGACCCCGTGGCCGACGTGCGCGGCGCGCTCGACTACGGGATGCACGCCGTGCTGGTCGGCCCCGACAAGGACGGCAGGGAGCTGGGGGTGCCCGCGGTCGGCGGCATCGAGCCGCTCGGCGTACTGCTGGCCTCGCGCTACGGTCTCTGAGCCGCGTCCCCTGCGGTAGACTCGGGCATGGCAGAGAGGCAGGCCGCCTTCTACCGCGCTTGGGCCCAGCTGCTCGAGTGGATGCGCGAGTACGCCGCCGAGCGCGAGGGCGTGGCCTTCACCAAGGAGGCCGACTTCCCCGACTACATCTACCGGATGCACAGGCCGTACGACCTGCCGACGACGGTGATGGTCGCCAGCCTCTCCGACCCCGCCACGGGGCTGCCGGTGCTGATGACGAACGCCAGCCCCAGGCACGCGGTGTTCAAGGAGGTCGTGCTCCACCCGTACGACAGCCACGTCTACCGCAAGCTCACCCTGGCGCCGAGCGGCGAGGGGCTCGTCGAGGGCCGCCGGCCGTTCACGCGCCAGATGCTCTTCGACCTCGCCGACTCCCTGTTCGGGGCCCGCCAGCCCGTCACCGCCTGACCCCGGTCGCTGCCTCGGCCGCGGCCCGCCGCGGCGGCGGTCAGCGCGTCAGGCGCTCCGCCAGCCGGGCCGAGACGTCGGCCGCGCACAGGAAGCCCCGGCCCGCCAGCGCCCCGTAGTAGGTCACGAGCGGCGACAGCCGCCGCGCCACCGGCCGGCCGGAGGGCCGCCTGACCCGCACGCCGAGCCACGCGCCCGTCAGCTCGGCGTCGGCCACGCCCGGCACGCTCCAGGCGAGCGCGTCGCGCAAGCCCGCGGCGGCGGCGCGCAGGTCGCCGTCGGCCAGGGCGTCGGGGGGCAGGGAGCCTCCCGTCACGACGACGCGCCGGCCGTCGAAGACGGCGTTCACGGGCCCGGCGACCGGGGGCGGCGAGCCCAGCCTCGCGGCCGCCTCGGGCCGCAGGCCGAGGACGGCCGCCACCCCGCCGTCCCGCGCCAGGCGAGGCAGGCGGCAGCCGGGGGGCGGGTCGCCGGCTCCGACGCACAG
>DATGNP010000317.1:0-5198 GCA_035306665.1 Trueperaceae bacterium
TGGTTGTAGGCCAGCGCTGCACCCAGGTCGCCCGCCTGCACCGACTTCTCGCACAGGACGAGCAGGGCCTCGACGTACTGGTTCCTCAGGTGGTCGCGTTCGCCCTCGAGCCAGGTCTCGAAGCCGCCGGCGTTGCGCACGTAGACGCCCTCGAGCAGCTCGCCCGCGTACAGCATCGTGGCGCGCTCGTAGGCGCCCTCGGCGATCGCCTGCGTGAAGTTCCACACGTCGACGGAGGCGGTGTGGTCGAGCGCGACGCTCTGGTCCTGCACCACGAGCGTCTCGGCCGGCACCAGGCGCCGCAGCAGCGACAGCTCCTCCCTCAGGCTCCGCCTGGCGCGGTACCAGTCGGACTCGGGCCACAGCAGCGCGGCGAGCGTGCTGCGCAGCACCGGCGTCTTCCTCAGCGCCAGGTACGCCAGGATCGCCATGGCCTTGTTGCTGCCGAGGTTCACCGGACGGCCCTCTACCATGACGCCGGCATGACCGAACAGCTTGAGCCGGAATCGCCATGAATTTCTCATGATCACCCGCCCTCTCCCGCAAACTTGGTCACGGGTGTCTACTATCGGCATTATCCGCCGACCGAACATCACAGTTCATGGTGGAGACTCACAATAACCGCCCGATGATGGGGGTTCGGGAAGCTGGTCGACGGCCCTGTTACTGGCGAACCACGCCATACCGTAGAGCGCGGCCCGCGTCTTGGCGAACGTCTCGAGCTCCGGGGAGGGCAGGTAGTCGAGGGCGTAGAGCTCGAGGTCGAAACGACCGAGCTCGTGAGCCACGGTGCTGTTGACCGCCAGCTCCTCGCTCGACAGCAGACGGTAGCCGGGGCTGGCGTGGGTCCAGGCCGTGGAGAACGACTCGAACACGATGCCGTCGACGAGCCCGGCGAGCTCGGGCAGCAGCGAGAAGCCGCGGTTGGCGAGTACCCGCGCCTCGCCGGCGGCGGCCCTCACCAGGGTGACGAGGGACAGCATGTCGGCGCGCAGCTCGGGGTAGAGGCTCGCCAGGTCGATCGTGTCGATGAAGAGACCGGTGTACCCGATGTCCGCCGCCGACTCCACCGCGCGCACGCGCGAGTCGACCCAGACCGGGTGCAGTGGCCTGACGTAGGCCGTGCCCCAGTCGGCGTTGACGTCGCCGATGTGCCACGGAGCCGGCGGCGCGTCGTCCTCGCCCAGGCTGAGGTAGGCGTAGGTGGCGGTGCCGCGCGACTCCAGCCAGGCGATCTCGTTGGGTCCGTAGAGCGACGGCTGCAGCACGACCTTCTCGAAGGCCGCCAGGGCCTCGAGCCGGCCCTGACCGTAGTAGAACGCGATGGGCGACCTGTGGGGGCCGCCGACGCGAGGCGTGGGGCCGATGGTCTCAGGCCGCGTCATACGTCTCCCACACCCCGCGCACCGAAGCGTCGAGCTCGAACCTCGGCACCCAACCGAGCCCGATGGCCGCGTTCTCGACGTCGGCCTCCTGCCACGCCACCGCGCCGGAACGCGCGGAGCCGACGGCACGCTCGTCGATCCCGCCTGGGAAGCCGGCGTGCTCCGCGAGCCTACGCACCATCTCGCGCACCTGGATCGCTTCTCCTCTCGCGACGTTGAAGACGACGCGTCCCGGGCGTGCCGTGCGGATCGCGCAGGTGACGGCCCTGGCCACGTCCCTCACGTCGACGAAGTCTCGGAACGCCTCGAGGGGACCGAGCTTCACCGTGGCGGCGCCGGCAGCGACGGCCTCCTTGATCGCGGCCGCCGCCCGCCCCAGCACGGTCGCGGCCGGCTGCCCCGGGCCGATGGGGTTGAACACGCGCAGCACGACCGCGTCGACGCGGCCGCTGGCGTGCGCTTCGCTCACGAGCTGGGTCGCGGCCAGCTTGCTGATCCCGTAGGCGCTGAGCGGTCGCGGGCACTTGTCCTCGCGGATCGGCCGGCCCGGGCCGGTCGCGCCGTACTCGGCCGCCGAGCCGAGCTGGACGACGCGAGCGGCCGGCGCCCCCAGTGCCACGGCGTGCAGCAGCGTGTCGACGGCCACGGTGTTCGCCTCGAACAGTACGCGCGCCGGGCCCGACATGGCGCCGACGCAGTTGACGACGGCGTCGGGCGCGAACGTCCGGAGGACCGCTGCCAGCTCCTCGACGGGAACGCGGGTGAGGTCGAGGCGCACGTGACGGTCCGACGGACCGCCGCCACCGCTCCTGCCGAGGCGGAGGACGTCCACCGGCTGGCTTCCCTGGGTCAAGGCGGCGGTCACGTGGCGGCCGATGAACCCCGCCGCGCCGAGCACGACGGCGCGCAGCATCTCAGGTGCTCAGTGCGTACGGCGGCGGGTGGCTCGGCAGCAGCAGCGGCTCGAGCTCGTGGAAGCGTTGGTTGGCCATGTCGTAGTCGTCCGGTCTCCCGATGTCCAGCCAGAAGCCGTCGAACCTGTAGTCGGCGGGCGGCGTGCCTTTGGACAGCAGGTCGAGGACCAGCTCGTCGAAGCCGAACGGCTCGCCAGCCGGGTAGGCGGTCAGCGTCGCCCGCGACATGCCGTAGACGCCCATGCTCACCGAGTAGTGGAGCGTCGGCTTCTCGCGGAACTCGGTGATGCACCCGCCGACGCTGTCGAGGACGCCGAAGTCGATGCGCACCTCGCGCCGGTAGGTCGCCACCGTCAGGGGCGCGCCGCTGCGCACGTGAGAGCGCAGCAGGGCGGCGTAGTCGATGTCGGTGAGCACGTCGCCGTTCATCACGATGAAGTGGTCGGGCAGGGCGTCGAGGAAGCCGAGCAGCGGACCGATCGTCCCCAGCGGGTGGGTCTCCTGCCGGTAGTCGATCCTCAGCCCCCAGCGCGAGCCGTCGCCGACGAAGGCGCGGATCAAGGGGCCGAGGTGACCGATGGCCAGCGTCACCGACCTGAAGCCCTGCCTGCTGAGCTGGGTCAGTACGATCTCGAGAATCGAGTACGAGTCCCCGATGGGCACGAGCGGCTTGGGCAGGCAGCTCGTGTAGGGCCGCAGCCTCACGCCCTTGCCCCCGGCCAGGATCACAGCGTGCATGCTCCGTTCCTCCTCACTGTCGGGCCATCCGGCCCAGTCGCCCGCCGCGGCGGCGCGGCGCCCGGCACGCGCGCGAGCGTCAGACGTTGTAGACGGCCGTCTTGTAGCGGGCGAGGTTCCCCGGCTCGAGGAACCACGCGGCCGTCACTCCAAGCCCCTGCCGCAACGGCACGCACGGCCGCCAGCCCGTGGCGGCCCGCAGGGCGCTGCTGTCGCACACCAGGCGTCTGACCTCCGACGCGTCCGGCCTCATGCGAGCCTCGTCTTGGACGACCTCCACCTCCTCTCCCATGACCTCGGCGATCAGTCGGACCAGGTCGCCGACGGAGATCTCCTCACCCGACCCGGCGTTGAGGACCCTGCCGACCACGGACCCGACCGGGGCCCGGCCGACGGCGAGGAAGGCGGCGACGGTGTCGGTGACGAAGGTGAAGTCCCGGGTCGGGTCCAGGGCCCCGAGCCTCACGCGGCGCTCGCCGGCGGCGAGCTGAGAGACGATCGTCGGGATCACGGCCCTGGCCGACTGGCGGGGGCCGTAGGTGTTGAACGGCCGCAGGGTGACGACGGGCAGCTCGAAGCTGAGGTGGTAGCTCTCGGCGAGCTTGTCGGCCGCGACCTTCGAGGCCGAGTACGGCGACTGCGCCTGCAGCGGGTGGCTCTCGGCGATCGGCACGGTGCGGGCGGTGCCGTACACCTCGCTGGTCGAGGTGTGGACGACGCGCGGCGTGCCGAGCTCCCGCGCGGCCTCCAGGACGTTGAGGGTGCCCTGGGCGTTCGTCGCCAGGTACGAGCCGGGGGCCGCGTACGAGTAGGGGATCGCGATCAGCGCGGCGAGGTGGTACACGACCTCGGCGCCGGCCATGAGCCCGCGCACCGAGCGCGGGTCCCTGACGTCGCCCGGCACGACCTCCACCTGGGCCATGACCTCGGGCGAGAGCGTCTCGAGCCAGCCCCAGTAGCTGAACGAGTTGTACTGGACCATGGCGCGCACGCGGTGGCCGGCCGCCGCGAGCGCCTCGACCAGGTGCGAGCCTATGAACCCCTCGGCACCGGTGACGGCTACCGTCATCCTGCCCTCCTAGCTCCGGCGCCCGTAGCGGGCGGCCTCGAGGTCGTACCGGTAGTTGTGGATCTCGCACAGGATCGGCTTCGCGACGATGCAGAGCAGGGTCGCGAAGAGGAGGCACGACAGCAGGTAGCTGGCCGTGAACCCCTCGAAGCGGAGGGTCCCGAACCGCAGGGGCAGGTCGACGCCGAGGGCGTGGAGCCCCAGCGCGACGAGCAGGAACAGGGTCACGTGACCGAGCCGGCCCTGCGAGATGAGGGCGAAGCCGACGAAGAAGGCGCAGCCGAGGAGCCAGTTCGCGAGCAGAGAGCCCGCCAGCATGGAGACGTCGCGGCCGGGCTCGAGCAGGAACGGCAGCAGGGCCGCGCTCAGGACGGCCAGCAGCAGCGCGTACCGGGTCAGGGCCCCCAGGAACATGCGCCACACGCCCTCGGAGAAGTCGACAGGGTCGCGCGTGCGCGCCAGGAGGACCGCCACGCGCTCACGGAAGCGGCGGAGCTGGAACTCGAGCACGCCCATGCTCACCACGAGCGGGGCGATCGTGAGGCCGATCCCCGTGAGACCGATCCACTGCCAGTGGCGCAGGGTGTCGAACGAGACGAGCAGGGCGCACAGGGCTCCGTAGACGAGGAACGGCACGGCGTCCCTGACGTCGCCGGCCCGGACGCCGAGGCCGGGCAGCAGCGGCGCGGGCTCTCGCCCCGGCGCCCAGGCGGCCGGCCCCGCGGCCGTAGCGCCCGTGCCGGTGACCCTCCATGCGGCCGCCAGCGCCAGAGCCACCGAGAGGGAGATCGCGCCGACGGCTGCCCCGGCCCCGACGACGCCGGGCAGCAGCAGGAACGCGGTCCCGGCCGCGAAGCCCGGCGCCAGCGCCAGGAAGAGCCACTCCTCCTTCTCGTACATGATCAGGATGGCTGCGCCCATCTGGTACATCACCTGGCCGACCGCCAAGAGCGCAGGACCCCCGGCTCCCGCGTGCGAGACCGTGAGGACCAGCCCCACCGCGGCCGTGAGCGTGATGCCGGCGAGTGCCGAGGCGCGCAGCCAGGCGGCGGCCTCCCGCGCGGCGCCCCGGCCCTGCAGCAGGTAGGCCAC
>DATGNP010000318.1:0-13109 GCA_035306665.1 Trueperaceae bacterium
CCTGAGCTCCTGGAGCTCCTGCAGCGCCCGCGAGCGCTGCTCGGGTCGGGAGGTGGCGGTCCGCTTGAGCTTGGCCGCCTGCTGCAGGGTCTCGCCCAGGAGCTCCTCGGCCCGCGCGGCCGCGGCGGCGATCAGCTCCTCCTCGCGGGCGCGGAGCGTGGCGATCTGCTCGCGCAGCACCTCGGCCTCCTTCTCGGCGATGGCCGTCTGGCGCCTGGCCTCGTCGCGCTCGGACGTGAGCGCGGCCCGCTGCTCCTCCAGCGTCGCCAGCAGGCTCTCGAGCCGGCCGGCCTCCTCGCCGAGGAGCTCGGCGGCGCGCGCCAGCAGGCGCTCGTCGAGGCCGATGCGCTCGGCGATCGCGAGCGCGTAGCTCCGGCCCGGCTGGCCGACCACGAGGCGGTACGTCGGCCGCAGCTCGGCGAGGTCGAAGCTCATCGCGGCGTTCAGCACCCCGGCGGCCCGGCTGGCGAACACCTTCAGGGGCGCGAGGTGCGTCGTGACGACGCCGCGGGCGCCGCCCTCGAGGACGCGCTCGAGGATCGCCTGCGAGAGGGCGGCGCCCTCGTCGGGGTCGGTGCCGGAGCCGAGCTCGTTGATGAGGACCGAGGTCGTGGGGCCGGCGCGCTAGACGATAGCCTTGAGGTTCACGAGGTGACCGGCGTAGGTCGAGAGCGAGGCCTCGATGCTCTGCTGGTCGCCGATGTCGGCGAGCAGGGCGTCGAGCCGCGGCAGCAGGGCGGGCTGGCCGGGCGCCGCCGCCACGTGCAGCCCGCAGTGCGCCATCAGGGCCGCCAGGCCCACGGTCTTGAGCAGCACCGTCTTGCCGCCGGCGTTCGGGCCGGTCACGACCAGCAGGCGCCTGTCCTCGTCGAGCTCGACGTCGTTGGGCACGCAGCCCTCCACCAGCGGGTGCCTGGCGCCGAGCAGCCGCGCGCGGCCGCGCGCGTCGAACGTGGGCGCCACGAGCCGCCACTCCTTGGCGAGGCGCGCGGCGGCGTTCACGACGTCGAGCTCGGCGACGATCTCGAGGCTCTCGTCGACGAGGGGCTCGTCGGCGAGGCGCCGCGCCAGCGCGAGGAGGATGCGCCTGACCTCGTCGCGCTCCTCCATCTCCAGTAGCGCGAGCTCGTTGTTCAGCTCGACGACGGCGGCCGGCTCGATGAACACGGTCGCGCCGGAGTCCGACCTGTCGAGCGCCAGGCCAGGCACGCGCGACTGCGACGCGGCCTTCACCGGGATCACGTAGCGCTCGCGGCGGAGGGTGATGATCGGCTCCTGGACGTGCTCGGCGTGGGTCTCGAGTAGGCGCGCCAGACGGTCCCTGATACGGCCGCGCAGCGGGGCCAGCCGCTGCCTGATGTCGCGGAGCTTGGGGGTGGCGTCGTCGCGGACGTTGCCGTCGACGTCGAGCTGCTCCCGCACGAGCCGCAGCAGGCCGTCGAAGCCGCCGATCCGCGACGCCAGCTCGGTGAGCGCGGGCCGCTCGGAGGCGGCGATGCTGCGCCGCAGCGTCGCGGCGGCGTCGAGCGTGTAGGCGGCGCTGAGGATCTCCTCGCCCGTCAGCATCCCGCCCTCGCGCACCCGCCTCAGGAGCGGCCTGATGTCCTCGATGCCGCCGAGCGAGAGCTCGCCGCCCGCGAGCACCTCGGCGGTGCGCCTCAGCAGCGCGTCGGCGGCCGCCGGACCGGCGGCCGGCCCCAGCGCCGCGGCGCGCTCGGCGCCGAGGCTGGTGCCGGTGCGCTCGGCGAGGGCCGCGAGCACGCGGCCGAACGACAGCCGCTCGAGGGTCTGGGCGCTGACTTCCACGAGCGGACAGTATAGGTCCGCGGCCCGCGGGGTCGGGTCCGGCGCGCGGACCCCTCCTCCGGCGCGGTGGTCGCCGCGAGCGCGCGGCGCCGGCCCGGGCGGGCCCGGCCGCGCCGCCCTGCCTAGCTCGCCGCCTGGATCGCGGTGAGGGCGATCGTGTAGACGATGTCCTCGACCGACGCCCCGCGCGAGAGGTCGTTCACGGGCCGGCGCAGGCCCTGCAGCATCGGACCGATCGAGATCACGCCGGCCGAGCGCTGCACGGCCTTGTAGGTCGCGTTGCCGGTGTTCAGGTCGGGGAACACGAGCACGGTGGCGCGGCCGGCGATCGCGCTCTCGGGCGCCTTCTGGCGCGCGACCTCGGGCACGGTGGCGGCGTCGTACTGCAGGGGCCCCTCGATCAGCAGATCGGGGCGCCGCAGCTTCGCGATCTCGGTCGCCTTCCTCACCTTCTCGACGTCGACGCCCTCGCCGGAGGCGCCGGTCGAGTAGCTGATCAGCGCCACGCGCGCGGGGATCCCGAACGCCAGCGCCGACTCGGCCGACTGGACCGCGATGTCGGCCAGCTCCTCGGGGTTCGGGTCGGGGTTCACGGCGCAGTCGCCGAACACGAGGACCTCGTCGGGCAGGCACATGAAGAACACCGAGGAGACCAGGAGCGCGCCTGGCTTGGTCTTGATGAGCTGCAGGGCGGGCCTCACCGTGTGGGCCGTCGTGTTCACGGCCCCGGCCACCAGCCCGTCGACCTCGCCGGTGGCCAGCATCATCGTGCCGAGCACGACGTCGTCCTTGAGCTGGTTGCGGGCGCCGTCGGCGGTCAGGCCCTTGTGGCTGCGCAGCGCGACCATCGCCTCCACGTAGCGCTCCCTGAGCTCGTCCGTGGGCGCCACGACCTCGATGCCCTCGCCCAGGGTCACGCCGACGGCCTCGGCGGCCAGCTCGACCTCGGCGGGGTCGCCCAGCAGCCGGCAGCGCGCGATGCCGCGCTCGGCGCAGTGGGCCGCGGCCTTGATCGTGCGCGGCTCCGTGCCCTCGGGCAGGACGATGAGCTTGTTCACCTCGCGGGCGCGCTGCACCAGGCGGTGCAGGAACGCCGCCGGCGACAGCCGCCGCTCACGCCCCTGCGCGACGCGCTCCGCCAGCCAGTCGACGGCGAGGCGCTCGGCCACGGCGTCCATCACCCAGCCGAGGCGCTCGGCGTCGTCGAGGGGGACCTCGGGGTCGATCGCGGCCGCGCGCGCCGCGGTCACGTACGAGTCGGTGCCCACGGCCAGGAGCGGCAGGCCCGTCGTCAACGCCCGAGCGCACAGCCGCATCACGTTCGCGTCGGGCTCGATGCCGCCGGTGAGGACCAGCCCGGCGAGCGGGACGCCGTTCAGGGCCGCCATCGCGACCGCGAGGATCACGTCGGCGCGGTCGCCGGGCGTGATCAGGAGCGCGTCGGGCCTGAGCCGGTGCGTCATGTTCCCGACCGTGCGGGCCACCAGCGAGACGTCGGCGACGCGCCGGGTATCGAGCTCGCCGGGGACGACGACCTCGGCGCCGAGGTGCCGGGCGACGTCGCGGGTCCGCGGCGACGACAGGCGCGGGTCGAAGGGCACCGCGCCGAGGAGCTCGAGCTCGCCGGACGCCAGCACGGGCACCTGCCGCGCGAGCTCCTCGGGCGTCGCGACGTGCCGCTCCGGCGGGGTCTCCGGCCGCGCCGCCCCCGCGACCGCGTGCGCGTCGGCGCCGACCTTGTTGACGACGACGCCGAGGACGCGCGCCGACGCGACCCCGCCGAAGGGCTCGGCGGCGACGCGCAGGCGGTCGGAGAGCGCCTTCGGCGACTCGCCCTCGGAGGCGACCAGCACGACGACGGCGTCGAGGGCCTGGGCGAGGTGCGCGTTGAGGGCGTCGAGCTCGGGATGTGTGGCCGTGGCCGTGAGCCCCTCGACCACGACGACGTCCTTGCCCTCGGCGGCCGCCTGGAACAGCCCGACGGCCTCCTGCATGAGCTCGTGCCGCCTGCCGGCGGCGAGCAGCGCCTCGGCGTGGGCGAACGCCAGCGGCTCGGGCGGCTCGAGGCCGGCCGTCTCGCGCGCGAACGCCGTCGAGCGCTCCGGTCCGGCGTCGTCGCCGGGCTGCCGGATGGGCTTGACGAAGCCGACGCGCAGGCCGGTCCGCTCCAGCGCCCTCAGGAGACCGAGGCTGACGGACGTCAGGCCGACGCGGGCCTCGGTGGGCACGAGCAGGAGGGCGGAAGGCCCGGTCATGGCCCGAGCTTACCGCCGGGACGCGATATGGCGTTCCCCACGACCTCGGGGCCCGTGGCGCATAGAGTAGGGGGACTTAGCCCGAAGTCGAAGGAGAGGGATGATGTCTGACCGCGACCCCCTGGACCCCGTGAGCCAGGAGCCGGGCACGCCCGAGCAGCCGCCCGCTCAGCCGCCCACGTACACGCCGCCCCCGCCGCCCGTCACGTCGCAGGCGACGGGCGGGCCCGACGCCGCCACGAAGCCCGACATCAGCAAGCGCGCGATCGCCGCCATCATCGACGGCGCCGTCGCGGGCGCCCTCGGCCTGGTGCCCCTCGTCGGCTGGATCGCCTCGGCGCTCTACGTCCTGCTGCGCGACGGCTTCGACTTCGAGTTCATGGACGGGCGCTCGGTCGGCAAGAAGCTGATGAACCTGCGCCCCGTCAGGCTCGACGGCGGGAAGATGGACTTCGCCACCTCGGCCAAGCGCAACTGGACGATCTGCCTCGGCTCGCTGGCCTCGTTCCTCCTCGTGATCCCGTTCCTGGGCTGGGTGCTCTACATCCCCACGCTGATCGCCGCGATCGTGCTCGGGATCATAGAGCTCGTCAGGGTCTTCACCGACCCCGAGGGCCGCAGGCTCGGCGACACCGTCGCCGGCACCCGGGTGATCGAGGTCGCCGAGTAGCGCGGGCTCAGGGCTCCTCATCCTCGTCCCGATCTTCCGCCCGCCCGGCCGCGTGGCCGGGCGGGCGTTCGCGTGTGCCGCGGGGGCGCGCCGCCGCCCTGATCGTCTCGACCGTCACGACGCGGCGGCTCATGGCCAGGGCGAACGTGACGATCGCCGCGAACGTGAGGCCGCCGCTGGCCGAGAACAGCGCGTGCGGCAGGGCTTCGCCGGTGAGGCGCCACCACGGCTCGCCCACCACCCTGACGAGCATGCCGAGCTGCAGGAAGCCGAACGTGACGGCCTCGAAGCCCGTCTGCTTGATGCCGCCGGGGCGCGGCAGCATCCAGTACGCCACGCCCATGACCATCGACAGGAAGAAGCCCACGGTCCCGAGGTGCCCGTGGGTGGGCGCCAGCGCCCCCGCGAGGTGAGGCCAGACGGCCAGCGACGCGCCGACCAGCCCGGCCAGCACGAGCCACGCGAGGGCGCAGCGCAGGAACGCGACCTGCCAGCGGCTCAGGCCGTCTTACCCACCTTCACGCGCCAGCGCTCGGGGCCCTGCTCGAGGTACTGCCAGTCGAGCTGGCCCGCTCGCTCCGCCTGGAGCTGGTAGTAGAGGGGCTTGGGGTCGTGGTCGTTGACCAGCTCGAACGCCTCGCCCGGCGCGAGCTCGTCGAAGGTCCTGAAGATGAGGGGGTGCCGCTCCCGCGGCACGATCTCACGCACGTCCAACCGCTTCATCCTGTTCGTCTCCTTCCCACCACCTGATGGCGCCCGTGGGGCAGGCCGCCATCGCGTCGAGGACCGCCTCGTCGGCCGGCATCGGCCCGTGCGCCGCGGCGGCGAGCGTCCCCGGCGCCACCTCGTCGCAGATCTCGCAGCGGATGCACAGCGCCGGGTCGACGTAGACGCGGCTGGGCCGGCGGGCGCTCACGCCTCCTCAGCGCTCCGCTCGGCCCGCGGGTCGCGGCGCTCGAGCCGGCGCACGCCGAGGACCGTGAACGTCCCGGCGCCGGCGATCAGGGCCTTGTCCTCCCCGGGCAGCACGTGCACGACGTCCCCCGCAGCGACGGTATGGAGGGCCTCGCCCTCGCGCACCTGTCCCTCGCCGTCGAGGACCGTGAACACGGTCTCGGCCTCGTCGCCCTGCGGCGCGACGAGCGACTGGCCGGAGCGCAGGCACAGCAGCATCACCGCCATGCCGCTGCCCATGCTCACGGGCCGCGGTACGGGCCCGTGCTCCGAGAACCGCCGCAGCTCGAGCGGCTTGATCAGGGGCATGCGCTCGCCTCCCCGCCCGCCCGACCCTCGCCCGCGGCCGGCTCGGGAGCGGCCAGGACGGCGGCGAGCTCCGCGAGGAGCGCCGCCTCCTCGGCCGCGCCCAGGCCGCGCAGCATCACGGCGTGGCGCAGGTCGACGGTGTGGGCCAGCACGCGCCGCAGCGCCGGCTGGCGCAGCGGCGTGAAGCCGTGCCTGACGAGGACGTCGAGGCAACGTCCGTCGGCAGCCAGGAGGTCCGACACCCGGGTCCGCAGCAGCTCGTCGTGTGTGGGACGCGTCGTCTGCACGCCAGGATGGTCGCACCCGGCGCCTGGAGGCGCCCATGACGCAGGTCAAGGCGACGCGTGTCGGGCCGGGGCTAGCCTCGCCCCGTGCGCGAGGTGCACCTGGACAACCGCGGCCTGCAGCCGCCCGAGCCGATGGTGAGGACCCTGACCGCGCTCGAGGAGCTTTCGCCCGGCGACGTCCTGACCATCCACAACGACCGCGTGCCGGTCTACCTGCTGCCCCAGCTCCTCGACGCCGGGGCCAGCTACGAGGTCGAGGAGCTGCCCGACGGCAGCGCCCGGGTGCGGATCGTGAAGGGCGCGGCGTGACGCCGTCCTCGGGCGCGCCCCAGGAGACGCCGTGACGGTAGGCGCCGCGGCGTCGGGCGGCGCCCACCCGCTGCTGCCCGTCACGGCCCTGCTCGGCGGAGCAGTGGCTCTCGTGGCCGGCGCCGTCTGGCTCCTGGCCGAGCCCGCCGCGCTGAGCGGGCACCTCGGCTCCCCCACGGCGGTGGCCCTTACGCACGCCTTCACGCTGCTCTACGTGACGCTCGTGTACGTCGGCACGCTGCAACAGCTGCCCGCCGTCCTGCTCGTCACCGACCTGGCCTGGAAGCGCCTGGGCGCCGTCGCCCTGCCGCTCCTCGTCGCCGGCGCCGCGGCCCTGGTGTGGGGCTTCGCCGCGGGCTTCCGGCCCGCGGCGCTGGCCCTCGGCGGCCTGGGCGTGACCGCCGCGCTCGCGCTCGTGGCGGCCCAGACGCTGAGGACCGCCCGCGACAGCCCGCCGCGCGACCCCGCCAGCCGCGGCCTCGTGACGGCCGTCTGCTACCTGGCCCTCACCGTCGCCCTGGGCACCACCCTCGCCGCCTCGCGGAGCTCGCCGGCGCTCGCGGGCGCGCTCGGCTACCCGGCTGCCCTGCACCAGACGACGGGGCTGATCGGCGCCTTCCTGCTCGGCATCGCCGCGTCGGGCCACAAGCTGCTGGCGATGTTCGCCCTCTCCAAGGGCGGCGCCACGTGGCGGGTGACGGCCGTGACGTGGTGCGTCCACGCCTGCTTCGCCGCGACGGCGCTGGCGGCCGCGGCGCCGCTAGCCGGCTGGCCGCCGGCGGCGGCCCGCGTCGCGCAGGCCGTCGCCGTCGTCGCGCTAAGCTTCGCCGGCGCCCTGCAGTTCGTCGAGGTCGGGGCCCTGCTGAGGCGGCGACTGCGCAAGCGGCTCGAGGCGCCGGTCGAGCGCTACGTGCTCGCCCACGCCTTCCTGCCCGTCGCCGGGCTGCTGCTCGCCGCCGGCCTGCGCGAGGCCGCCACGGTCGCGCTCCTCCTCGGCTTCGTCGGCCTGGCCGTCAGCGGCATGCTCGTCAAGATCCTCTCGTTCCTGACCTGGACGCGGGCGTTCGGCTCGGCCGCGGGGCGGCCGGGCCCGGCGCCCCTGCTGCGCGACCTCACGCGGGCGCGCCTCGAGCCCGTCATCACCGTCGGCCTCGGCTTCGGGGCCCTGGCGGCCACGGCGGCCGTGGCCGCGGCGAGCACCACGCTGGCGGCCCTGGCGGCGTCGGCGCTGCTGGTCGGCGCCGTCGCCCAGCTGTGGCAGACAGGGACCGTCGTGGCGCGCACGCTCGGCGGGCGGCTCACCCGCCCCCGCGAGGTGGTGACCACCAAGTGACCACTGAAGTGGAGCTCGTCGACGTCGACGCGGCGGCCCCCGCCGCCGACGTCCTGCAGGCCCTGACCGAGGTCATCGACCCCGAGCTGGGGGTCGACGTCGTGAACCTGGGGCTCGTCTACGCGGTCACGGTCACGGGCGCGCACGCTCGCGTGCGCATGACGCTGACGACGCCGGGGTGTCCGCTGCACGCCAGCATCGAGGCGCAGGCGGAGGCCTGCGTCCTGCGGGTGCCGGGCATAGCCTCGGCGGCCGTGGAGCTCGTCTGGGACCCCCCGTGGACGCCGATGTCGATGACGGACGAGGGCAAGCGGCAGCTCGGCTTCTTCTGAGCGCGGCCCGTCCGCTAGCGTCCCGCCGCGGCGGCCATCTCCGCTAGGGCCGCCTCGTCGACCGCCTCGACGGTCCGGCCGGAGAGCCGGATCGCGCCCTCGGCGTGCAGCCGCGACAGGTTCCGGCTCACCAGCTCGGAGACCGTGCCGATGCGCGCTCCGATCTGGGCGTTCGTCTTCAGCTCGAAAGGCACGCCGTGCCTGGCCTTGCGCAGCAGGTAGCCGGCGAGGCGGTGCTGCACCTCCTGGAACGAGATCTGGTTGACGAGCGCGACGAGCCGCCGGAGGTTGCGCCCTAGCGAGCGCATCAGATGCAAGGCTATGTTGGGCCGCTCGCGCAGCAGGGCGACGAAGCTGTCGGGCGGTACGACGAGCAGCTCGGTGTCGGTGACGGCCTGGGCGCTGGCGGGGTACGGACCGCCGTCGAGGGCCACCAGCTCGGCCACGGTGCCGAACCGCCGCTCGTAGTGCAGCAGCAGCTCGCGGCCGCTGGCGGGCGAGATCAGGAACACCTTGACCTCGCCCTCGGCGATCACCTGGAGGCCGTGCGACGGGTCGCCCTCGAGGAACAGCGTCTCGCCGGCCGCGTAGCGGCGCCGCGTCGCGCACGCCGCCAGGGCCGCGATGTCGTCGTCGGGCAGGCCGGCCAGGAGCGGGCAGCGCGCGAGGACGTCGAAGGCGGCGAGCGACACGACCCCAAGGTACCGCCCGGGAGCGGACCGGTGCCGCCCGGGACGAGCGGTAACATGGCCGGCATCGCCCGCGCCGGTCTCCTGGGGACGCGCCCCTCCCGGCGCGGCCCGCGGGAGGACAACGTCGGATGGCGTCCAGCTGGCAGCGCACCGTCACGGTGATGTTCCTCGCCCAACTGCTGGCTTCGCTAGGGTTCTCGACGATCTTCCCGTTCCTGCCGGCCTACGTCGAGGAGCTGGGAGCGACGACCGGCGGCTCCACCGTGTTCTGGGTCGCGATGGTCTACAGCGTCCAGGCGGTGGCGATGATGATCGCCTCCCCCGTCTGGGGCGCGGTCGCCGACCGCTACGGCCGCAAGCCCATGGTCATCCGCTCGCTCCTCGGCGGCGCCGTCCTCGTCGTCCTCATGGGCTTCGCGCGCAGCGCCGAGGAGCTAGTCCTGATACGCCTCGTGCAGGGGCTGGTGACGGGCGTGGTCTCGGCCTCGGCCTCGATGGTCGCGGCGGCGGTGCCGCGCGACCGCCTCGGCTACGCGATGGGCCTGATGCAGACCGGCCAGTGGGCGGGCATCTCCGTGGGCCCCATCCTCGGCGGCTTCCTCGAGTACCTCGTCGGCATCAGGATGTCCTTCGTCGTCACGGGCGTGCTGCTCTCGGTGGGAGGCCTGCTCGTGATCTTCGGGGTGCGCGAGAGGTTCACGCCGCCGCAGCGCGAGAACCGGCTGCTCCGCGACATGTTCTCCCAGTGGGGGGCGGTGCTGCGGGCCCCCGGCGTGTCGCTCGCCTACCTGCTGCGCTTCACGGCCTGGCTCGGCCGTACGATGATCATGCCCTTCCTGCCCCTGTTCATCGTGACCCTGACGCTGCGCGACGAGCTCGCCAGCATCTACACGGGCGTCGCGATCGGCGCCGCCTCGCTCGCCGGCACCATCAGCGGCGTCGCCCTCGGTCGCCTCGGCGACCGCGTCGGGCACAAGCGCGTCCTCATCGTCTCGGCGCTCACCACGGCGCTGTTCTACGCGCCGATGTCCCTCGTGACCGAGGTGTGGCAGCTCGTGCTCCTCAACGTGGCCGTCGGCTTCGCCGTCGGTGGGGTGCTGCCGGCCGTGAGCGCGATGCTGGCCCGCTTCACCGACCCCGCGATGGCCGGCTCCGTCTACGGTCTCGACAACTCGGTCGGCGCGGCCTCGCGCGCCGTGGCGCCGCTCCTGGCCGGCGCGGTGATCACCCTCACCAGCGCTCCGGACGCCCCCGACTACCGCGGCATCTTCGTCGTGACGGCGGTGCTCTTCGCCGTCACCGCCGCCCTGGCGGCATGGCGGCTGCCGCCCGACGAGGCCGCGCGCGCCGCGGGGACGCCGGCGGGCGCGCTCGACCGGCGCGCGACCGGCTAGGCGCGGGGACGAGCGGGCGGCCGCTGCCGCGCCGGGGTCCGGCCCTGACCGGCCGCGTCGGCTGGGCGAGGAGGCCGGCGAGGGGTCCGGGCGGGGCCCGGCGTGCCGACGGTGGCCGTCACCGTCGCGCCGACGTTGCCGCGATGCCCCCAGGCTGGCTATGGTCGTGTCGTCACCAGGGGTGTCCGGGCGCCCTGGCGCCCGGGCTGAGATCAGACCCTAGAACCTGACCCCGGTAATGCGGGCGGAGGGAGCGTGACGCAGGCCCAGCCTCAGGGCGGGCGCGTCCGGCCGGTGACGGAGAGGGCGCCATGAAGACCCCACGCCTCCTTATCGCACTGTTCGGCCTCGTCCTGGCCGCCGCGGCGGCGGCGCAGGAGCTGAGGGTCATGACCCACGACTCGTTCTCCCTGCCGACCGACCTGGTCGCGGCCTTCGAGGCCGAGACCGGCATCGACGTCGTGTTCATCGCCGGCGGCGACGCCGGCGAGGCGCTGAACCGCGCCATCCTCACGAAGGACCGGCCGATCGCCGACGTGCTCTTCGGCGTCGACGAGGGGCTGTGGCAGCGCGCCGCCGACGAGGGCGTGTTCGAGCCTTACGCCAGCCCCTCGCTGGCGCACGTGCCCGAGCGCTACGTCTTCGACGCCTCCGGCCTCGTCACCCCCGTGGACGTCGGGTA
Source organism: Trueperaceae bacterium (assembly GCA_035306665.1). Lineage (GTDB taxonomy): Bacteria > Deinococcota > Deinococci > Deinococcales > Trueperaceae > DASRWD01. The sequence goes on from DATGNP010000318.1 coordinate 11,024, forward strand.
CGTGGTCCCGAACTACGACGTGTCCGCCCTGGCCGACGCCGGCGTCGACGCCGCCGCCGTGACCCTCCCCGACCTCGCCGGCGCGGACCTGGCGCCCCTCACGGCGGTCATGAACCCCGCGACCTCGAGCCCGGGCCTCGTGTTCATGCTGGCGACGATCGCCTACTTCGGGGACCCTGAGGCGGGCGTCGAGCCGGCCGGGCCCGAGGCGGCGCGGGCCGGCTTCGCCGACTGGCTGGCGTTCTGGGACGCGCTGGAGGCGAACGGCGTCCTCGTCACCGACGGCTGGACCGACGCGTACTACACGGCCTTCAGCCGCTACGGCGGCGACAGGCCGATCGTCGTCAGCTACGCGACCAGCCCCGCGGCCGAGGTGATCTTCGCCGAGGAGCCGCTGGACGAGCCGCCGACGGCGAACCTCGCCTGCGCCGGCTGCGCCTACCGCCAGGTCGAGGCCGTGGGGATCCTCGCCGGCACCCGGGCCAGGGAGGCCGCCGAGGCGTTCGTCGAGTTCCTCCTCTCCCCCGAGGTCCAGGAGGCGATCCCGCTCGAGATGTTCGTCGCCCCCGTACGCGAGGGCGCGCGGGTGCCGCCGGAGTTCGAGCGCTTCGCGACGCTGCCAGACGACGCGGTGGCGACGCCGCTGCCGCCCGACGTCGTCGCCGCGCACCAGGAGCGCTGGCTGGGCCAGTGGACCGCCGTCGTCATGCAGGGGCGGGACCCGGCCGCGGTCAGGTAGGCCGGGTCCCGCGGGGCCCGGGCCGCGGCGGGAGCCGCGCGCCGCGCGCCCGGGGCACGCCGACGAGGGCGGGGGACCGCCTCCCGCCGGCGGGCGGCCGAGACATGGGCCCGCTCAGACCGCGGCGGCCACTTCCCCGCCCTCCTCGGGCTCGAACAGGGCCGCGAGCTCGGGCGCGTGCCTGGCGACGTCGGCCAGGGTCCCGCTGGCTACGACGCGGCCGCCGTCCATCACGATCACCTTGTCGGCGCGCTCCAGCGCCGCGCGGCGGTGCGACACGACCAGGCAGGTCACGTCGCGGTCGGCGAACAGCCCGTCCCACAGCCTCCGCTCGGTCTCGACGTCGAGCGCGCTCGAGAGGTCGTCGAAGACCAGCAGGTCGGCGCCGGTGAGGAACATGCGCGCCGCGGCGGCGCGCTGGACCTGACCGCCCGAGAGGCGCACGCCGCGCGTGCCCACCTCGGTCTCCAGGCCGTGGTGGAGCTGCGCGACGTCGGCGGAGAGCACGGCCAGCTCGAGCGCGCGGGCGACGTCGGCGTCGCTCGCCGGGCGGCCGAGCAGCACGTTCTCGCGCAGCGAGTCGGAGAACAGCCGCGGCACCTGGGCGGTGTAGGCGCTGCGCGGGGGCACGAAGAACGTCGCCGGGTCCGCGACGAGCTCGCCGTTCCACCGCACCTCGCCGGCGGTCTTGGGCAGGAGGCCGAGCAGCACGCGCAGCAGCGTCGTCTTCCCCGCGCCGACGCGGCCGGTGACGACGACGAACTCGCCGCGGCGCACCGTGAACGACACGTCCTCGATGCCCTCGTCGCTGCCCGGGTGGCGGTAGGTGAGGCCCTCCACGCTCAGCTCGACGAGCGGGGCGGCGCTCGCCGGGACGGGCGCGAACGGCGCCTGCTCGCGCTCGAGGTCGTAGTCGCGCGGCTCGAGGAGGCTCTCGACGGGGGCGTCGACCATCAGGCGGCCCAGCCGCTCGTAGGCGACGCCCGTGCGCTTGTGCTGCACGAACATGAGGCCCACGAACGACATCACGCCGGTGAGGCGGGGCAGGTAGGTGACGAACAGCGCGAAGTCGCCCACGGTGAAGCTGCCGTCGCGCAGGGCTCCGGCGCCGACCAGGAGCACGACGCCCGTGGCGACGTGCACCATGTTGTCCGTCACGCTGCGGAACAGCTCGGTGAGGACCGTGTCCTTCAGCGCACGCTCGCGCCTGGCCTCGTTCAGCCGCTGGAACCGCGCCAGCACGCTCTCCTCGCGGCCCGACGCCTTCACGGCCTGCACGCTGCCGAACGTCTCGCCGAGGAAGTCGGTGACGCGGCTCGTCGCCTCGCGCGAGGCGCGCCGCGCCGT
>DATGNP010000319.1:0-12910 GCA_035306665.1 Trueperaceae bacterium
CGCCGCCTTCGGGCCCCTCCTCTCGCCTTACGACCCGGTGGCCCAGAGCATCAGGGAGCGCTTCCAGGGCCCCTCGCCCGCGCACCCGCTCGGCACCGACAACTTCGGCAGGGACACGCTAGCGCGGGTCCTCCACGCCTACAGGACCTCGGTGGGCGTGAGCCTAGGCGCCGTGGGCCTGGCCACGGTGCTCGGCGGCCTGATCGGACTGCTCGCCGCCTACTTCGGGGGCTGGGTCGACCGCCTCCTCATGCGCCTGATGGACGTGCTCCTCGCCTTCCCCATCATCCTGCTGGCCATCGCGATCCTGGCCGTGCTCGGCCCCGGCAGCTTCAACACCGGCCTGGCCATCGGCATCGTGTACACGCCGATCTTCGCGCGGCTCGCGCGCGGGCCCGCCCTCACGGTGCTGAAGTGGGACTACGTGGCCGCCGCCAGGGCGCTGGGCTCGTCGCCGGCGCGGCTGCTCGCCAGGCACGTCACGCCCAACATCGTCGCGCCGATCATGGTTCAGGTGACTCTGTCGCTCTCGACCGCGATCCTCGTCGAGGCCTCCCTGAGCTTCCTCGGCCTCGGCACCCAGCCGCCCACGCCGTCCCTTGGCCTTATGCTCTCCGAGAGCCGCAACTACCTGCTGCTCTCGCCCTGGGTGTCGGTGTTCTCCGGCCTGGCCATCCTCGTCGCGTCGCTGGGGTTCAACCTCTTCGGCGACGGGCTTCGCGACCTGCTCGACCCCACCCTGCGGGACGCCTAGCCGGGACGGCCCTGTGGCGTCGCGCCCGAGGAGGTCGCGCTCCCGGTCCGTGCCGACCTCACACCCCGAGGAGCGCGTCCTCGACCCAGAGGACGACCCGGGCGAGGTCGGCCGCGTCGATCCACTCGGCGATCGAGTGGATCTCGTGCATCCCCACGCCGACGTTCACCGTGGGCACGCCCTTCTGGTTGAGCACGTTCGTGTCGGACCCGCCGATCGACCTCACCAGCCGCGGCGCGATGCCATGCCGGGCGGCGACGGCGGCGAGGCGCCTGACGGGCTCGGCGTCCTCGGAAAGCTCGTAGCCGTCGTAGAGGCGCCTGCGCTCGACGCCGACCGTGGCCCCGAGTGGAGCGACTGCGGCGGAAGCCTCCGCGGCGATGCGCTCGACCAGCTCATCGAGGCGCGACGAAGTGAACGCCCTCGCCTCGGCGCGCAGGGTCACCTCGTCGGGCACGACGTTCGTGGCGCCGCCGCCCTCGATGCGGCCCACGTTCGCCACCTGGTCGTCGGCCACGCGGCCGAGCGGGAACGCCCTCACGACCTCGGCCGCCGCCAGCACCGCGTGGACGCCGCGCTCGGGCTCGAGCGCGGCGTGGGCGCGGCGGCCCCTCACTTCGATGGTGAGGTCCTCCTTGGCGACGGCGGCGGCGATCAGCTCGCCCACCGGCACCTCGCCGTCGAACGAGTAGCCGAAGTCGAGCCGCAGGGAGCCGACGTCGAGGTGATGCGCGCCCTTGAGGCCCAGCTCCTCGCACACGGTGATCGCCGCGACGAGCGTGGGCCGGCGCTCGGGGGCCAGCGCCGCCAAGCGCTCGAACAGCTTCAGGATCACGCTCACGCCGGCCTTGTCGTCGGCGCCGAGCACCTGGCGGCCGGTCGAGCGGACGACGCTGCCCTCGACCACCGCGCGCAGCGGCTCGCCCGGCACCAGCGGCACCGTGTCCATGTGCGCGGCCAGCAGCACGCGGCCGGGACGCCCGCCCGGCAGCTCGGCGACCAGGTTGCCGGCGTTGCCACCGGTGGACGACGCGGCGTCGTCCTCGGTCACGGTGGCTCCCACCGCCTGGAAGCGTGCCGAGAGGTGGTCGGCGATGGCCCGCTCGTCTCGGCTGGGGCTCGGGACCTCGCATAGGGTGGCGAGGAGGGAGGCGACCTCGGCGGTCAAGCGCTCCAGCTCGGCGGGGTCGGGGCCCTCGCCGCCGGCGGCAGGGGCGCGATCGGCCGGAGCCGGTGTCACGCCTCCACCAGCGGCGGCAGCACCACGCGGGCCTGCACGTCCACGACGCCCTTGTCCGTGAGCTTGTAGTCGGGGCTCACCGAGAGCGGCAGCAGGGTCAGCAGGAGGAGGGGGTTCAGGTGGCGCATCCCGGCCGCCACCAGGGCCCGCTCGATGGCGTCGAAGCGCTGAGCGACCTCGGCGACCGGGTCGTCGGAGAGGAGGCCGGCCAGGGGCAGGGACAGGAGCAGGGGCTCGGCGTCGCCAGCTGGCGCGAAGGCCATGCCTCCGCCGGCCCGCAGCACGGCGCGGGTGGCGGTGAGCATCGCGTCGGGGTCGCGGCCCAGGACGAAGAGGTTGTGGCTGTCGTGCGCGAACGTCGTGGCGAAGGCGCCGCGCCGGAGGCCGAGGCCGGCGACGAGGCCGACGACCGGCTCGTGCGGCGCCGCGCCCGGCCGCAGGCGCGCGCGCGGGACCACGGTGGCCAGCGACAGGTCCTCGTCCGTCGGGACGCCGCCGGCCACCTCGACCCCGCGCTCGTCGAGGGTCGTGAACGAGTTCCGCTCGTTGGTCACGATCACGCGGGCTCGAACGCTGCCGCTCGCCGGCAGCTCGAACCAGCTCCGTAGCACGGCAGCGGGGTCGAACGCCTGCGCGAGGCCGTCCGGCGCGGACGGCTGGGGCGACGGCGACGACGCCACGACCGTCGCGCCGTCCTCGGCCACGAGCCTGCCGCCCACGTACACCTGACGCGGCGGGTAGGCAGCCAGCCCCTCGGTGACGACGAAGTCGGCCAGGGCGCCGGGCGCCACGAGCCCGAGGTCGGAAAGGCCCAGGTACGTCGCCGGTCTGAGGGTGGCCGCGGCGATGGCGTCCAGAGGGTCCCAGCCGCGCTCCACGGCGAGGGAGACGATGCGGTCGAGGTGGCCCGTGAGGAGGCGGTTCGGCATGACGTCGTCGGTGATCAGCATGACGCGGCTGCGGTCGGGCAGCCCCATGACGGCGCCCACGACGTCCTCGGTCACCGACTTCTCCTGCACCATCACCCACTGGCCCTTGCGGAGCTGCTCGAGGAGCTTCGGCGCGGTCATCAGCGTGTGGTCGGAGCGGACCCCGAACGCCACGTAGCGCGACAGGTCGGGGCCGGTCAGGGACGGCACGTGCCCCTCGACCGAGAGGCCAGACTCATGAGCGGCGGCGACCATCGCGGTCAGGTGGTCGTCGCCGGCGGCGAGGCCCTGGAAGTCCATGACCTCGCCGAGGGCCAGGACGTCGGGCTCGGCGGCGAGCTCGATGACCTCGGCGGGTGAGATCGCGGCGTTGGGCGTCTCGATGTCTGACGAGGTGGCGGGCACGCAGCTGGAGATCGCCGAGAACACGCGCAGCGGCAGGCCGCGCGAGGCCTCGACCATCCAGCGGATCCCGGGGGCGCCGAGCACGTTCGCGACCTCGTGAGGGTCCTGCAGCACCGTCGTCGTGCCGCGGGGCAGCGCGCCCTCCGCGAAGCGCCGCGGGGTGACGAGGCTGCTCTCGATGTGCATGTGGACGTCGAGCATGCCCGGCTGCACGTAGGCGCCGCCCAGGTCGAGCGCCTCCGCGGCCTCGACCTCGCCCGGCCGCGGGCCGTCGCCCTCCTCGACCTCCACGAAGCGGCCGTCCAGGACCGTGAACCAGCCGCGGTAGACCGCGTGCGTGACGACGTCGACGACGTTCGCGCCGGTGACGAGCAGGTCCCTCGCCGGCCCGAGGGCGTGGCGCCGGGCGGACGCGGCCCCGCCAGCGACGCCGGCTCCCGCGGCGCCGCTGGCCGCCGCGGTGGGCCCGCGCGCCGGCCCGTCGTCGCCGGGCGCCAGCCAGCCGCGGCTCATCGCGCCCCGTGCAGGCGGTCGACCGCGTCGATCGCGATGGCGATAGTGTCGCGCTCGACCTGCTGGTAGAGGCGCTCCTTCTCCTCCCGCGTCGGCTGGGGGTCGAGGAAGATGTTCGAGTCGGTGCCCAAGATCGCCCCGACCTTCACGCGGCGCAGGGAACCGACGACGAAGATCGTCGCGCACTCCTGCTCGGCGGCCACGACGCCGGCCTCGGTGAGGAGCCTGTTCGTGCCGTCGTCGCGGCGGTAGAAGGCGTCGCGCGTGTAGGCGATGCCCTCGTAGGCGCGCCGGCCCAGGTGCTCCTCGGCCGCGGCGCGCAGGGCGAGCGTCACGTCCAGGTCGGCGACGGCCGGGTACGGCAGCGGCATGTAGTCGAGCGACGTGCCGTCGCCGCGGTAGGCGGCGGTGACGACGACCACCGAGCCGATGGGGATGTCGGGCTGCCGACCGCCAGAGGAGCCGACGCGGATGAAGTGCGTGGCGCCGATGCGGACGAGCTCCTCGACGGCGATCGAGGCCGAGGGACCGCCGATGCCGGTGGAGCAGACGCTGATCGGGGTGCCCCGCTCGGTCTCGCCGGTGAAGATCACGTACTCGCGGTTGCGGGCCACCTCGCGCGCGTTCACGAACCGCTGGGCGATCCTCTCGGCCCTGCCGGGGTCGCCCGGGATCAGCACGTAGGGCGCGACGTCTCCGGTGCGCGCCCGCAGGTGTCTCTGGATGTCGTTCGCTTCCGCCACTTCGTCGGATCACCTCACTCGCATCCTGGGGTCGTAGGCCTCGGTGAGCCCGTCGCCCAGGAGGTTGAAACCCAGCACGGCCAGGGAGATGCCGAGGCCGGGGAACACGCTCATCCACCACGCGCGGCGGATGTAGCCCTGCGCCGCGTTGAGCATCGCACCCCACGACGGCTGGTTGGGGTCGCCGAGGCCGAAGAAGCCCAGGCTGGCCTCGAGGAGGATCGCCTGGGCGACGTCGAGCGACGTCACGACGAGGACGGGCGCCATGACGTTGGGCAGGATCTCGGCGAAGATCAGCCTGAGGTCACCCATCCCCAGGGCCCGGCCGGCGTCGACGTACTGCATCGTCTTGTGGCTCAGGTACTGGCTGCGCACCAGCCGCGCGGTCTGCGGCCACGAGAGCAGCCCGATCACGAGGACCAGGTTCACCAAGCCGGAGCCGAAGAAGGCCACCACGATCAGCGCGAGGACGAAGCGCGGGATGACCTGGAAGAACTCGGTCACGCGCATCAGCAGCTCGTCGGAGCGCCCGCCCGCGTAGCCGGCGAAGGCCCCGACGATCACGCCGATGACGGTGGCGGTGAGGGCCGCCGCCACGCCCACGATCAGGGACACGCGGGCGCCCCAGATCAGGTTCGACAGCAGGTCGCGGCCGAGGTGGTCGGTGCCCAGCGGGTGAGCGTCGCTCGCGAGGGGCGGCAGGAACGCGTTGCGCGAGGTCGTGAACGGGTCGTGCGGCGCCAGCACCGGCGCCAGCACCGCCACCGCGACCAGGAGCGCGACGATGGCGAGCCCGAACAGGCCCCCGCGGTGGCGACGGAAGCGCCGCCACGCCGCCCGCGCGCTGCCCGAGCCCCCGGCGGGCCGGGGTAGGCGGACGGCCGCTCCGGGCGTCGCCATCAGTACCTCACCCGCGGGTCGAGCACGGAGTAGAGGACGTCGGTGACGAGGTTGACGACGATGACCGTGACCGAGACCATCAGCAGGATCCCCAGCAGCACGGGGTAGTCGCGGGCGAAGATCGAGTCGTACATCAGCCTGCCGATGCCCGGCCAGCCGAACACGGTCTCCACCAGCGCCGACCCGGCGACGATGAACCCGAAGTTGTAGCCGATGACGGTCACGACCGGCAGCGCCGCCGCCCGCAGCGCGTGCCGCCACAGGATCGTCCTCTCCGAGAGGCCGCGAGCGCGTGCCGCGACGATGTACTGCGTGTTCATGACCTCGAGGAGGCTCGCCCGCGTCAGCCGCGTCGTGATGGCCATGTACCGGAACGACAGCGCCGCCATCGGCAGGAGCATGTGCCGCGCGTGGTCGAGGAGGGCCGCGAAGCCCTCGTAGCTCTCGCGCACGCTGCGGAACCCGCCGGCCGGCAGCCACTGCAGCCAGACGGCGAACACGAGGATCAGGAGCTGGCCGAGCCAGAACTCGGGCACGGCGTAGCCGGCGAGCGCGAACCCCGTCGCGGCCGCGTCCGTCACCGAGTGGGGCCGCCTGGCCGCCACCACGCCGAGGGTCAGGCCGACGGCGGAGGCGACCACCACCGTGGTGAGCATGAGGACGAGGGTCCGGCCCAGCCGCTCGAGCAAGAGCGTCGCCACCGGCTGCCGGTTCGCGAACGAGTAGCCCAGGTCGCCGCGCAGCACGCTGCCCACGTAGCGCACGAGCTGCTCGGGCACGGGCCTGTCGAGGCCGTACTGCTGCCTCACGCGCTCCACGTACTCGGCGGGCGCCGGGTAGTCGCCCACCAGGGCGGTCACCGGGTCGCCGGGCGCCAGCGTCATGAGCAGGAAGTTCACGACGACGACCCCGAGCACCAGGGGCACGGCGTTGAGCACGCGCCCGAGCACGTACGCCCAGACGCTCCTGCCTGCATCGCTAGCGCCGCTCACGCCATGCCTTCCTCGGCCATCCCGCCGCTCGCTACGGCCCGCGGCCGCCGCGCCTCGCTAGACGGGCCGCGCCGGGGGCGAACCCCGGCGCGGCGCCACGGCTAGCTCCCCCGCGTCAGCGGGCGAACCAGAGGAACTCCAGGCCGTCGCGCTGGTCGAGCAGGGTGCGCATGCCGCGCAGGTTAGCGGCGGCGGCCTCGGTGTTCAGCTCGTCGAACATGACCAGCACCGGCAGGTCACGGGCGAGGATCGCCATCGCCTCGTCGTAGACGGCGGCGCGGGCGTCCTGGTCGGCCAACGCACCGGCCTCGGCCAGCAGGGCGTCGACCTCGGGGTTCGAGTAGCCGGTGGCGTTCACGAACGGCGTGCCAGGCTCGGCCGAGAGGTAGATGCGGTGGTAGCCGATCGCCGGGTCGCCGCCCGAGGTGAACGACTGCATGCTCAGGTCGTAGTCGCGGTTGTAGACCCGCTCCACCATCACGGCGCGCTCGGCCGGCTCGAGGAGCAGGGTGATCCCGACCTGCCTGAGCTGGTCGCGCATGATCTCGCCCGTGGCGGCGAAGGAGCTGCGCGCCGAGTCGTAGACGAACCTGAGCGTGAGGTCGCCGACGCCGGCCTCGGCCAGGAGCTCGCGGGCACGGTCGGGGTCGTACGGGTAGCGCGTGCGGTAGTCGGTCTCCTCGGAGTAGGCGTAGGCGAAGCCGGCGCCGAACGGCCCGGACCCGGCCTGGCCCAGGCCGCCCTGCGCCTGCTCGACGACCTGGTCGACGTCGATGGCGTGCATCAGGGCCTGCCTCACGCGCGGGTCGGAGAGGCCCTCGGACTCGGTGTTGACGAAGATGAAGTAGAGCGCCGGGATCGTGATGCCCTGCCAGGTCTGGACGTCGGGGTTCGCTTCCAGGCGCGGCAGGTCGGCCGGCGGCAGGTAGAAGCCCCACACGAGGTCGGCCTCGCCCACCTCGATCGCGGTCGACCGCGCCACGTCCTGGGGCACGACGCGGAACACGATCCTGTCGAGGAGCGCCGGCTCGAGGTAGTAGTCGTCGTTGCGGACGATCTCTATGCGCTCGCCGCGCACCCACTCGGAGAAGCGGAACGGGCCCGACCCGACGGGCTCGAAGTTCGCGGGGTTGTCGAGGGGGTCCGTGCCCTCGTAGACGTGGCGCGGGAGCACCGGGGCGTCGAAGACGCTGAGGAGGCTCATCAGCGGGGCGTAGGGCTCGGTGAGCCGTATCACGACGGTCGCGTCGTCGGGCGTCTCGATCGCCGCGATGCGCTGGAAGGCGTTGAGGAAGCGGCCGTGGTTGGGCCCGAGGACCTCGTTCATGCTGTAGGCCACGTCGGCGCTCGTGACCGGCGTGCCGTCGTGGAACCTCGCCTCGCGCAGCGTGAAGGTGTAGACGGTGCCGTCGTCGGACACCGTCCAGGACTCGGCGAGGTCGCCTTCGGGGCGCCCGTCGGCGTTGAGGCGGATGAGGCTGCTGTAGATGTTCGCGCCCACGGCGCCCACCGGGTAGCTGGTGCTGATACCCGGGTTCAGGTGCTCGGGGTCCGCACCCAGCACCACGATCGCCGTCCCGCCCGCGACCGGCACCTCCTGCGCGAACGCGGCGGATAGCGGCACGACGAGCAGCCAGGCAGCGGCCAGAACGCGCCCCAACTTCGCGAAGTCCATCCTGAGCACCGTCCTTCTCCCCCAGTCCGAAACGACGAACGATTCTAGCCCGCCGCCCAGCCCTCCGCACCACGGCCCAGGCCGCCCCCACGCGCCAGCCCGGAGACAGCCCGACCCCCGCCCACGCCCGCGAACGGCGCGGGCAGCGAGGGCCGCCGAGGCGCCGCACACCCGGCCCGTACGCCTAAGGAGAGGCCGAGCGGATACCATCGGCCGGTGGTGAGGCGGTTCTTCGAGTACTACCGGCCCTACAAGGGCCTCTTCCTGCTCGACTTCTCCTCGGCCGTCGTGCTCGGGGTGCTGGAGCTCGCCTTCCCCATCGCCGTGCAGGGCTTCATCGACGGGCTGCTACCCAGCGGCCAGTGGCGCCTGATCTTCCTCGCCGCCCTCGGCCTGGCCCTCGTGTACCTGCTCAACACGGCACTGACCTACGTCGTCACGTACTGGGGCCACATGCTCGGCATCAACATCGAGACCGACATGCGCCGCAAGGCGTTCGACCACCTGCAGAGGCTCTCGTTCCGCTTCTACGACGAGCAGAAGACCGGCCACCTCGTCGGGCGCATCGCGAAGGACCTCGAGGACATCGGCGAGCTCGCGCACCACGGGCCGGAGGACGTCTTCATCGCCGTGATGACGCTGGTCGCCTCCTTCGTGCTGATGCTGTTCGTGAACGTGCCGCTGGCGCTGATCACGATGGCGATCGTGCCGTTCACGGGCTGGTTCACCACGCGCTACGGCGGCAAGATGACCCGCACCTGGCGCGAGATCTACGCCCGCGTCGGCGCGTTCAACGCGCGGCTCGAGGAGACGATCGGCGGTATCCGCGTCGTCAAGGCGTTCACGAACGAGGAGCACGAGCGCCGCCTCTTCGCGCAGGACAACCTGGCGTACCGGGCCACGAAGCTCGAGGCCTACCGGATCATGGCCCTCACGCACTCCTCGAGCTACCTGAGCATGCGCCTGACCCAGCTCGTCGTGATGGTGGCGGGCAGCTACTTCGTGATCACGGAGAGCCTCTCGGCGGGTGGCTTCGTGGCGTTCCTGCTGCTCGTCAACGTCTTCTTCCGGCCGATCCAGCAGATCAACCAGGTCATCGAGCTCTACCCGCGCGGGATAGCCGGCTTCAAGCGCTACCTCGAGCTCCTCTCGACGGAGCCCGACATCGTCGACAGGCCGGGCGCGATCGAGGTCGAGCACCTGCGCGGCGACATCGCGTTCGAGGACGTCCACTTCTCCTACTCGAGTCACCTCCCGGTGCTCGAGGGCGTGAGCCTCACGATCGCGGCCGGCGAGACCGTCGCGTTCGTGGGCCCCTCCGGCGCGGGCAAGACGACGATCGCCTCGCTGCTGCCGCGCTTCTACGACGTCGACGCCGGGCGCATCACGATCGACGGCATCGACGTGCGCGACATGACGCTCGCCTCGCTGCGCCGGCAGATCGGCATCGTGCAGCAGGACGTGTTCCTGTTCGCGGGCACGCTGGGCGAGAACATCGCGTACGGGCGGCTGGGCGCCGGCGAGGACGAGATCCTCGCGGCCGCGCGCCGCGCGCAGCTCGACGACCTGCTGACGCAGCTGCCGAAGGGCCTCGACACCCTGATCGGCGAGCGCGGGGTCAAGCTCTCCGGCGGCCAGAAGCAGAGGCTCTCGATAGCCCGCATCTTCCTCAAGAACCCCCCGATCCTGATCCTCGACGAGGCGACCTCGGCGCTCGACACCGAGACCGAGCGCGCGATCCAGCAGGCGCTCGAGGAGCTGTCGCGCGGGCGCACCACGTTGGTCATCGCGCACCGGCTCGCCACGATCCGCGGCGCCGACAGGATCGTCGTCGTCGACGACGGCCGCGTCGTCGAGCAGGGACGTCACGACGAGCTGCTGGCCAGAGGCGGCGTCTACCGCCGGCTCCACGAGGCCCAGTTCGGCGACGCGGGTCGCCTCCTCACGGCCTGAGCAGGGACCTCTCCACCCGACAGGACAGCCGCAGCCACCGGCGCTCCGCCGCGCCGCGCCCGCGTCACGGTGGCATCACGAAGGCATCACGGCCTCCCGAGCATGCTCCGCGCAGGAGGTGAGGGATGAAGGCGACGGAGACGAAGACGGAAGCGTTCGAAGCGAACGGAGCGGCGCGGATGCGCGGAGAGGGAGCGTCGAAGATGCGGAAGCTGATCCTGTTCCTGTCGGTAGTGCTGGTGGGCCTCGCCCTGGCCAGGAACCTCGAGTACGAGCTGGACCGTGACGCGGCCAACGCCGCGGCGGCGGCAGCGGCCGTCCAGGAGGCGCCGGCTGCCCAGGGCGCCGTCGTCGCCCTGATCACCCGCAACGACGCGGGGCGCCTGGTCCTGTCCTTCACGAACCCGGGCTCGCCGCCCACCATGAGCGAGCTGAGCCGGGCCTTCAGCGGCCTCGACTGGTCGGAGCAGCTCGTCTGCAGGGCGCACGTGTACTGACGCCCAGACCCTAGGTGGGGGGAAGCGCCGACCGGAGAGACCCGGTCGGCGCTTTTCAGTGCTGGGCTTGGCCTGGTGATGGTGACCCCGCGGTGGTCCCGAAGGCCGAGCCGCGTGGGCTCGCGCCGGTCGCCGCGGGGTCCGCCGCAGGGTCCGCCGCGCGCCGCCCGGCCGGCTCAGCAGGCGCCGATGGCGTCTACCAGCGGCACGTCGAGTTCAGGGCTCTTCGTCAGGGGCGGCTCGTTCGGCTGCAGGTGCCGGCACTGGGGAGCGCTCCTTGACAGGTCGAGGGCGGCGTAGAGCGACACCAACGGGGCGGCGTACGAGGTGCCGGCGTAGGAGAGGATCGTGGGGTCTCCGAGCGCGCCGTCGAGCGTGAGGGGCTGGAAACCGACCCACTCGCCCGCCACGGTCACGTCGCCGGAGTTCGAGTAGCGGCCGGGGAAGTCGCGCTGCTCCTCGCGCCGCACCGCCACGCCTACCACCTGCCTCCAGCCCGCCGGGAGCATCTGGTACCCCATGCCGAAGTTCCCGGAAGCGGCCACGAGCGCGGCCTTGGGCGACATGAACTCGAAGCTGCCGCCGTCGAGGAACCCTACGAGGGCGCCGTCGCCGACGTAGCCCAAGGCCCTCACTACCTCGTCGAAGTCGTAGCCCGTGATGCCGAGGCCGTTCACGTAGTCCGCGAACGTCGGGTAGGCGTCCTTGTTGGCGAGGAACTCCTCGATGGAGGAACACGGCAGGAACACCCAGCTCATGTTCACGACCACGCCCTCGGGCGAGAGGGTGTCACCCCCCGGCAGATCCAGCATGTCGAACCTGGAGACGACGCCGTTCACGCCCTTCACGAGAGCGTCGGCCACGACGTCGACCGCGATCGCGTCGCTGCTGACCGCCTCGGCGAGGTCGAGCCCGGCGACGACCACGTGGTGGCCCGCGTCGCCGTTGAGCCACACGGTGTAGTCGCGGTCAGCGTCCACGACGGTGAAGCTCGGGAGCGAGGCGATGAGGGCGTTGAGATGGTGCATGACGAGCGCGCCGTGGGACAGCTCGCCCGACTCCGCCAGGGCCTTCAGCCGCGCCAAGGTGGTGGTGCCGGCGGCGGGGTCGTCGAGGTCGGACGGGAGGCGGAACGCTCCCCCGGCGAAGTCGTCGGCCACGACGATGACCACGTCACCCGCCATCTCGCCGAGCGGCAGGAACGGAGTCCCCGTGGGCGACCCCGTGTCGCTGATCGTCCGCTCGGCCAGGACGGGCGTCAGGGTCGAGTTCGGCTGCTCCAGGGCGGGGTCGGTGAACGTGATCGAGCCCCTGATCAGGCCGCCGGTGGTCCCCGAGAAGTGGAGGCCGGTGCCCGAGAAGTGGAGCCCCTGACCGGGCGTGTTGAGCTCGTGGGCGACGCACCTGTCCTCTCCCACCACCGCGTTCACGGCCCGAAGCAGCCCCGGGTCCACGGACTGGAGCTCCCCCGGCTCCGACGCCCCCACCGACGCGACCAGCGAGATCACCAGCGCCAGCGCGAGGGCAGACACCAACAGGTTCCTCTTCCGCATCTCGTCACCTCCGTCAATCTCCGTCGACGAGGACCGACGCGCGCGCCTCCCCTTCCCCCTCTCTCGGCGTCAGGCCTCCAGGTCGTAACCGTGCGCCGCGGCGAACTCCGCGATCCGCCTCAGATGGACCGTCACGTGGTTGGCGACGAAGAGCTCGCGGGCGAGCCTCAGGTGCAGGGCGGCCTCCTCGTGCCGTCCGGCGCCCGCCTGCACCTCGGCCAGCTCCAGGCGCGCCGTCGCCTCCCAGATCTGGTTGCCGGCCTCCTGGGCCAGGCCGAGCGCGCTCTCGCGAGCCGCGACGGCCTCGTCCAGCCGGCCGGTCTGGTGGTCGAGGTGCCCGAGGTTCAGCGTCGTGAAGAACCGTCTCCGCGTCAGCTCGAACGGATGTACCGCCTCCGGGTCAGGGAGGTCCTCGACGGTCGCGCGCGAGCGCAGGAACAGCTCGCGGGCGCCCTCCAGGTCGCCCTCCGTCCCCAGGACGTACGCCCGGTGCTCCAGCACCGTCGAGAGCGCCAGCGGGTCGCCGGACCCCTCCGCCATGGCCAGCGCCCGGTCGAGGTCGTCGCGACCGCCGCCGGGCGAGAGCGACGCCTGCATCACGCCGCAGGCGCTGAGGAACACCGCCTCGCGCCCGACGTCGCCGGCCTGCCGCGCCAGCTCGACCGCCCGGCGGTACTCGCCCAAGGCCCGCCGCCTGTCGCCGCGGTGGAGGCCGTACACGTCGCCGACGCGGCCGCGCAGGTCGCGCCCGACGTC
>DATGNP010000320.1:0-2562 GCA_035306665.1 Trueperaceae bacterium
GGCCCCTGCGGCCGCGCTACGTCTCGGCCGTCGACAGCGGCAACCTCCTGGCGGCGCTGCTGACGCTGCGCCAGGCCCTCCTCGAGCTGCCCGGCCGCCGCGCGTGGCGGCGGGAGCGCTGGGAGGGCCTCCTCGACGGCCTCGGGATCTACGGCGACGTCGTGTCGTCGCTCGACCCCACGGCCCCCACGCGGGACCTGATCGCCGCCCTGCGCGTCGAGGTCGCCGCCGCGCTCGACGACGAGAGCCGGTGGCCGGCCCTGCTCGTCACGCTCCGAGAGCGGCTGGCCACCGTCGACGAGAGCGTGCGGCCGCTTCTGCGCGGCACGAGGCGGCTCACCGCCGCCCAGCTCACGGCGCTCGGCGAGTGGCGCACGCGCGTCGCCGCCGACGCAGAGGCCCTCGGCCGCGACGTCTCGCTGCTGCTGCCGTGGCACCGCGCGCTCGCCGAGCCGCCCGCGGCCCTCCGGCGCGCCCCCGAGGCCGCGTCGCTGCGCCGCGCCTGGGAGGCGCTCACCGCCCTCCCGGTGAGCGTGCCCCTGCTGGAGCTGCCGGACGTCTACGCCCGCGCCCGCGAGGCCGTCGCCGGCCTCCGCGCCGCGGCGGCCGCGGAGCTCACGGGCCTGACCCGCCACGGCGCCGTGGAGTGGTGCGACCGCCTGGGACGTGCCCTCGACGCCGCCGAGGGTCTGCTGGAGACGACGCTGGGCACGGCGGCGGGGCTCGCCGACCTGTGCGAGGCGCTCGTCGCCGAGACCGAGCTCGGGTTCCTGTTCGACGACTGGCGCCGCGTGTTCCGTCTCGGGTACCGCGCCGACGAGGACGACCTCGACGAGCCTGCCTACGACCTGCTCGCCTCGGAGTCGCGCCTCCTGAGCCTGGTGGCGATCGCCCTGCGGCGGGTCCCGACCGACCACTGGGTGCACCTCTCGCGCCCGTTCGCCGGCGTCGGCGGGCGCCGCACCCTGCTGTCGTGGAGCGGGACGGCGTTCGAGTACCTGATGCCGCCGCTCCTGACGAGGATGCCGCGCTGGACCCTGCTCCACGACGCCTGCCTGAACGCCGCGCTCGCGCAGCGCGCCCACGCTCGGCAGCAGGGCACCCCGTGGGGTGTGTCGGAGTCGGCCTTCGCCCTGGTCGGCGCCGACGGCGAGTACCAGTACCGGGCGTTCGGCGTCGAGGACCTCGCCCTGCGCCGCGACGTCCGCGACCACGTGATCGCTCCCTACGCCTCCGTGCTGGCCCTGCCCGTGCTGCCGCAGGCGGTGCTCGACAACCTCACGGCGCTCGAGGCGGCCGGCGCCCGCGGGCTCTACGGGCTCTACGACGCCGTCGACTTCACGCCCGGCCGCGTGCCCCTCGGCAAGGCCTCGGTGGTCGTGCGCACCTACATGGCGCACCACCAGGGCATGGTGATGAACGCGCTCGGCAACGCGGTCGCTCCGGTCGACCTGCCGACGCGCTTCCACGCCGACGCCAGGGTCGCCGCCGTGACCCCGGTGCTGTACGAGCGCACGCCGCTCGCCGGCCCCCTCGAGAAGCCCGAGCAGGCCCGCGCGCTGGCGGCGCCGGAGGGCGCGCCGGTGCGCGTCGAGCCGTGGCACGTCGTGCCGCGCGGGCGCACGCCCCTGGCGTTCCAGCTGGGCAACGGCCGCTACCACCTGCTCCTCGACGACCGCGGCGGCGGCAGGGCGTCTTGGCGCGGCGTGGCGCTCTCGCACTGGCGACCCGACCCGGTCCTGCCCGAGGGCGGGTCGTGGCTCTACCTGACCGACCTCGACACCGGCACGACCCGGCCGCTGCTCGCTCCGGGCGTCGCCGACGGGCCGGGCTTCGAGGTGGAGGCCCTCCCCCACGCGGTCCGCTACCGCGTCAGGGGCGACGGCCTCCTCGTGACGATCGACGCCACCGTCGACCCCGACCACGACGTGGAGATGTGGCGCGTCGAGGTCGGCGAGCTCGACGGTCGCGCGCGGCGGCTGGCGGTGACGCGAGCGGCCGAGCCCGTGCTGGCGCCCGACGCCGAGGACCGCCGCCACCCGGCGTTCGCGAAGCTGTTCGTCGAGGCGAGCGAGCCCGCGCCGGGCGTCGTCGAGCTCCGGCGTCGCCGCCGCTCCGACCGCGACCCCGAGGTGGCGTGGCGCCACGCCGTCGTCGCCCCCGTGGGCCACGAGCTGCCGGTGAGCCTCGAGACCGACAGGGAGCGGTTCCTGGGCCGCTGGGGCGACTACGTCCTGCCCGCGGCGCTGCGGGGCTCGCGGCCGCTGGGCGGCGTCGCCGCGAACCCGCTCGACCCGGTCGTCGCGCTTCGGGCCGAGCTCCCGGTCGGGGCCCACGGCACGTCGCGCCTGGCGTTCGTCGCCGCCGCCGGGCGTTCGGGCGGCGAGGCCGAGGCCGCGCTGGCGTACGTCGGGACGCTCGCCGCCGTCGACCGGACGATCGAGCGCGCCGCTGAGCGCGCCGGCCGCGAGCTGGAGCGCCTGGGCCTCGACTCGGCGCGCTGGCGCACGGCCCAGCGCCTGATCTCGGCGCTGGTGTACCAGCGGCCCGTGCGCCGCGACC
>DATGNP010000321.1:0-6134 GCA_035306665.1 Trueperaceae bacterium
CGCCCCTGACCATCGCCTTGAAGTCCTCGGCCAACGCCAGCGCCTCGCGAGCGGTCCTCCCCTTCACCGCCTCGGTCATCAGGCTCGCCGACGCCTGGCTGATCGCGCAGCCCTCGCCCTCGAAGGCGACCGTCGCGACCCGCCCGTCGTCCAGCGCGAGGTAGAGCGTGATCTCGTCGCCGCAGCCGGGGTTGACGCCGGGGTAGGCCAGGTCGTAGCGGTCGGGGCGATACCGGTTACGCGGGCGCCGCGAGTGCTCGAGCACCGCGGCTTGGTAGAGGTCGCCGAGGATCCCCATCAGGCGAAGGCCGCGAAGTGCGCGAGGACCGCGGCCAGGGCGTCGGCGAACGCGTCGACCTCGGCCGGCTCGTTGTAGAGGTAGAAGCTCGCGCGCGTGGAGGCGGCGATGCCCAGCTCGCGGTGGAGCGGCTGGGCGCAGTGCTGGCCGGCGCGCACCGCGACGCCGTGCAGGTCGAGGGCCGTGGCGACGTCGTGGGCGTGCACGCCGTCGACGACGAAGGTGACCAGCCCCACGCGCCCCTCCTCGGGGCCGACGAGCGTGACGCCGGGCATGCCGCGCAGGCGCTCCAGGGCGCGGGCGACGAGCGCCTCGTCGTGCCGCCTGACCGCGTCCATGCCGACCGCCTCCAGGTACCGCACGGCGGCGGCGAAGCCCACGGCCTCGGCGATGCTGGGCGTGCCCGCCTCGAAGCGCTTCGGGGGCGGGGCGTACGTGGTGCCCTCGAACGTCACGCGGGAGATCATCTCGCCGCCGCCCATGTACGGCGGCATGCCCGCGAGCAGCTCGGGACGCGCCCACAGCGCCCCGATGCCCGTGGGACCGAGCATCTTGTGCGCCGAGAAGGCGTAGAAGTCGCAGCCGAGCGCCGCGACGTCGACGGGCAGGTGCGGCGCGGCCTGGGCGCCGTCGACGAACAGCAGCGCCCCGGCGGCGTGCGCGAGCTCGGCGACCTCCGCCACCGGGTTCACGCTGCCGAGCACGTTGCTGACGTGGAAGGTGGCGACGAGCCGCGTCCGCGGCGAGAGCGCGTCGCGCAGGGCGCCCAGGTCGATGCGGCCCGCGCCGTCGATCCCCACGGGCCTGACGACCGCGCCGGTCTCGGCGGCGACCATCTGCCACGGCACGATGTTGGCGTGGTGCTCCGCGACCGAGACGACGACCTCGTCGCCCGCCTCCAGGTGCGTGCGGCCCCAGCTCGCGGCCACGAGGTTCACGGCCTCGGTCGCGTTGCGCACGAACACCAGCCCGGACGGGTCGGCGCCCACGAAAGCGGCGACCGCGGCCCTGGCCTCCTCGTAGAGCGCGGTCGCCTCGACCGAGAGGACGTGCGCGCCGCGGTGCACGTTGGCGTGGTGGCGGTAGTAGTACTCGCTCATCGCCTCGACGACCTGCCGCGGCTTCTGCGAGGAGGCGGCGCTGTCGAGGAACACCAGGGGACGGCCGTTGACCTCGCGCTCCAGCACGGGGAAGTCGGAACGGATCGCGGCGGCGTCGAGTGTCACGCCCGATGGTACCAGCGCGGCCGGCCGTCCCCGCGGCCCGCGGGAACCGGGCGGGAACCGACCGCGTGCCTCCGGGGCCGGCGGTCGAGGCTCTGCCCTGCCCGCTGGCCTCCCCGCACCCCCGGGAACGGCGTCGTGAACGCCTGGCGGTAGACTGCACGGGTGCGCCTGCGCTCGCTGACGCAGCTCGCGTTCCGGAACCTGGTCACGCGCCGCGTGGAGTTCCCCGACGGCGTGGTGGCCGTCGTGGGCCAGAACGGCTCGGGCAAGAGCAACCTGCTGGCCGCCGCCTACCTCGGCTGCAACGGGGCCCTTGCCGCCGGCACGCTCGCCGACATGGTCGCGTTCGGGCACGACGAGGCGTACGTGGCCGTCGAGGTCGAGCACCAGGACGGCGTCAGCCGGGTCGAGGTCGGCCTCGCCGCCGGGCGCAAGGTCGTCAGGCTCGACTCGCAGCCGGCCCGCGCCGCCGACGTGTCGCGCTTCGTGGCCGCGGTGCTCGTCACGCCCGAGGACTCCGAGCTCGTGCACGGCGGCCCCAGCGCCCGCCGCGGCTACCTCGACGCGCTGATCTCCAAGGTGTCGGCCCGTTACGCGGCCCTGGTGCGCGAGTACGGCCGCCTCCTCGAGCAGCGCAACGCGCTGCTGCGCCTGTCGCCCCACGACGCCTCGCTGCCCGACTGGACCGCGCGCCTCGTGGCCGTGGGCTCCGAGGTGGACGCGATGCGCGAGCGCCTCGTGCGCCGCCTCTGCCCCCTCGCCGCCGAGGTCTACCGCGACGTCTCGGGCGACGAGGCGCCGTTCGAGGTCAGGCTGGCCCGCAACTGGGACGGCGAGGACCTGGGCGCGGCGATCGCGGCGGCGCGCGCTGCCGAGCTCGCGCGCGGCGCCACGGCCGTGGGCCCGCACCGCGACGACCTCGAGCTGACGCTGGGCGGCAGGGACGTCAGGGCCTTCGGCTCGCGCGGGGAGGCGCGCACGGCGGCGCTGTCGCTGCGCGTCGCCGAGTACCGCCTGCTCACCGAGCGCCACGGCGAGCCGCCCGTGCTGCTCGTCGACGACTTCTCCGCCGAGCTCGACGCCGACCGCCGCGCCTACCTCCTCTCCCTCACGGCGAACACGCCACAGGCGGTCGTGACCGGCACCGAGCCGCCGCCCCACCACGACGCCCTCTACCGCGTGACGGACGGGGAGGTGGCGCTGATCGACCCCGTGGGGGCGCCGGCGTGAGCGCCGCCGTCACCGGCGCCGCGGGCGCCGGCTCAGGTGCCCGCCAGCGCGCCGGGAGGGCGCCGTGAGCGCCCGCGCCGCGGCCCGGAGGGTGCGATGAGCGGCGGCGGCGCGCGCAGCGCCGGCGACCTGCTGGCAGAGCTGTTCCGACGCAAGGGCATGCGCCGCTCCCTGAAGCGCGCCGAGGCCGTGCTGCTGTGGCCGCGCGTCGTCGGCCGCGACGTGGCCCGCTTCAGCGTGGCGCGCGGGTTCGCCGACGGCGTGCTCTACGTCGACGTCACCGACTCCGAGACGGCGATGCACCTGAGCCTGCAGCGGCAGCGCTTCCTCGCCGTCTACCACGACACCTACGGCCTGCACGAGGTGAAGGACGTCCGCTTCCAGGCCGGGCGCGTCACCGGGGACGCCGACGACGGCGAGGAGGAGCCCGGCGGCGCGCCGTCACCCGACCCCGCCGAGGTCGCCAGCCTGGAGAGCGCCGTCGCGGCGGCCTCGCTGCCGGACGACGTCGCCGCCGTGGCGCGTGGGGCGGCGCGGGCGCTGGCCGCGCACTGGGCGCGGCAGCGGGCCGCCGGCCACACCGCGTGCCCCACGTGCGGCGCCCTCCACGACGGCGTACTCACCGGCCTCGCCCCCCGCGACCGCCGCCTCGCAGAGCTCGGGCGCGACAGCGAGGGCCTGCGCGACCGCGAGCTCTGCCCGAGCTGCCGGCGCGCCGCCAGGGAGCCGCGCGTCGTGGCGGCCGCGCGGCGCCTGGCCCTCGACCCGTCCGAGCCGCACCCCGAGCTGGCGCCCGAGGAGGCCGCCGTCGCGCGGCGGCTCGCCACGCTCTACCTGGAGGACACAGTGACCGACCTGCTCCCGCGCGTGGTCTCCGACCCCGCGCTACGGCCCCACCTGGAGCGCGCGGCGCGCTGCCTCGCCGCGCTGCGGACGGGCAAGGGCGAAGGCGACCTCACCGACGACGACCTGCGCCTGCTAGACGAGCGCGTCGCCCGGGTGCTGGGCTGGGGCTGGACGTGAGCGGCGCCGCGCGGCCCGTGATGCTGGTCGTCCTCGACGGCTTCGGCCTGGCGCCGCCCGGGCCAGGCAACGCCGTCGACCTGGCGCGCACGCCCGTCTTCGACGCGATCTGGGCAAGCGGGCCGCGCACGACCCTGGAGGCTTCGGGCACCGCCGTCGGCCTGCCCGCCGGACAGATGGGCAACAGCGAGGTCGGCCACATGAACATCGGCGCCGGCCGTCGGGTGATGCAGAGCCTCACGTACGTCCAGGAGCAGATCGACGACGGCGGGTTCTACGAGAACGCGGTGCTGCGCGAGGCCTACGCCGCCGGGCGCGGCGGCACGCTCCACCTGATCGGCCTCGTCTCGGACGGCGGCGTGCACAGCGACCTCCCCCACCTGCTCGCGCTGCTGGAGCTGGCCGCCAGGCTCGGCCAGCCGCGCGTGCGCGTGCACGTCGTGACCGACGGCCGCGACAGCGCGCCCGACGGCTCGCCGGCGTACGTCGCGGCCGTGGAGCGGAAGCTGGCCGAGGTCGCGGCCAGGGGCGTCGACGCCCGCATCGCCAGCGTCACCGGGCGCTACTTCGCGATGGACAGGGACCGCCGCTGGGACCGCACCGCTGTCGCCTACGACGCCGTGGTGTGCGGGCGAGCGCCGCACGTCGCCGCCACCGCCACCGAGGCCGTCAGGGAGGCGTACGCCCGGGGCGAGACCGACGAGTTCATCAGGCCGACCGTGGTGGGCCGCGCCGAGCCGATGCGCGACGGCGACGCGGTCGTGTTCTTCAACTTCCGGGCCGACCGCGCCCGGCAGCTCACGTACGCCCTCACGCAGGAGGGCTTCGCGGGCTTCCGGCGCTGCGCGACGCCGCGCGTGCACTTCGCCTCGCTGATGGAGTACGACGCCGAGCTCGGGCTGCCGTTCGCGTTCGCCCTGCCGCCCCTGACCAAGGGGCTGTCCGAGGTCGTGTCGGCGGCGGGCCTGCGGCAGTACCACACGGCCGAGACCGAGAAGTACGCGCACGTCACCTACTTCTTCAACCTGCAGCGGGAGGAGCCGTTCCCGGGCGAGGACCGTCTGCTCGTGCCGTCCCCTCAGGTCGCCACCTACGACCTCAAGCCCGAGATGAGCGCTCCCGAGCTCACGGACGCGACGGTCGCGCGCATCGCGCAGGGCGTCGACGACTTCCTGCTCATCAACTACGCGAACCCCGACATGGTGGGCCACACGGGCGTGCTGAGCGCGGCGGTGAGCGCCTGCGAGGCCGTGGACGCCGGGCTCGGCCGGGTCCTGGACGCCTGGCGCGCCCGCGGCGGCGTCGCCGTCGTGATCGCCGACCACGGCAACGCCGAGCAGATGCTCACGCCGGCCGGCGAGCCGCACACCGCGCACACGACGAACCCGGTGCCGTGCGTGCTGGTCTCCGACGACCCCGCGGTCGCGTCCCTGCGCCTGCGCGACGGCGGCGCCCTGGGCGACGTCGCCCCGACCGTGCTCGAGCTCATGGGCCTGCCGCAGCCGCCCGAGATGACCGGCGCGTCGCTGCTCGTCCGCTGAGCCCCCGAAAGCGAGCCCGCCGCCCGGCGCGGGGCCGGGCGGCGGACGGTACTGCCTGTCGGCGCGGACCTAGAAGTCCATGCCTCCCATGTCACCGCCCGGGACGGGCGCCTTGTCTTCCTTCTCGGGGTGCTCCGAGATGACGACCTCGGTCGTCAGCAGGAGGCCCGCGATGGACGCGGCGTTCTGCAGCGCGGTGCGCGTGACCTTGGCCGGGTCGACGATGCCCGCGGCGAACATGTCCTCGACGAAGGTGTCGGTGGCGGCGTCGTAGCCGTACTTCCCGTCGTTCTTCTGACGGATGGCGTTGACGATCACGCTGCCCTCGGCGCCGGCGTTCGCGGCGATCTGGCGGGCGGGCTCCTCGAGCGCGCGCATCAGGATCGTCGCGCCGGTGCGCTCGTCGCCCTCGAGGCTGTCGGCGACCTTCTTGACCGCGTCGATCGCGTGGATCAGCGTGACGCCACCGCCGGCGACGATGCCTTCCTCGACGGCCGAGCGGGCGGTCGAGAGGGCGTCCTCGAAGCGGTGCTTCTTCTCCTTGAGCTCCGTCTCGGTGGCCGCGCCGACGCGGATCACGGCGACGCCGCCGGCGAGCTTGGCCAGGCGCTCCTGGAGCTTCTCGCGCGCGTAGTCGGAGTCGGTGGTCTCGAGCTCGGCCTTGATGGCCTTGATGCGCTCGTCGATGACCTTGCGGTCGCCCTGGCCCTCGATGATGGTCGTCTCGTCCTTGCTCGAGCGGACGCGCTTGGCGCGGCCGAGCTGGGAGAGGCGGACGTTCTCGAGCTTGTGGCCGAGCTCCTCGCTGATGACCTC
>DATGNP010000322.1:0-2007 GCA_035306665.1 Trueperaceae bacterium
GGTGGTCACCGTGCCCGACGAGCTTCGGGCCGCCACGAGCTACCTGACGCCTGAGGACAGGCGCCGGTTGGCGGACGCCTACGCGTTCGCCGAGCGGCACCACCGCGGCATGACGCGGCGCTCGGGCGAGCCGTTCATCACCCACCCCGTGGCCGTCACCGAGATCCTCGCCGAGATGAGGCTGGACATCGACGCCCTGCGCGCCGGCCTGCTCCACGACACGGTCGAGGACACGGACGCGACGTTCGAGGAGATCGAGGAGCTCTTCGGCGAGCCCGTCAGGCGCATCGTCGAGGGCGAGACGAAGATCAGCAAGCTGGCGGTGCGCGTCTACCAGGACGAGCAGTCGGAGAACCTCAGGCAGATGCTCCTCGCCATGGTCAACGACGTGCGCATCATCCTGGTCAAGCTCGCCGACCGCCTCCACAACATGCGGACGCTCGAGCACATGCCGCCGCCCAAGCAGCTGCGCATCTCCGAGGAGACGCTCGAGATCTTCGCGCCGCTGGCGCACCGCCTGGGCATCAACCACATCAAGAACGAGCTCGAGGACATCGCGTTCTACTACGTCGACCGCCAGCGCTACGAGCAGCTCGAGCGCCAGGTGCGCAGCCGGCACATCGAGCGCGAGAAGTACGTCCAGGAGTCGATCGCGCTGCTGGCCGAGCGCCTCGAGGCCGAGGGGCTGAGGTTCGAGCTCTCGGGCAGGAGCAAGCACCTCTACTCGATCTACCGGAAGATGCAGCGGGACAACCGCTCGCTCGACCAGATCTTCGACCTGATGGCGATCCGCGCGATCCTCGACCCCGAGCCCGTGAACGGCAACGGGCTGGCGCAGGACGACGCGGAGAAGGCCGTGTGCTACCGCGCCCTCGGCATCGTGCACTCGCTGTGGACGCCCATCCCGGGCCGGTTCAAGGACTACGTCGCCGTGCCCAAGCCGAACGGCTACCAGAGCCTGCACACCACGGTGATCGGCCTACTGGGCCAGCCCATCGAGGTGCAGATCAGGACGCGGCGCATGCACAAGGTCGCCGAGTTCGGGGTCGCCGCCCACTGGGCCTACAAGGACGGCATCGTGGACCCCGCCGAGGTGCAGAAGCGCCTCGAGTGGATGAAGCAGCTCCTCGACGTCGACTCCGCGATCGACGACGCCGAGGGCTTCGTCGACGCCGTCAAGACCGACTACCTCTCCGAGCGCGTGCTGGTGTTCACGCCCGCCGGCGACGTCGTGAACCTGCCGCGCGGCTCCACGCCGATCGACTTCGCTTACCAGGTGCACACCGAGGTAGGCCACAGGACGATCGGCGCGCGCGTGAACGGCGAGATCGTGCCGCTCACGTACCAGCTCCAGACCGGCGACAGGGTCGAGATCCTGACGAACCGCTCGAGCCAGTACGGGCCCTCCGCCGACTGAGTGTACATGGTCGTCACCCGCAGCGCCAAGCAGAAGATCAAGCACTACTTCAGGGCGCAGGAGCGGCAGCAGCAGCTCGAGGCCGGGAAGCGCATGCTCGAGCGCGGCCTCAGGCGCCGCAGCCTGCCCGTGGCGCCGAACATGACGAAGGCGAAGCTCCAGGCCGTGGCGGACGAGCTCCTGAACTCGGACTCGGCGGACGACCTCTACCTGGCGCTCGCCGCCCAGCGGGTCACGCCCAAGCAGGTCGTCGAGGCCCTGGTGCCGGACCTCGTCAAGGAGCGCAGGCCCCAGCAGCCCGCCGAGCAGCCGCGCAAGAGCGTCTCCGGCGTCTACGTCGACGGCCTCGACGCGCCGGCGAACCTCGCGAACTGCTGCCGCCCGGTGCGCGGCGACGACGTCATCGGCTACGTCACCCGCGGCCGCGGGATCAGCGTGCACCGCGTCGACTGCCCGAACGTCAAGCACCTGATGGAGACGGACGCGGACCGCTTCGTCAACGTGACATGGGACACCCCGGCAGGCGAGGTGTTCCCGGTCGACATCGAGGTCGTCGCCGTCGACCGCCCCGGCCTGTTGAAGGACGTCCT
>DATGNP010000323.1:0-2984 GCA_035306665.1 Trueperaceae bacterium
CTGGACGGCGATGCCGACGCTGGTGCCGAGCGGCACCCCCGAGCGCTCGAGCGCCAGCACGAGACCCGGAGCGCCGCCCGTGCCGCTGGGCGTCATGGCCGTGCCGAACACCTGTCCGACGTGCGCCGTGAACGCGTCCCAGGCGCCGACCCTGTGGCCCTGGGCCCGCGTCAGGGCCTGCAGCTTCACGACCGGCGCCAGCCACACGAGGAGGAGGCTGAGGACGGCGACGACCGTCAGCTCGGGCCGCAGGTCGACGGCGGCGTAGGTGGCGGGCGAGAAGACCGACTCGCGGGTCGCGAGGTAGAGGCCGCCGAAGCCGAGCAGTAGCGTCAGCGCGAAGACGCCGACCAGGCGCTTCATGGCGCGCGGCGGGTCCCCGCGGCGCCCAGGCTGGACTTCGTCACGGCCGCGAAGGCGCCGGGGGAGAGCAGCGCGGGGTCGGCATCGCCGCTCAGCGCCAGGCGGGTCAGGAACCGTCCGATGCCCGCGGACATGCCGCCGAAGTCTAACGCCGCGGCCGCGGACGCGGCCGCGGCGAGCCTGTCGGGCCGGTCGCGCCACGCCGCGACCGCTGCCGGCAGCCCGGCGAACGACCCGGCGCGGCTGCCGAGCCCGCGCGTCTCGAGGAACCTGACGACGGCCAGCTCGTTCAGACCGGCGTAGCTGGCCGCCACGACCGGGCGGCCGACGGCGAGGGCCTCGAGCGTCGAGGCGGGCCCGGCCTTGCCTGCCACCACGTCGCTGGCCGCGAGCGGGACCTCCATGCGCTCGACGAAGCCGAGCACCCGCACGCTCCCGGCCACTCCCGCGGCGGCGGCCGCGGACGCCAGCCTCGCGGCGAGCGCCTCGTTGCGACCGGTGACGCAGAGGACCGTGGCGCCCTGCCGCGCCAGCGCCACCACGGCGCCGGTAGCGTCGTCGCCGGCCACGCCCTCGGCCCCCAGGCTGAGAAGGACGACGAAGCCGTCGCCCAGGTCGAGCCGCGCGCGCGCCTCGGCGCGGCTCGGCGGCGAGTGGAAACGGCGCGCCACGGGGTACCCGGACACGTGCACGGCGTCTCGGGCCACGCCGAGCCTGACGAGGTCCTCGGCCGCCGCGGCGCTGGGCGCGAGAACCGTCTCGGCGCCGGGCGCCGACCACAGGGCGCTCGCGTCGAACGGCTCGGTCGCGAGCACGACGACGCGGCTCGCCAGCCCGTGGCGGCGCCGGGCCGCCGTGAAGGACGTGGCGAGCCAGCCGTGGTTGACGACCACGAGCGCCGGCGGACGCGCGTTCAGGGCCGCCGTCACGCGCCGCGTGAAGCCGGACAGGACCAGCCCCTGCACGGTCCGGCTGGCGGCCGGCGCGGCGTCCATCACGGCCTGCGACGCCCTGATCAGTCGGGGCCGGGCCAGCAGCGCGCGCCAGCCGGCCTTGTGCCTGGCGTCGAGGCGCGGCGCGTGCTCGGCCATCACGTCGACGACGCGGGCCGTCAGCTCGCCGTCCGAGGCCTCGGCCACGGCCTCGGCCATGGCCCTGGCGGTCGCGACGTGGCCCCCGCCGGCGGCGACCGTCGCCATCAGCACCTCGCGCGCGGCGCCCACTAGTCCCTCCCGGCGTGCAGCGCCTCCACGGCCAGGCGCAGGCCCTCGCGCCAGCCGACGCGCGGCCGGTAGCCGAGCTCCTCCACGGCGTGCCTTATCGAGAAGTGGACGTCGTGAGCCATCAGCCCGGCACGGTACCTGGTCATCGGCGGCTCGGTGGAGGGGAACAGGGCCCGCCAGGTGGCCTCCACGCCCGTGGCGATGGCCCTCACGGGCCGGCGGGGCACGTTGAGGCGCGGCGGCGCGCTGCCGACCAGGCGGGCGAGCTCGTCGAACAGCTCCCGCCAACTCGGGGCCCCCTCGTCGGCGATCAGGTAGACGCGCCCGGCGGCCGCCGGCGACGCCACCGCCAGCGCGACGCCGTCGGCGAAGTTCGTGGCGTAGGTCGTGTTCAGCACGCTCTCGCCGCGCTTCATCAGGGGCATCACGCCGCGGGCCACGGCGCGCTCGACGCGTTGGAACGTCGCGTCGCGGGCACCGAACGGCCACAGGCCCGGCCTGACGACGACGCCCTCGACGTCCGAGCGCGTCATGACGACGTTCTCTGCCAGGATCTTCGAGTAGGCGTACGGGTTCGACACGTTGTCGCGCGGCAGGGTGCGCGGGTCGGCGTCCCTGAACCCGCGGTAGGTGTGCACGGCCACGCTCGACACGAGGACGAACCGGCTCGCTCCCGCCTGCACGGCCGCCTCGAGCAGGCGCTGCGTGCCGAGCACGTTCGTGCGGTAGAACGCGTCCCACGGGCCCCAGTCGGCGACCCGGGCGGCGGCGTGCACGACGGCGTCGACGCCCTCCAGCGCCCCCGCGAGGTCGCCGGGCTTCGAGACGTCGGCGCGCACGACCTCGACCTCGCCTGCCCCCATCGCGACGCGGAGGTTGTGCAGGTCCCCCCAGGGGGACACCAGCGCGCGCACGACGTCGCCGCCGGCCACGAGGCGCTCGGTGATGTGGCTGCCGAGGAACCCGTGCGCCCCGGTGACGAGGACCCTCACCCCAGCGCCCCGGCCCGCGCCAGGACCGCAACGTCGAGCGTCAGGCCGACGACGAGGTGCAGGAGGGCTGGGTAGACGATCGAGCGGGTGCGGACCGCGATGACCCCGAAGATCAGGCTGGCGGGCAGCGCCGCCAGGGTCTCCGGGAGCGGCTTGCCGAGGTGCACGAGCGTGGCCGCGAACGCCTGCAGCCACACGGCCCGCGTCGTGCCGAACGGGCCCTCGAGCGTGCCCAGCAGGTACCCGCGGTAGAACGCCTCGAACGACAGGTAGTAGAGGGCGTAGAGGGCGGCCCAGCCGAGCAGCGCCGGTACGGAGCGGCCCACGGCCTCGCCCGGCCACGGGTAGGCGGCCGCCAGGTCGGGAGCGCCGCCCGCGGCGATCGCGACGACCGGCACGGCCACCA
>DATGNP010000324.1:0-8545 GCA_035306665.1 Trueperaceae bacterium
ACCCCGACGACGGGCGCGCGCAGCAGCGCGCGGGCGGCCGCGGCCACCGCGGCCATCGCGGCCCAGGCGTCGTCCACGAGCAGGGCGCAAGGGTGCGGCGCGTCGGAGACGACGAACGCCGCCCCGGCCGCGAGGGCCGCGTCGGCGTGGACGACGCCGTGCCCCGCGCTGCCCTGGCGCGCGAAGAAGACGTCGCCCGGCCTCACGCGGCGCGAGTCGTAGGCGACCCCTCGGCCCGGGCCGGGCAGCTCGTCGGGCAGGCGGCCGCCGAGGAGCCGGGCCAGCGCCTCGGGACGGAGGAGCGCGGCCGCGTCCTCGGCCTCGCCCCGCCCCGCGCTGTACCGACCCTCGACCATGCCTGCCATCCTATCCACACGTTACACAACGTGTGCATGATGTGTACTCGTTCTCGCGGTCCCCCGGACCTCCCGCGCGGCGCGCCCCGCTGCGCCTAGACGCTCACCGCGTCGACGCCAGCGCTTCCGGCCGCGGCACGACCCCCCAGGCGGCGACGACGTCGCTGGCGACGTCCCGGAACAGCGTGCCGGTCGCGACCGTGCTCGTGGCGCCCTCGTCGGGCTTGTGGAGCGTGACGACGACGACCACGCGCGGGTCGTCGGCGGGCAGCATGCCAGCGACGCTGAGCGTGTACTCGCCCGGGACGTAACGGCCGAGCTCGGTGTCGAACACGTCGGCCGTCCCGGTCTTCGCCGCGATGTCCACGCCCGGCACCCGCGCCGCTCGCAGCCCGCTCGCCTCGGTGACGTGGTTCAGGAGCGAGCGCATCGTCCTGGCGACCTCGGGCGAGAGCACGCGGAACGGCGGCGGGGTCTCGGCGCCCTCGACGAGGACCGGGTGCACGAACATGCCGTCGTTCGCGAACACCGAGTAGGCGACGGCGAGCTGCAGGGCGGTCGTCGAGTGGTTCTGGCCGATCGTGTTCGTGGCGTGGTCCTGCGGCACCCAGCGGTACCAGGGGTTCAGCTGCCCGGAGCTCGTGAACGTGCCGCTCACCGGCAGGTCCTGCCCGATACCGAAGCGCATCAGCCAGTCGTGCAGCTCGGCGTGCGTGAAGCGCATGCCGAGGTTGATCGTGCCCGAGTTGCTCGAGAGCGCCAGCACGTCGGCGACGCTCAGTCGCGGCTCGTGGCTCACGACGTCTCGGAACGTCTGCTCCCCCACGCGCAGGTGCATGGGGGCGTCGATGACCTCGTCGGCGCGCAGCTTCCCCGACTCGAGGAGCCCGGCGACGACCAGCGGCTTGATCACGGACCCCGGCTCGTAGACCTGCTGGAACGGCCGGTTCAGCATCTGCTCGCGGCCGGCTCCGGCCCAGTCGTTCGCGTCGAAGGCCGGGTAGCTCGCCGCGGCCAGGATGCGGCCGGTGCCGGCCTCGAGCACGACCGCCGAGCCGCTCTCGGCGCCGTACCGCTGGGCCGAGGCCGCCAGGTGGCGCTCGGCGGCGGCCTGGTAGGTGGCGTCGATCGTCAGGGTCACGTCCCGACCGGCGGCCAGGAGGCCGTCGAGCGAGTACTCCAGGCCCTCGAGCCCGTACTTGCCGTCGGGCTGCACCTTCCCGGTGAAGCCCACGAGCGGGGCGGCGACCCCGAGCGGGTAGCTGCGGGCCTCGACCGGGCCGGTCGCGAGGACCTGGCCGGAGGCGGCGAGGATGTCGCCGCGCACGACCGGCTCGGACGGCGGGGCGGGGAAGGCCGCGGGGCGCAGCTGGTGGCTGGCGAAGCCGGCCAGCGCGGCGATGAGCGGCGTGAAGAGGCCGAGCCTGACGAGCCAGACGCGCCTCAGCGCCAGCTCCGTCGGGTTGCGGTTGGCGACGCGGACCGCTGCGACGCGACGCGTCGGCTCGTGGGCGCGGGGGAAGGCGGTGTGGGTGCTCAGCGCCATACGGTCCTCAGTTCCAGGGTCCCGGCCGGAGGTGCGTCGGCGGGGGCGGGCTCGGGTGCGACGACGGACGTGACGTTGCCCTGCGGCAGCGGGACCATGCCGGCGGCGGTCGCCCAGCGGGCGACGGCCAGCGGGCTCTCGACGGCGCCGGCCCTGACCTCGGCGCGGGCGACGCCGACGAGCAGCGCCTCCTTCTGCCTGGCGAGGTCGACCTGGCGCGCGAGCTGCGCCTGGTTCGCTGCGCCGAGCGCGGCGAGGACGCCCAGGAGGGCGAGGTAGAGGGGCAGGGCCAGCCGGAACGGCCCGCCGGCGGCGCGGCCGGCCGCTGCCGCGGCTTCGTCCCGGCGCTGCGGGGCGAGGGTGGGCCGCTGCGCGGCGTAGTCGGTCACGGCGCGACCTTC
This sequence comes from Trueperaceae bacterium, assembly GCA_035306665.1. Classification (GTDB taxonomy): domain Bacteria; phylum Deinococcota; class Deinococci; order Deinococcales; family Trueperaceae; genus DASRWD01. The sequence continues at coordinate 2,304 of DATGNP010000324.1, forward strand.
CTGCCGGCGCGGAGCTTCGCGGCGCGGGCACGCGGGTTGCGCGCGACCTCCTCGTCGCTGGCGGTGAGCGGCTTCTTCGTCAGGACCTCGAAGCGGGGGCTGTCGAGGAGGAAGCGCTTGACGATCCGGTCCTCGAGCGAGTGGTAAGCGATCACGACCAGGCGTCCGCCGGGGACGAGGAGGCGCGACGCGCCCTCGAGGCCCTCGCGCAGGGCGCCCAGCTCGTCGTTGACGTGGATGCGCAGCGCCTGGAACGTGCGGCGGGCGGGGTGCTCGCGGCGCGGGCCAGGCGGGTAGGCGCCGGCGACGATCTCGGCTAGCTGACCGGTGGTCGTGATCGGGGCGGACTCGCGCGCCTCGGCGATGCGCCGCGCGATGCGGCGGCTGTGGCGCTCCTCGCCGTAGCGGAAGATCAAGGCCGCGAGCTCCTCGACGGGGTAGGTGTTGACGACGTCGGCGGCGCTCTCGCCCTCGCCGTGCATGCGCATGTCGAGGGGCCCGTCCTTGCGGAACGCGAAGCCGCGGTCCTCCTCGTCGAGCTGCATCGACGACACGCCCAGGTCCATCAGCACGCCGTCGGCCTCGCGCACGCCTTGCTCGAAGGCGAGGCGCTCGATGTCCCGGAAGTTCCCGTGCGCGAAGCGCAGGTCGTCGGCCGCCAGGGCGGCGCGCCAGGCGGGGTCGGTGCGGAGGTCCTCGGCGACGTGCGGGTCCTGGTCGATCGCCAGGACCTTGCCGCCGAGCGCGAGGACCCTGCGGGCGTGGCCGCCGGCGCCGAACGTGCAGTCGACGTACCAGCGGCCGGGCTTCACCTCCAGGTGGTCGAGCACCTCCTGGGGCATGACGCTGACGTGGCGCTCGGTCACCAGGGTCACCCGATCAGCTCTCTCAGCAGCTCGGGCGCCGGGGGCGCCTCTTGTACGGCTTCGAGGTTCGCGAGCCAGCGCTGTTCGTTCCATATCTCCAGGCGGTTGGGGGCGCCGACGAACATGACGTTCCCCTCCAGGGCGGCGAACTTGCGGAGGGGAGCCGGGAGCGTGATGCGGCCGGCCGAGTCGAGCTTCGTCTTGGCCGCCCCCGAGTAGAAGAAGCGGACGAAGTTCCTCGAGCTCGGGTCCGTGAGGGGGAGGTCGGTGAGGTGCGCCTCGATGTGCTGCCAGGCGCCCAGGGGGAAGACGAAGAGGCAGCCGTCCATGCCCCGGGTCACGACCATGCCGCCGTCGACGAAGTCCCTGAAGGCCGGGGGCACGATGACCCGGCCCTTGTCATCGACGCTGTACTGGAACTCGCCGAACGGCATGCAGCTCCTTGGCGGCTCGTGGCGGCGTGGCCGCTACGGCCTACGGCGCGCTGTGGGAGTGGTCCTCACGGACAGCCCCGACCCTACCACACTCTCCCACAATTCCCCACACTGATGCCCCGGTCGGCCAGGTGCTGTGGCATCTCTCCCACTCGGGCAGGGTGGGGGAGAGTCGTCGTGAGGGACGCGAGCGCGTGCGGAGCTCGACCGGCGGGGCCGGCGCTCATGCGTGACGCCCGGCCCAGCGCGGCGTTCTCATGTGCAGATGAGAAAGGCGACCTTCCGATGAGAAGGTCGCCTCGTGGTGGTCGCGGGTGGGCTTGTAAGCCGGGTTCTGTGACCCACGCGGCCGTGACCGCCTGGGCCTCTGGTCATCTGTCTGGGGCGCGCGTCGCCGCGCGCCTCTAGCGGTCGCCTGGAGATGCTAGCGAGCCGGGCAGGCTCTCTCTCGTTCGGACCTTGCTCCGGGTGGGGTTTACCTAGCTACCCCTGTTGCCAGGGGCACTGGTGCGCTCTTACCGCACCCTTTCACCCTTACGCCGGGGGCCTCTCGGCCGGCCGGCGCGGTCTGCTCTCTGTTGCACTTGCCGTCGCCTTACGCGCCCAGCCGTTAGCTGGCACCCTGCCCTGCGGAGCCCGGACTTTCCTCGGCCGTGAGGCCGCGACCAGACCGCCCACACCGCGACCTAAGAGTCTAGCACGTCAGGGCGCCTCCCGCGCGTCCTGGCCGCACGCCCGGCGGGCTCGGGCGAAGGGGCGGGCGGGAGGGCCCACGCCCCGGCCGCCGACCCCACCCGCCCGGCTCGCGGCAGCCGGCGCGAGGGCGTCGACCGGCGCACGAAGATCACGCCGTCGAACTCCTCCCCGAGGGTGGCGGGTGCGAACGAGCCCGCGTCGTGCACGGCGACGGCCCCTACGGCGCGGAACCGACGCGGCGCCAGGAACCACGGCTCCACCGCCGAGCCGGCCGCGTCCCTGAGGTCGAGCAGGAACACGTCGGGCCCGACCTCCGCGAGCAGCCTATCGACGGTGCCGGCGGGCGCGGGGCCGGCGACGCTCGCGCCCACGCCCCCGAACTCCGGGTCGTACGCCGTGTAGGCGCCCTGCTCGAAGGAGGACGCGACGCAGACGTAGGCGTCACCCAGCGCCGCGGCGAGGTGGGAGCCCATCCAGCCCGCGGCCTTGGAGACGTGCCCGTTGTGGGCCCAGACCAGCATCCGCTCTCCCGGGTACCGGTCGAGGAGCCAGAGGAGGTTGCGCGCCATCGCCTCGTCGCGCCAGCGGGTCCCGCCGGAGGCGAGCCCGAGCGACTGCGCCACGACGCGCCCGTCCTGCACCGCCCAGGCCGCTGCGTCCTCGCCCGCCGCCGCGGCGTACCCGGCCTCGCGCGCGGTCATCGCGGCGACGAGCTCGTCGACGCGCTCCCTCAGCTCGGGGCTCGGAGCCTCCGAGGAGCCGCGGAGCCGGCTCGTCGCCGCGGCGGCCGTCAGGTCGGCCTCGTACGCGGCCAGCAGCTCCGGGTCGTGGTCCGCGAGGAACGCCCTCACGTTCTCCACGGCCACGTCGGGGTACTGCATGTCGAAGCCCGTGAACCTCACCGGGACCTCGGCGGCCTCGTTGTGATCGCGCATCCACGCGATGAGCGCCAGCACCTCCTCGGTGTGCCACGTCCAGGAGTGGAGGCCGGCCAGTAGGTCCTGCGCGTCGCCCTCGCCCGAGAGCACGTAGCGGTTCAGGCGTTCGGCCTCGGGCATGTTCGCCTCGATCGCGAAGAGGGTGAAGCCGTGCTCGAGGACGAGGTACTCGAGGGCGCGGTGCTTCATGCGGAAGAACTCGCTTGTGCCGTGGGTCTGCTCGCCCAGCGCGACCACGCGGGCGTCGCCGACGAGGTCGCCCAGCGCGGCCAGGTCGTCCCGCGGCGCGCCGGCGTCGACGCCGACGAGGGGTCTGGCGTGCTCGCGCAGCCAGGCCATGACGGCGGCCGTGCCCGCGGCGTCCCCGGGCTCGGCCTGGGCCAGGCCCGCGCCGGCGAGGGAGAGGAGGAGAGCGAGGACGACCCTACGCAACTAGACTCCCGACCCGGCGGCGTGGACCCCATGCCCCGCCGCCGAACCCCCGAGCCTAGCGCGGACGGGCGGGCAGGCGGGTAGCCCTCGGGCGCCGCCCGCGGCGGGGCCAACGCGAGGGCCGGCCCCCGCGGGGGCCGGCCCTCGAGACGCGCTGCGCGGGCGCTTACAGCGTGCGGTAGTCGGTGACGACGATGTCGCCGTCGATGATCCGCTGCTTGACGTCGTTGACCTCGTCGACGAGCTCCTGCGGGATCAGGGCCTCGTTGTACTCGTCGAGCGCGAAGTCGACGCCGTCCTCGGCCAGGCCGAGGTTCAGCAGGCCGCCCTCGAACGTGCCGTTCACGACGTCCATGACCGTGTTGTAGGAGGCCACGTCGACGCGCTTGAGCATGCTCGTGAGGCCGAAGTTCAGCGTGGTCGGGTCGCCGTCGGTGTCCCCGAGCGGGTTCTGGTTGCTGTCGACGCCGATGAAGAAGACCGGGGTGGAGCCGGCGCCGCAGGCGGCGTCGAAGCCGGCCGGCTTCGCGACGGCCTCGAGCTGGGCGACGAGCGGCGTGTCGCGCAGCGGCACGCTCGGCGTGAAGCACATCGTCTGGTTGGCGTAGTCGATGACGCCGTTACCGGACGCGCCGGCGGCGGCGAAGATGATGTCGGCGCCCTGAGCGTTCTGGGTCGCGGCCAGCTCGCGCGCGCGGGCCGGGTCGTTCCAGGCGTCGGGGGTCACGCCGACGTAGTTGCTGATGATCGTGCAGTCGGCGCAGGCGGCCTTCACGCCCTCCTGGTAGCCGAGGTCGAACGCGTGGATCAGGGGGATGTCCATGCCGCCGACGAAGCCGACGACGCCGGTGCGGGTGAGCTTGCCGGCGATGTAGCCGACGAGGAAGCTGCCCTCCTGCTCCTTGAACAGCACGCTGCGGACGTTCGGGTTCTCGGCCACGGCGTCGATGAGCACGAACGCGGTGTCGGTGAACTCCGTCGAGACGGCCTGGATCGCGTCGGCCTGGAGGAAGCCCGGCGCGACGATCAGGTCGGCGCCCTGGCCGGCGATGCGGCGCTGGCCCTCGGCGGCGGTGTCGGGCGTGCCCTCGAACTCGACGATCTCGATCTCGAGGCCCTCGGTCTCGAGGTCGGCGGCGGCGCGCTCGACGCCGCGCCACGTGCCCTCGTTGAACGACCCGTCGAACTTGCCGCCGGCGTCGTAGACGATGCCGATCACGTAGTCCTGAGCGGAGGCGGCCGTGACGAGGAGCGCGGCCAACAAGACGAGCAGTCTGCGCATGTGGTTTCCTCTCGACAAGCTTGTGAACTACCTCACCCTTGCGGTGACGCCAGGACTATAGCAAGCGTCAGGCACGGGACGGGACACGGTCCCGCGCCAGTCGTTAACCGAAGCCTGAGAGTCGCGGGTCAGAACAGGATTCGGGTCCAGTCGAGCTCGTCGAGGCTCTGGAAGACGTCGACGTGCTCGAGGAGGATGCCGGCCGACTGGTTCCTGAACATCGCGCACTCGACGTGCTTGCCGAGGCGCTTGATCGCCTCGACGAGCTCGACGTAGTCGCCGTCGCCGGAGACGATCAGGGCCGTGTCGTACGCGTCCTGGTAGGCGAGGGACAGGGCCTCGACGGCGATCGCGACGTCGATGCCCTTCTCGACGAGGGTGCCGTCGCTGCGCCGGTGCAGGGTGCCGAGCCTGACGGTCACGTAGGGGATGCGCCGGAGCGACTCGAAGAAGCGCTGCTGCCCGTCGCGCAGCTCCTCGTCGTAGTCCTCGGTGAGGATCGAGTTGTAGTAGTACGTGCGGAAGACGGGCCGGTCGCGCAGGAGCTGCTGGATCAGCTCGGCGAAGTTCACCCGGGTGCTGCGCAGGTTCTCGCGCATGCCGTTGTAGAGGTTGCTGCCGTCGATGAAGATCGCGACCCTCTCGCCCTGGGCGAAGTTGCGTGCGTGCGCGTAGCGGCGCGCCGCGGCGGGGTCGCGCGGCTCGGGCTTGCGTGGGCGGGACGAGCGTCCGTTCGAGTCGTTGGGGTCCATGACCGGGGGCAAGTGTAACCTTGGAGCGTGACCACCTCCCGCGCCCTGGAGTCCTTCGACCTCGACCACACGCGGGTCCGGGCCCCGTACGTCAGGCTGGCCGCCCGCTACGCCGGCCCGCGCGGCGACGTCGTCACCAAGTACGACCTGCGCCTCGTCCAGCCCAACCGCGCCGAGATCCCCACCGCGGCGCTGCACACGATGGAGCACCTGCTGGCCGGCTACCTCCGCGACGAGCTCGAGCCCCTGACCGGCGCGACCGTCGTCGACCTCTCCCCGATGGGCTGCCGGACCGGCTTCTACCTGACGCTGCTGGGCGAGCCCGCCCACGAGGACGTGAGGGACGCGACCGCGGCCGCCCTGCGGCGGGTAGCTGACCACGAGGGCGAGGTCCCCGGCTGCAGCGAGCTCTCCTGCGGGAACTGGCGGGACCACTCGCTGCCCGGCGCCCGCGCCTGGGCCGGCGACGTGCTGGCGGGCGGCTTCATCGTCCAGGAGACGGTCCCCATCCGGCGCTGAGCGCGCGCGAAGGGCCGTCTGTCACGGGCCAGATGTCTCTCATGAGAGCGCGTGCCAAGATGCCCGGCATGGAGAGAAAACCCCTGATCCTCATCGTGGAGGACGAGAAGGAGATCGCCAAGTTCATCGACCTGGAGCTCCAGGCCGAGAACTACGAGACGGTCGTGAGCTACGACGGGGTCACGGGGCTCTCGAAGTTCCGCGAGCTGAACCCCGACCTGGTCGTCCTCGACCTCATGCTCCCCGTCCTGGACGGCCTCGAGGTCGCGAGGCGCATCCGCAAGACCAGCAACACCCCGATAATCATCCTCACGGCCAAGGAC
>DATGNP010000325.1:0-2041 GCA_035306665.1 Trueperaceae bacterium
ACCGCCGGAACCGGCGTCTTCGTAGCCTCCGAGTTCGCGCTCGTCAACCTCGACAGGGCCGTCCTCCAGTCGCGGTTAGAGCGCGGCGAGAAGGGCCTCGGGGTCGTGGTCGCCGCGCTGCGCCACACCTCCACGCACCTCTCCAGCGCCCAGCTGGGCATCACCCTGACCACGCTCCTCACCGGCTACACGATGGAGCCGGCCGTGTCGCGGCTCCTCTCCGGGCCGCTGCTGGCGGCGGGGCTCCCCGGCGACGTCGTGCGGCCCGTAGCCGCCGTCGTCGCCGTCTCGCTGGCCACGCTCCTGTCGATGATCTTCGGCGAGCTCGTGCCGAAGAACCTGGCGCTGGCGCTGCCCGAGGCCGTCGGGCGCTTCGTCGCGCCCATCCAGATCGCGTTCACGACCGTCTTCGGCCCGTTCGTCAGGCTGCTGAACGGCTTCAGCAACGTCGTCGTGAGGGCGTTCGGCGTGGAGCCGCAGGAGGAGCTCTCCTCGGCCCGCACGGTCGAGGAGCTGGCCAGCCTGGTCCGGCACTCGGCCAGCGAGGGCAGCCTCGACCCCCGCGCCGCCACCCTGCTCACCAAGACGCTCGACTTCGCCGAGTTCACCGCCGGCGACGTGATGACGCCGCGGACGCGGATGGCCGCGCTGCCGGCGACGAGCACGGCCTCCGACGTCATAGCCCTGGCGCGGGACACTGGCCACTCGCGCTTCCCGATCACCGGCGCGGGCATCGACGACGTGATCGGCGTCGTCCACGTGAAGGGCGCGTTGGCCGTGCCGCGCGAGCGGCGCGACGAGACGCCGGTGACGGCCTTCATGCGCGAGGTCAGCTTCGTGCCCGACACCCAGACCGTCGACGTGCTGCTCGGCCAGCTCCGCGGCGGCTCGCAGCTCGCCGTGGTGCTCGACGAGTACGGCGGCACGGCCGGCGTCGTGACGCTCGAGGACCTCGTCGAGGAGCTCGTCGGCGAGGTGGCCGACGAGCACGACAGGCGCGAGGCCGCGGTGCGCCAGTGGCCGGACGACTCCTGGACGCTGCCGGGGATGCTGCGGCTCGACGAGGTCGCCGAGCGCGTCGGGCTGCGGATCCCCGAGGACGAGGACTACGACACGGTCGGCGGGTTCGTCATGGCCCGGCTCGGCAAGGTGCCGGAGCGCGGCGACGTCGTCGAGGTGCCCGGCGGACGCCTGGTCGTGACGCGGATGGACGGCCTGCGGGTCGACCGCCTGCGCTTCGTGCCGGAGCCGCACGAGGCGCCCGGCGCGGGAGGCGGGGACGGCGAGTGAGCCCCTGGTGGGGCCTGTTCTGGCTCGTGATACTGCTGGCGGCGAACGCCTTCTTCGTGGCCGCCGAGTTCGCCGTGCTGGCCGCGCGGCGCGCGCAGGTCGAGCCCCTCGCCGAGGCCGGGAACCCCGCCGCCAGGGTCGCGCTGTGGGCGATGGAGCACGCCTCGCTGATGCTGGCCTGCTCGCAGCTCGGCATCACGGTCTGCTCGCTGCTGATCCTCAACGTCTCCGAGCCGGCGATCCACCATCTGCTGGAGGAACCGCTGCGCGCACTGGGCCTCGGCGACCCGCTCACCTCGGGCGTCTCGTTCGCCGTGGCGCTGGCGCTCGTCTCGTTCCTGCACGTGACGCTCGGCGAGATGGTGCCCAAGAACCTGGCCTTCTCGCGGCCGGGGCCGTCGGTGCTCGCGCTGGGCCCGGCGCTGGTGCGGGTCGCGCGCTTCGTCAGGCCGGCGATCGCCGCCCTGGACCGCACCGCCAACTGGTTCCTGCGCCGCTTCGGCGTCGAGCCGCGGGGAGAGGCGGCGTCGGCCTTCACCCTCGACCAGGTCGCGTCGATCGTGGCGGAGTCGGAGCGGGCCGGCCTGTTCCGCGACGTGACCGGCACCGTCACGAAGGCCTTCGAGTTCACCTCGAAGTGCGCGCGCGACCTGGCCGTGCCCCTGCACGCGCTGGTGACGCTGCCGCGCGAGGTCACGCCCCGGCAGGTCGAGGAGGCCGTGGCCCGGTACGGTCACTCCCGGTACGTCCT
>DATGNP010000326.1:0-9773 GCA_035306665.1 Trueperaceae bacterium
GTGGGCCGGCCCCTCGGGCCGTCAGGGGGCCTCGGCCAGGAAGCGGGTGAGGCCCGTGTTCGGGTAGTAGAAGGCGAGGATCTGGGTGAAGTCGTAGCCGGCGTTCGCCAGGGCCCGGGCGCCGTACTGGCTCATGCCGACGCCGTGACCCCAGCCGTCGCCGGTGACGGTGAGGCCGCCCTGGACTCGGAACGACATCGACTTCAGGCCCCACGAGCGCGCCAGTGCCGTGAGGGAGGTGCCGCGCAGCACGCGGCTGCCCCGCGAGCCCACGACCTCGAGCTCGTTCACCCGCCCGGACTCGGAGAGGCCCAGGACCCGCAGCGAGGTCACCTCGCCGACGTCGAGGCCGGCTGCCGCCAGGGAGGCGCCGACCCTGCCGCCGTCGAGGCGCAGCGACCAGGCGCGGTGCGGGCTCGGCGACTGGGCGTCGGCCCGGGCGACGAGGTACGGCGACCAGGTGCCCCACACCTCGGCGCTCGACGCCACGGTCCCGCCGGAGTCGGCGTGGTAGTAGGTGCGCGCGGCGCTGCCCCCGTAGGTGACGACCACGCCGGCCGTCGCGGCGATCGCGGCGTCGGTCCTGGGGTGCTCGGCCTCGACGCCGCGGTACACCTGGCAGTCCTCGGTGGCGCACAGGTCGTAGCGGGCGTAGGGGTCGAGGGAGGTGAGCGTGTAGCTGCGCGCGGCGACGGCCTGCGCCTTGAGGGCCTCCATCGGCCACGACGCGGCCATCTCCGAGGGCACGACGCCGCGGAGGTAGTCCTCGACGCTGAGCACGTTCACGACCTCGACGACCCCGTCGACCGCGGACAGGCGCACGGCGCCCCGGTAGCGGCGGCCGGCGAACGCGAACGGCTCCGACTCGGGCTCGAGGGTGAGGGTCTCGCCCACAGGGGAGCCGTCGACGTAGAGGGCGTCGCCCCTGGCCGTCACGGGCCACGCGAGCGAGGCGCCGGCCTTGAACGCCCGGCGCCCGTCGACGCGGCCGGCGTGCGGGCCCTCGACGTGGACGACGACGCTGGGCTCGACGGCGAGGAGGACCCGCACGACGGACGATTGGGCGGCGGCCGTGGCGACGAGAGCGAGGCAGAGCGTCGCCGCCACGCCCAGCAACGCGCGCCGGACGTGGTGGAGAGGACGCGGGGGAGGACGGCGCGTGTCGGCGCGCATCACCGACCGAGTATGGCAGCCCCGGGCGCCCGCGGGCTCGCGGTTATCCCACAGCGGGTACCCGGGGCGTGGCAACATCGCTCCATGTTCGTTCCCGACCTGCTGGCTGGCAAGGTCGTCCTCGTGACCGGGGGCGGCACGGGGCTGGGCCTCTCGATGTCGCGGCGCTTCCTCGAGCTGGGCGCCCGCGTCGCGATCGCGAGCCGCCGCCTCGAGGTGCTGGAGGCGAGCGCCCGGGCGCTGCGCGCGGAGACGGGCGGCGAGGTCCTGCCCCTGCGGCTCGACGTGCGCGACCCCGAGGCCGTCGCCGGCGTGATCGACGCGGTGTGGGAGCGCCTGGGTCCCGTCGACGTGCTCGTGAACAACGCGGCCGGCAACTTCGTCTCCCCCACCGAGCGCCTCTCGCACCGGGCCTTCGACGCCGTGCTCGGCATCGTCCTGCACGGCACCGTGTACGCGACGCTGGCGCTGGGCAAGCGCTGGATCGCGGCGGGGAGGGGCGGCACGGTGCTGTCGATCGCCGCGACGTACGCCGAGAGCGGCTCGGGCTACGTGGTGCCGTCTGCGGTCGCCAAGGCGGGCGTCGTGGCCCTCACGCGCTCGCTGGCGGCCGAGTGGGGCCGCAAGGGGATCCGCCTCAACGCCATCGCGCCCGGGCCGTTCCCGACCGAGGGCGCGTGGAGCCGACTCATGCCGACCGAGGAGATGCAGCGGGTGTTCCTGGAGCGCGTGCCGCTGGGACGGCCCGGCGAGCACCGCGAGCTGGCCGACCTGGCCGCGTACCTGGTCAGCGACGGCTCGGCCTACGTGAACGGCGCCCTCGTCTACATCGACGGCGGCGAATCGGTCTACAACGCCGGCGAGTTCAACGCGCTCTCCGCGCTGTCGGAGGCCGACTGGGACGCGCTGGCGGCGCGGCGGGAGAGGTAGCGGGTCGGGGCGAGGGGCGCCGCCGGCGGGCGCTGCCGGGCGTCGGCGCTCAGAGGTCCGCGCCGCCCGGCATGTTCAGGCGGAACACGCCGGTGGCGTCCTGGTAGGCGACCTTGACCCGGTACACGCCGCCGCCCAGCTGGAAGACCTCGTTCAGGGCGATCTGCTCGCCGGTGCGGTACGTGCGCTCGAAGACCGTCGTCTCCGGCCGGCCCTGCGCCCCCGTCTGGAAGCTCGCCGGGCGCTCGTGGAGCACGGTGACGGTGACGGAGCCGCGCCTGACGAGGCCGGAGAACCTCACCGGCATGTCCTCGCGCATGACGGTGCGACGGCTCGTCTCGGCCACGTGGTCCATCTTGTAGAGGAGGATGGGCGTCTGGGTCGGGACGCCTAGGTACCAACCCCTGAGCTCGCCCACGACGAAGAAGATCGCGGCGAGGACCAGCAGGAAGCCGAGCAGGTCGCGCATGTGAGGCAGATGATAACGCGGACGCCGGACCGAACGCCGTGGGCTTTGCCGCGTGCCCGCTGCCGGCGGGACGAACCCACCGGACGCCGCGACGGGCGCGGCGGCCGTGGGCCCACGGGGTGAAGAAGGCGAAGGCGAAGAGGCGGGCGCCGCGACTCGCTCGGTCGCGGCGCCCGCCCTCTCCCCTCCCGTCCGCACGGGACAGGGACGCTCCTAGCAGCCGCTCAGGAGGCGACGCCCTTCGCGCTGGTCCGCTTGATGTTGCGCAGCACGGTGTGGAGGATGCCGCCGTTGCGGAAGTAGTCGATCTCGACCGGGGTGTCGAGCCGCAGCACGGCCTCGAACGCGACGGTCGAGCCGTCCTCGCGCGTCGCCGTGACCTTCACGCGCTGGCGCGGCGCGATCGGCTCGGAGACGTCGATGTCGTAGGTCTCGGTGCCGGTGAGGCCGAGCACGTCGGCGTCCTGACCGTCGAGGAACTGGAGCGGCATCACGCCCATGCCGACCAGGTTCGACCGGTGGATGCGCTCGTAGCTGCGGGCGATCACGGCCTTGACGCCGAGCAGGTACGTGCCCTTCGCCGCCCAGTCGCGGCTCGAGCCCATGCCGTAGTCCTGCCCCGCGATGACGATCGTGGGGACGCCCTGCGCGAGGTAGTTGCGGCTGGCCTCGTAGATGCTCTTGACCTGGCCGTCGGTGAAGTCGGTCGTGTACCCGCCCTCGGTGCCGGGGGCGACCTGGTTCTTGAGCCTGATGTTCGCGAACGTGCCGCGCGTCATGACGCGGTCGTTGCCGCGCCGCGAGCCGTACGAGTTGAACTCGTGCTTCTGCACGCCGCGCTCCAGGAGGTACTGGCCGGCCGGGCTGTTGACGGCGATCGACCCGGCGGGCGAGATGTGGTCGGTCGTGACCGAGTCGCCGACCTTCACGAGCACCCGCGCGCCGCGGACCGGCGTGACGGGCTGGGGCTCGTCGGGCATGTCGATGAAGAACGGGGGCTCCTGGATGTAGGTGGAGGACTCGTCCCACTCGAAGAGCGTGCCGCCGCGCACCGGGATCGCGTTCCACTGCTCGTTGGAGCGCTCGATGCCGTCGTAGATGCGCTTGAAGGTCTCGGGGTTCATCGCCTTCTCCATGTAGGCGATGACCTCCTCGTGGGTCGGCCACAGGTCGCGGAGGTAGACGGGGTTCCCCTGCTGGTCGTGCCCGAGCGGGTCGTTGACGATGTCGTAGTCGACGCTGCCGGCCAGCGCGTAGGCGACGACGAGCGGCGGGCTGGCCAGGAAGTTCGCCTTCACGTGGGGGTTGATGCGGCCCTCGAAGTTGCGGTTGCCAGAGAGCACGCTCGCGGCCACGACGTCGCCCTCCTGGATCGCCTCGACGACGGGGTCGGGCAGCGGCCCGGAGTTGCCGATGCACGTCGTGCAGCCGTAGCCGACGACGTAGAAGCCGAGCTGCTCGAGGTAGGGCAGCAGGCCCGTGTCCTTGTAGTACTCGGTGACGACCTTCGAGCCGGGCGCGAGGCTGGTCTTGACCCACGGCTTCGCCTTGAGGCCCCTCTCGGCGGCAGCCTTCGCGACGAGGCCGGCGGTGAGCATCACCGAGGGGTTGCTCGTGTTCGTGCACGAGGTGATCGCCGCGATCACGACGTCGCCGTGCCGCAGGTCACGCGTGACGTCGCCCATGCGCAGCTTGCCGGTGCGCTTCACGGCCTCGTCGTCGAGGGCGAAGCCCCGCTCCTCGTACGGCTTGCGCAGGTCCTCCCTGAACTGGCGCTGTACGTCGGCCAGGCGGATGCGGTCCTGCGGGCGCTTCGGGCCGGCGACCGAGGGCTCGACCGTGCCGAGGTCCAGCTCGATCACGTCGCTGTACACGGGGTCGGGCGTGGAGTCGTCGCGCCACAGCATGTTCGCCTTGGCGTAGCGCTCGACGGCCTCGACCTCGTCCGGCAGGCGGCCGGTCTGGCGGAGGTACCTGAGGGTCTCGGCGTCGACCGGGAAGAAGCCGACGGTCGCCCCGTACTCGGGCGCCATGTTGCCGATCGTGGCCCTGTCGGGGACCGACATCGTGGCGAGGCCGGGGCCGAAGAACTCGACGAACTTGCCGACGACGCCCTTCTTCCGCAGCATCTGCGTGACGACGAGCACGAGGTCGGTCGCGGTCGCGCCCTCTGGCAGGCTGCCCGTGATGCGGAAGCCGACGACCTCGGGCACGACCATGTAGTAGGGCTGGCCGAGCATCACGGCCTCGGCCTCGATGCCGCCGACGCCCCAGCCGAGGACGCCGAGCCCGTTGATCATCGTCGTGTGGCTGTCGGTGCCCACGAGGGAGTCGGGGTAGACGACCTCGCCGTCGAGGTGCGGCTTCGACAGCACGCCCTTGGCGAGGTACTCGAGGTTCACCTGGTGGACGATGCCGGAGGCGGGCGGCACGACGTTGAAGTTGTCGAAGGCCGCCTGGCCCCAGCGCAGGAACTCGTAGCGCTCGCGGTTGCGCTCGAACTCGATCTCGGCGTTGCGGATCAGCGCCAGGGGGCTGTCGTACTCGTCGACCTGCACGGAGTGGTCGATGACCAGGTCGACGGGCACGTGCGGGTTGATCAGCTTGGGGTCGCCGCCGAGGCGGTGCATCGCGCTGCGGAGCGCGGCGAGGTCGACGACCGCCGGCACGCCCGTGAAGTCCTGGAGGACGACGCGGGCGGGCATGAACGGGATCTCCTGGTCGGCGACGGCGCCGGCGTCGTAGGCGGCGAGGCGCCTGATGTCGTCGGCGGAGACGACGTAGCCGTCCTCGTTCCTCAGCAGGGTCTCGAGCAGGACGCGGACGCTGTAGGGCATCTTGGCGATCTCGCCGATGCCAGCCTCCTCGAGCGCCGCGAGGCGGTAGTAGTAGGCCTGGCCCGAGCCGGTGTCGAAGGTGGCGCGTGCCTTGAAGGTGTCCGGGTTCGCTCTCTCACGCATCGTCTGCTCCTAACCTCGGCCTGAAGTCTCCGCCTAAACTACGTGACGTGAAAGAGGCTCAGTCACGTAGCGGGCCCGGGCGGCCCCGGCGCACGCTGGTCGTCACCGACCCCGACGCCGCCGCGGCCCTGCTCGACCCGTCCACGGTACGCCACGTCGCGCCGTTCCTGGGTGCCGAGATGAGCGTCGGCGAGGCCGCTCGCCTCACGGGCGAGAAGCCGAACACGGTGCTCAAGCGCGTCAGGCGCTTCGTCGAGCTCGGCCTGCTCGAGGTCACGCGCGAGAGGGAACGCGCCGGCCGCCCGATCAAGCTCTACTCCGCGGTGGCCGACGTCTTCTTCGTGCCCTTCGAGGTCACGGCGGCCGAGTCCCTCGAGGCCGCCCTCGCCGAGCGCGAGGCGTACGCCGAGGAGCTGCTGCGGCGCAACGTCGTCAGGACCCGCATGGAGGCGATCGGCAACTGGGGCACCCGCGTCTACAAGGACGAGCGCGGCCGCCTGCAGGTGCAGACCGCCGTCACGCCCGACGCGAACGTCACGATGCTGGACCCGGGCATGCCGGCGGTGCTGTCGGCGTGGCGCGACGCCGTGATGCTCGACTACGACGACGCCAAGGCGATGCAGCGGGAGATGTTCGAGCTGCTGATGCGCTACCTGCGCAAGGAGGGGTCGCAGCGCTACGTCGTTCACCTGGCGATGGCGCCGGTGCTGGACTGAGGCGCGACCCGCGGCCGCGCTCGCGTCGGCGCGACGCGGGCGGTGGCCCTGGCCGCGGGGCCCGGCTCCGCCCCTCGCCCTCCGAGCGCCGCCGCCCGATCCGACGAACGTGGGCCGCGGGTACGTTCTCACCTGCAGGCCTTAGCATCGCGGCATGACGAGGCAGAGAGCCCTCCCCATCCTCATCGCGGCCGCGCTCGCGGTGCTCGCGGCCTGCGCCCCCACGACGCTGCCGGGCGCCGACGACGCGGCCGTGGCCGAGCTCCAGCGCACGGCCGACGTGATCTACCACCGCATGGAGCTCGGCTTCCTCGAGACGGGCGCCTACACGACGAACGTGCTCATCGACCTCGAGCTGCCCGAGGGAGCGCGCTGGACGCTGCAGGAGTTCGCCGCCGACGGCTCCTCCTACAGCCTGCTGCTGACCTCGACGCGCCTCGAGGGCGCGACGTGGGAGGTCTCGCCGCGCGGCGCGCGGCGCGTCGCCTAGCTCCCGGAGGTCCCGAGCCAGGCCGGCCCACGCTGCGGCGCCCGCGGTGGGACGCCCCGCGCTCCGGCGCCGCCCGGGCGCGGTCGCCCGGGCTCAGTTCAGGTACTTGGCGATGCGGGCCTGGTAGTCGGCCTTGCGCGCGACCCCGACGACCTGCTCGACCGGCTGGCCGTCCTTGAACAGGATCACCGTCGGGATGCTCATGACGCGGTAGGCCTGGGCCGTCTGCAGGTTGTCGTCGACGTTGAGCTTGCCGAACTTGACGGCGCCGGCGTACTCCTCGGCCAGCTCCTCGATGATCGGGCCGACGACGCGGCACGGCATGCACCACGGCGCCCAGAAGTCTACGAGCACGAGGCCGTCGCCGGCCTCGGCCTGGAAGTTGTCGTCGGTGATCTCAACGAGGTTGTCCACTGCTTCTCCTACCCCCCGCGGCGCTCTCGTCTGCCGCTGACGACCAATCTACGTCGCCGCCGGCCGGCCGCGATGTCGTGCGTTCGACCCTCGGCCGCCCGCCCGTCGGGGCGCCCGCCGCGGCGTCCCGACGGCGCGTCGCACCCGGGCGCCGCCGCCGCCGCGGCCTCCCGGCGGCGCCGGGTCACAGGGGGCGACGTCTTCGGGCGCGACGTCCCCGTGGCGCGAGGCCGGCCTATGACCAGGCGCCGAGGGCCGAGGCGGGCGCCCCCACGGGGACGCGCGGCGTCACGAGCCCCAAGGCGCGGTAACCGCCCTTGACCGCCGCCCGCACCACCGCGCGGGGGCTCGCCTTGTCGCCGTGTACCTCCGCGGCCGCGAGGGACTCGGCCACGACGTCGAGGTCGGGCGCCGACCCGCGAGAGTCGGTGCCTATCGCGACGTCGGCGCCGTGCCTGGCGAACGTCTCCCAGGGGAAGCGCCCGCAGCCCAGGGCCGCGTTCGAGCGCGGGCAGTGCACGACGCTGCAGCCGGCGGCCTGCGCCAGCCGCACGTCGTCGTCGTCGACGGCGACCATGTGCACGAGGGTGGGGCCGCCCGCGAGCGCGCCCAGGTCGTGGAGGTAGCGCACCGGCGACACGCCAGGGGGCGTCCACGGGTAGCCCCAGGCCGCGATCGCCTCCGCCAGGGGTCCGGTGCCCCTCAGGTGCAGCTCGCGCTCCGCCGGCGTCTCGGCCACGTGGATCGCCACCGGCAGGCCCTGGGCGCGCGCCCAGGAGGCGACCCGCCGCATGAGGGGCGCCGACACCGTGTGCGGCGTGTGGGGCGATACCCCCACGCGCACGCCCCCGGGCCGCTCCAGCGCCCGGAAGCGGTTCACGGCCCGGGCCGCCTGCTCGAAGCGCTCCTCGGCGGTGTCGGGGTCGGGTCCGATCACCTCCCAGTAGGCGACGCCCGTGAGGTCGGGGTCCGTCAGCAGCAGCTCCATGACCGCCGCGTCGGTGACGATGTCACCGACCACGCTCACCCCGGCGGCCTTCACCTCGGCGAGCCCGCGGCGCGCGGCCGCGACGTCGCGCGCCCCCGACCGCGCGTGCGCGATCACCGCCCTCAGGAAGCCCTCGTAGGGGCCGGGCGTGTAGGGCATGTCGCTGAGGTCGAGGTGCGTGTGGGCGTTGACGGGCGCCGGGGAGAGCGCGAACCCGGCGTCCACGACACGTGACCGGGCGTGGGCGGCGATCAGCTCCTCAGCGGGCCCGATGGCCGTGACGACGAGGCTGCCGGGCTCGGCCTCGAAGAGCGCGACGCCGGCGCCTCGGCGCGGCGTTCCCAGGCCCTCGTAGACGACGTCGGCCGTGACGACGCAGCGCAGCGGCTCGCCGCCGCCCGCGTCCGGCAGGGCGCGGCGCACGACCTCGTCGAGCGGCAGGAACGGCACGGACGGCCGGCTAGGCGGCGGGTGCGGCCAGGACGGCGTCGACGTCGGGTCGCCTGACGACGTTGTACAGGCTGTCGCGCTGGACGGGCACGAACCCGGCGTCGACGATCTGCCTGACGATCTCGCGCTCGGAGGTGGCGTGGTGCTTGGCGCCGGCCTGCGACACCACGTTCTCCTCCATCATCGTGCTGCCGAAGTCGTTGCAGCCGAAGAACAGCGCGGTCTGGGCGACCTTGTAGCCCATCGTCGGCCACGACGCCTGGAAGTTCACGAAGTTGTCGAGGAACAGGCGCGTGACCGCGACGTTGCGCAGGTACTCGTGGGCGTCGGCGCCCGGCACCTTGCCGTGGATGCGCACGCCCTCGGTCTGCAGCGTCCAGGAGATGAACGCCGAGAAGCCGTTGCCGTGCGCCGCGAGTGCCCTGTCCTGGGCGTCGCGCAGCCGGAGCAGGCTCTCGACCCGCTGCGCCGGCGTCTCGCCGAAGCCGATGACCATCGTGGCCGTCGTGTAGAGGCCCAGCTCCTGGGCCGCCTCCATGATCGCGATCCACTCGCCGGCCGAGATGCGCGCCGGCGCGACGTGGCGCGCGTGCCTGACCTCGTCAACGAGGATCTCGCCGCCCCCGCCAGGCAGGCCGTCGAGGCCGGCGGCCTTCAGCTCGGCGAGGACCTCCTTGGCCGTCATGCCCGTGAGGCGCGTCATGCCCCTGATCTCCTCGGGGCTGAAGACCTCGAGCCTCACCCGCGGGTGCCGCTCCTTGAGGTAGGCGAGCAGGCCCGTGTACCACTCGAAGGGCAGGTAGGGGTTCACGCCGCCCTGCATGAGCACGCGCGTCCCGCCTATCGCCTCGAGCTCGGCGAGCTTCTCGCTCACCTGCTCGTAGGTCAGCACGTAGGCGTCGGGCTGGCGCCGCGTGCGGTAGAAGCCGCAGAAGCTGCAGCCGACGTTGCACACGTTCGAGTAGTTGACGTTGCGGTCGACGAGGTAGCTGACAGTCTCGGGGTCGGTGCGCGCCAGTCTCACCTCGTGCGCCGCGGCCGCCAGGTCGAAGAGCGGCACGTCGTGGAGGGCGACCGCCTCCTCGGGCGTGAGCCTCGCTCCCGACGCCGCCTTCGCCAACAGGCCCATGCGCGGAGCATACCACCGCTCCTGGACGGCCGTGCCGGCGAGTTGTATACCAAG
>DATGNP010000327.1:0-2473 GCA_035306665.1 Trueperaceae bacterium
CCCGACATCTACGTCCCCTGCGAGGTCTGCAAGGGCGCGCGGTACAACCGCGAGACCCTCGAGGTGAAGATCCGCGGCAAGTCGATCGCCGACGTGCTCAACATGACGGTGGACGAGGGGCTCGAGTTCTTCGAGAACATCCCCGCGATCGCGCGCAAGCTCAAGCTGATGAAGGACGTCGGCCTCGGCTACATCCGCATCGGCCAGCCGTCGCCCACGCTCTCGGGCGGGGAGGCGCAGCGCGTGAAGCTCGCCTCCGAGCTCGGCAGGCGCTCGACCGGCCAGACGATCTACATCCTGGACGAGCCCACCACGGGCCTCCACTTCGAGGACACCCGCAAGCTCCTCGACGTCCTGCACCGGCTCGTGGACGGCGGCAACACCCTCGTCGTGATCGAGCACAACGTCGACGTGGTCAAGACCGCCGACTGGATCATCGACCTCGGGCCCGACGGCGGCCTGCGCGGCGGCGACATCGTCGCCGAGGGCACGCCGGAGGACGTCGCCGCGAACCCGAGCAGCGCCACGGGGCGGTTCCTCCTCAACGTGCCCGAGATCAGGGAGCGGGTCGAGGGCAGGGCGCGCCGGCAGGAGAAGGGGCGCGCGGCCCGGGTCGCGTAGGTACGATGACCGCATGCCTGGCAGCGTGACCTACCGGGTGGTGGCGTGATCAGGGCGGCGCCGATGCCCCAGCGCCTGTTCATCGGCCTGTTCGTGTTCCTGGCCGCCGTCGTCGTCGCCGTGGCGCCTCTGCCGCCCGTGTACCGCAGCGCCGGCATCGCCCTGTGCGCCTACATGGCGTTCGCCGGCGCCGGCATGCCGGCGGCCTACCTCACGGCCCTCATCGCCCCGCCCCTCGGCCTCGTGCAGGGGCCCGGCGACTGGCTCGTGATGCTCCCGATCGTCCTCGCCGGCAACCTCCTGGCGATGCTCGGCCTCGAGTACTCCTGGCGCCTGCCCGCCGTGGTCGTGTCCCCGCTGCTGCTGGTGGCGCCTTCGTTCGTGTCGTGGCAGCTCTCCCGCCAGGACCTGTTCGAGGTCTCCCTGCCCTGGGCCGTCGCCGAGCGCACCTGGGTGCTGCTGCACCTGCTCGTGGGCGTGGCCGGCGTGCTGCTGGCGCTGCTCGTCGACCGCCGCAGGACCGCGAGCGGCTGAGGGGATGGCCCGCCCCGGCGCCTGGCGCAAGGGGTGGACGCGTGCCGCCTGGGAGTTCGTCAGGCGGGTCTACGACCGCTACCAGGAGTCGCGGCTGCAGATGCTCGCGGCCTCCCTCGCCTACTACGGGGCGTTCTCGCTGGGCCCGCTCCTGCTGCTGCTCGCCGGCTGGCTCGCCGTGTTCCTCAGGCGCCGCCCCGAGCTGCTCGCCCAGTACCGCGAGGCGCTGGTGAGCCTGCTCGCCGACGCGCTGCCCATCCAGGTCGACGCCGAGGCGCTGGTGAGGAGCAGCTTCGACATCGTGGTCGGCGACCTCGGCCGCGGCGCCGTCATCGGCTCGGTCGTGTCGGTCGTCGTGCTCGTCTGGGCGAGCGGCAACTTCTTCATGTCGCTCCAGCACGCCCTCGAGGTCGTGTTCGAGGTCAGCGAGCGGCGCGGGTTCTGGCGCAAGCGCCTGGTCTCGTTCCTGCTCGTAGCCTGCGTCGCGCTCGTCGTCGCCGTCGAGATCGTCGGCGGCGTGGCGCTCGGCGCCGTCAGCCAGCTCGTCGCGCGCGTCGGCGAGTGGTTGGGCCCGGGCCTCCCCGCCGACCTACTCGGCCCGGTCCTCGACCTCGGCCTGCTGCGCCTGGTCACGACGACCGCCGGTCTGACGCTGGCCTTCCGCTACCTGCCGCGGCGCGGCAGCACGTGGCTGGGGGCGCTGGCAGGCGGCGGCGTGGCGGCCGTCGGGATCCTCGTCGTGCGCTCGCTGCTGCTGCTGACGTTCAGCCCGGAGCGCTTCAACCTCGTGTACGGCGTGATCACCAGCCTGCTGGCCGTGCTGCTGTGGCTCTACCTCGCGCTGCTGATCCTGCTGGTGGGCGCCGCCGTGGCCGCAGAGCTGTCGTTCACGGCGGGGAGGCGTCCCGCCGCGCCCGGGGCGGTCGCCGAGCCGGGCTGAGGCTGTTCTACGATGGCCGCCGTGACGGTGCTGGAGCGCGTACTCTCCCCCCGCTGGTTCCAGCGGTTCGCGATCGTGGTGTTCGGCTTCTACGCCCGCGTCTTCCGCGGCCTGCGGGTGACGGGCGCCGACCTCGTGCCCCGAGAGGGCCCGCTGGTCGTGGCGTGCAACCACTTCTCGGCCTGGGACCCGCCCGTCGTCGGCGTCGCGATCCCGCGGCCCCTCGACTTCATGGCCAAGGTCGAGCTCTTCTCGAGCCCGCTGGCAGCGGCGTTCATGCGCGGCCTGGGAGCGTTCCCCGTCGACCGCAGCCGCGGCGACGTCGGGGCGATCAAGGAGGCGCTGCGGCGGCTAAGGCAGGGGCGCGCGATCGGCGTG
>DATGNP010000328.1:0-6770 GCA_035306665.1 Trueperaceae bacterium
CCGCCGCCGTCGGCGCCGAGCCGGCACCCTGGCCCGTCGCCACGCCCGCCAGGAGGCACGCGGCCACGGCGCCCGCCGACCGCAGCGCCCTCATGGCCAGACGCGGTCGACCCACTTCAGCGGGTTCGTCGGGGAGAGGCCCACGCGCACCTCCCAGTGCAGGTGGGGTCCGGTCGACAGCCCCGTGCTGCCGACCTTGCCGATGACCTGGCCGCGCGCCACGGTCTGCCCCGCCGTCACGTCGACGCTGCTCATGTGGAAGTAGTGGCTGAACACGCCGTGGCCGTGGTCGAGCATCACCCACCCGCCCTTTATCGGGTACTGCCCGGCGACGAGCACGACGCCGTCGTTCGTGGCGACCACGGGCGTGCCGGTGGGCGCGGCCATGTCGAGCCCGTTGTGGTAGGAGACCGGCCCGCCCTCGACGTAGCGGCGGGCGTCGGCGAAGCCGCTGGTCTCGCGTCCCGCGATCGGCATCACGAACGCCTCGCGCCACAGGGGCGCGTCGGCCCCCGACGCCACGCCCGCCGCCATCAGCTCGCGCTCCATGGCCTGGGCCTCCGGGGTCACGGCCGCCAGCACGCTGGGCGCGATCCGGAGCTGCTCGACGGTCACAGGCAGGGGCTCCAGGGCCACGGGGAGGGTGGCGGAGACGACGCGGCCGAACTCGTCGCCGACGCTCACGACCAGCTCCCCCGTCGCCGGCTCGACGCCGAACGGCGTGGCGGCCACGGCCCGGTAGACGTCGCCGTCGCGGTAGAGCCTGACGTCCGCGCCCTCGAACGTCGCCGACACGCTCGTCACCACCGCGCCGTTGTCGCGCAGGGCGAGGGTCAGGCCGAGGGGGTCGCCGGCGCGGAGGCTCCCCGGCGCCGTCAGGTCGAGCTCGACCGGCTCCACCCCGTGCACCCGCAGCGAGGCCGTCGTCGCGTTGCCGGCGGCGTCCGTCGCGGTCACGACGACCTCGTTCACGCCGGGCGCGGCGGTGAGCACGAAGACGTGGTCCTGCGCGACCTCCTGCCGCACCTCGCCGGCGTAGCTGACGACGTAGGTGACGGGCTCGTCGGCGCTGACGAACAGCTCGACGCTGGCGCCGGCGGGCAGCCGCCCCGGCGCCTCGTAGTAGAGGCGCGGCGGCTCGACGTCGCGCAAGGCGGCGGAGACCGACAGCGTGGCGAGGGCGGCGGCGAGCAGTGCCAGGAGCGTCAGGGCCAGCCGCCGCATCCGGTACCTCACGCGCTCGCGGGGTCCCACATCAGTCGGCCTGCGAGGTGACGAACGGGAGGTTCCGGTAGCGGTGGTCGACGTCGAGCCCGTAGCCGTAGACGAAGGCGTCGTCGATCGTGAAGCCGAGGTAGTCGACGGGCACCTCGACCTGACGCCGCGACGGCTTGGACAGGAGCGCCGCGACCTTCACGCTGGCCGGCTGGTGGTTCTGCAGGTAGCGCAGGAGGTAGTCCATCGTGATGCCCGTGTCGACGATGTCCTCGACGAGTATCACGTGCTTGTCCTTGATGGGCAGGTCGAGGTCCTTGATCAGCTTCACCCGGCCCGAGGTCTTCGTGCTCGAGCCGTAGCTCGACACCGACAGGAAGTCGACGGAGAGCGGCAGGTCTATGGCGCGCACGAGGTCGGCCATGAAGATGAACGCGCCGTTGAGCACGGCGATGAGGTGCAGCGGCTTGCCCTCGTAGTCACGGCGGATCTGCTCGCCGAGCTCGGCGACGCGCCGCGCGATATCGTCCTGCGAGATCTGGACTACGCCGGGGCCCGGCTGGAAGTGGCTCTCTCCTGACAAGTCTCGACTCCGGGAACGGTGACTTCCGGCCGCGGCCGGACCGGGCCGATCATACCAGGGGGTCGCCGGACGCCAGCGCCGCCGTCTCGGCGGCGGTCAGCTCGCGGAAGCGGCCGACCGGCAGGTCGCCGAGCTCCAGGCCGGCGACGCGGGTGCGCTTCAGGCGGACGACCTCGTGCCCCACGGCCGCGAGCATGCGCCGCACCTGGCGCTTGCGGCCCTCGCGCAGGACGACGACGGCGCCGCCGGGCGCGCGCTCCGCCCGCTCGGCCCGCGCCGGGCCGTCCTCGAGCGTGACGCCCGACGTCAGGCGGGCCAGGGCCTCGTCGCTCACGTCGGGCGGGTCGGTCCACACCCGGTACTCCTTCTCGTGCCGGTAGCGCGGGTGCGTGAGCCTGAGCGTCAGGTCGCCGTCGGTGGTGAGCAGCAGGAGCCCCTCGGAGTCGAGGTCGAGCCTGCCGACGGGGTGCAGGCCGGGCACGGCGGGCACGAGGTCCATCACCGTGGGCCGGCCCAGCTCGTCGCTCGCGGTGGTGACGAGGCCGCGCGGCTTGTGGAGCAGGTACGTCACGCTCCGCTCCGGCCTCGGCAGGGGCCGACCGTCGAGCCGCACGTCGTCGCCGGGGTCGGCGACGTCGCCCAAGGCGGCGACGCGGCCGTTCACCGTCACGCGTCCCGCCCTGATCAGCTCCTCGGCCTTGCGCCGGCTCGCGACGCCGGCGCGCGCCAGGACCTTCTGGAGCCGCTGCCCGCCTTCCACTGGGGCATGTTAGGCCGTTACCATCCGGAACCGTGAGCCAGGCAGCCGGCACGTTCGACCTCAAGCGCCTCATCGAGGACGTCATCCCCTTCAACCGGGCCCTGGGCGTGGAGCTCAGGGCCTACGACCCCGAGGAGGGGAGCGTCACGCTGGCGCTGCCGCTGACGCCCGAGCACGTCGGCAACGTCGTCCGGGGCATGCCGCACGGGGGCGCGATCGCGGCCCTCGTGGACGCCGCCGCGGGCGCCGCGGCCGCCCTGCGCGTGCCGGCCGAGGACGTGCCCGGGGTGGCCACCATCGACATGCGCGTCGACTTCCTCGCGCCGGCGCAGGGCGACGTGCTGCTCGCCGCGGCGGCCGTCGCGCGGGCCGGGCGCAGGGTCGTCGTCGTGCGCACCGAGGTGCGCGACGCCGAGGGGACGCTGGTGGCGCTGGGCACGAGCGCGTTCGGCGTCGCGCGCGCCGGCGCCGCCGGCCAGGAGGGGGAGGGCTGACCATGGAAACGCTTCTGGAGCGCTACGCCGCGCTCCTCACCGACTACTGCGTGCGCGTAGCGCCCGGCGACCGGGTGCTGGTCCACGTCGACCTCGCCGCCGCCGACCTCGCCCGGGCGGTGTGCCGCGCGGTCCTGAGGGCCGGCGGGGAGCCGTTCCTGCGCCTGCAGTACCCCGAGGCCGCGGCCGACCTGATCGAGCTGGCCAGCGACGCGGTGCTCGACTCCGAGCCGACCGTCCAGCAGGGCGAGATCGAGCTGATGCAGGCGTACGTGCGCGTCTCGGCGCAGGAGAACTCGCGCGTGATGAGCGGCGCCGACCAGCAGCGCCTGGCGCGGCTGGACAGGCGCCTGGCGCCGGTCGGCCGTCACCGCGTCGAGCGGACGCGCTGGGTCACGACCCTCTTCCCCACCCCGGCGGCGGCGCAGGAGGCCGGCATGGCCACGGACGCCTACCGCCGCTTCGTGTACGACGCGATGTTCCTGTTCGACACCGACCCCTCCGCCCGCTGGCGCGAGCTGGGCGCCCGGCAGCAGCGGCTGGTCGAGCGCCTGGCCGACGCCGACGAGGTCAGGCTCGAGGGGCCGGGCACCGACCTGCGCCTGAGCGTGAAGGGGCGCACCTGGGCGAACTCGGACGGCCGGCGCAACATGCCGTCCGGCGAGGTGTTCACGAGCCCGGTCGAGGAGAGCGCCGAGGGCGTCGTGCGGTTCACCGTGCCCAGCGCCGTGCGGGGCGCGGTCGTGGAGGACGTGACGCTGCGGTTCGAGGCCGGCCGCGTCGTCGCGGCCACGGCCGCGCGGGGGCAGGACCTCCTCGACGGCATGCTCGCCACCGACGAGGGCGCGCGCTACCTCGGCGAGATCGGGATCGGCACGAACCCCCACATCCGCGTGCCGACGCTCAAGACGCTGTTCGACGAGAAGATCCTCGGCACCGTGCACCTGGCGCTGGGGCGCTCGTACGCCGACACGGGCGGGCGCAACGAGAGCGCGATCCACTGGGACCTGGTGTGCGACCTGCGCGACGGCGGGCGCGTGACCGTCGACGGCGAGCCGTTCCTCGAGGACGGCAGGCTGCTCTGGCTCGACTAGGCTCCGCCGCGACCGGGCGGTCCGCCGCGGCGTCGCCGGCGCCTCCGCGGCCGTTCCGAACGAGCGGCGTGAGCGCCTCCGCGTGAGGTCAGGCAGAGCGTCCTCGGGGCCTCAGCGCGCCGTCCAGCCGAGGTCGATGGGGTGGACGGAGCCGGTCACGCCCCACGCCTCCTCGCTGACGAGCCAGGCCACCAGCGCTGCCACGTCCTCCGGCTCGAGGAGGCGCTTGATCGCCACGTCCTTGAGGAAGACCTCCCGCTCGACCGCGTCCTCGGCCAGGCCCCGGGTGCGCGCCTGGTCGGCGACCTGCGCCGCGACCAGCGGCGTGCGCGTGTAGGCGGGCGCGACGACGTTGCACGTGAGCCCGTGGGGGCCGCCCTCCAGCGCCGTCGTGCGCGCCAGGCCGACGAGACCGTGCTTGGCGCTCACGTAGGCGGCCTTGTAGGGGCTGGCGGCCAGGCTGTGCGCGCTGCCGACGTGCACGATGCGGCCCCGGCCGCTGGCGGTCAGGTGCGGCCAGGCGTGCTTCGTGAGCAGGAACGGCGCCGTCAGCATCAGCTCGAGCATGTGGCGCCAACGCGCGGCCGGGAAGTCGGGGATGGCGTCGATGTGCTGGTAGCCCGCGCAGCACACGAGGACGTCGAGCGCTCCGGCCAGCGCCACCGCCGCGTCGACGACGGCGGCGCACTCGCCCTCGCGCGTGAGGTCGGCCGCTACGAACCCCGCGCCGGCGTCGCTCGCCGCGCGCTCCCGCTCGGCGCCCGGCAGGTCGGTGGCCACGACCGCGTAGCCGTCCCGGGCCAGCCGCCTCACGATCGCCAGACCGATGCCGCTGGCCCCGCCCGTCACTAGCGCGACCGGCGCCCGCCGGCCCGCTCGCTCGTCCGCTCCGCTCGTCACGACCGCCTCCCGGGCGAGGATAACGGTGTCCCGCGAAGCTTGATGCTCGTCGTCCCCGGCGTGTTAGACTCTTACCTCGCTGCGCTCGGCACCCGTGCCGACCGGCCCCCGGCCGCGGCCGGGGAACCGCCCGCGCCGAAGTGGCGGAACTGGTAGACGCGTACGATTCAGGGTCGTATGTCCGCGAGGACGTGTGGGTTCAAGTCCCACCTTCGGCACCAACGTCAGGCGCCCCGAGCCTCCGCTCGGGGCGCCCCCGTCTAGTTCGGCCGCGCCGCCGCCCTCAGGCCAGGCGCTCGAGCGCGCCCAGGCGCTGCAGCGGCTGCACGACGGCCGCCAGGAGCGCGAGGCGGTTGCCGCGCACGCGCTCGTCCTCGGCCATCACGAGGACGTTGTCGAGGTAGGCGTCGAGGGGCGCCTTGAGCGACAGCAGCCGCGCCAGCGGGGCCTCGACGTCGGCGCCGAACGCCGCGTCGGCCGCCGCGTGCGCCGGGTCGTGGGGCGGCACCGCCGCCGCCGCGGCGGCGAGGAGCTCGGCGGCGCCCGCCGCACCCTCCTCCAGCGCCGCGTACAGCGGTCCCTCCTCGTCGGTGACGAACATGCCGGGGTCGACGGCGTCCTTGGGGTCGGCGTCGGGGTCGCTCGGCTCGTAGCGCTCGGCGAGGTTCGCGGCGCGCTTGTAGAGGGCCATGAGGTCGGCGAACTCGGGTCGCCCCATGAGGTGCTCCAGCAGCCGCGCGCGCCTGATCGCGCCCAGCACCGTGAAGCTGCCCTCGACGGCCGCCCGCACCACGGGCGTGCCGTGACCCTTCTCCTCGAGCGTCGCCGCCACGCGGTCCCAGACGAAGCCGCTCACGGCCTCGAGCGTGCCGACGTCGACGGTCACGGGCCCGCCGCGGTAGGCGCCGGCCGCGGCCTCGACGAGAGTCTCGACGGCCGCACGCCACCCCGTCGCCGCCAGCACGCGCACGACGGCGTGGGCGTCGCGCCGGAGGCCGAAGGGGTCGGCGGAGCCCGACGGCCGCTTGCCGATCGCGAAGAAGCCCACGAGCTTGTCGAGGCGGTCCGCGACGGACAGCACGGCGCCGGCCTCGGAGCCGGGCAGCGGGTCGTCCGGGCCCTTCGGCATCACGCCGCCCTGCAGGACGTCGGCGACGGCCTCGGGCAGCCCCTCGGCCAGCGCGTAGGCGCGCGCCATCACGCCCTCGAGCTCGGGGAACTCGTAGACCATCTGCGTGGCCAGGTCGGCGCGGAACAGCGGCAGCGCGCCCTGCAGGGCCGCGCGCCCCTCCTCGCTCAGGCCGACGGCGGCGGCCACGGCCTCGGCAGCGGCGGCCACGCGGGCGACCTTGTCGGCCATCGAGCCGAGCTCGCGCTGGAACGCGATGCCCGAGAGCGCCCAGGCGTGCTGCGAGAGCGAGCGCTCCTTGTCGGCGCGCCAGAAGAAGCGGGCGTCGTAGAGCCGCCCGGCGAGCACGTCCTGGTAGCCGCGCCTCACGACGTCCTCGTCGGGGACGCGGTTGTTCGCGACGCCGACGAACCGGGCGGCCAGCCGCCCTCCCGGCTGCCTGAGCGGGAAGAAGCGCTGGTGCCTGACCATCACGGTCGTGAGCACCTCGTCGGGCAGCTCCAGGTAGTCGGCGTCGAAGGCGCCCACGATCGGGAACGGCCACTCGACGAGGTTCGCGACCTCGGCCAGCAGGGCCGGGTCGGCGACGGGCTCG
>DATGNP010000329.1:0-17663 GCA_035306665.1 Trueperaceae bacterium
GACCTCGACCTGCCGCGGGCGCGCTCGTTCCGGGCGGGCTTCGGGTTCTTCCGCGACAGGCGGCCCGACCTCTACGGCCCCCTGCTCACGCTGGACGGCCGGGAGCGCCGCGGGGCGCGGCCCGGCGAGTGAGCCGCGCCGTGTCCTGGCCGGCCCGGCCGGCGAGCGGCGCCGGTCGCCGGCCGGGCCGGCTAGCCGCTCCGCGCGCGGCCGCGGTCAGCCGGCCTGCCCCAGGCTCCGCCGCGTGGCGCGGGCGGCCTTCTCGGCGAACTCCTGGGCGAACACCTTGATCTCGCCGGCGAGCGGCGCGAACGTCGTGGCGTTGGCGTAGGTGTCGGCCATCGTCATGAGGGTCTGGAAGAAGAAGTCGTTCATGTCGTCGACGGTCATGTCGCGGGTCCACAGGTCGATGCGCAGCGCGCTCCGCTCCTTCGCGTCCCACAGGGCCAGGATGAACGCCTTCGCCGCCTGCTCGTCGGGGCCGGTGCCCTCGTCGGCGCGCCACGTGATGGCCTCGACGACGTCGCCCGACCTGAACACGCGCAGGGTGATGTCCGAGCTCTCCATCCGGCCATGCTAGCAGCGGCGGACGGCGCGCCGGGCCCTCGCTCCGCGCCGTGGCGGGACCTCGCTCCGCGCCGCGGCGGGACCTCAGCGGTCGCCCATCGGGCCCCGGACGCGGCCGCCGCGCCCCTGTGGCCGGCGCCGTGAGGGACGCTCAGGCGGCGCCGGGGAGCCCGCGGTATCGTCCACGTCACGAGAGCGGGAGGGCGGGGCCGCCGCGCCCGATCGGCGCGCGCCCCGGCTGCTTGGAGAGGTAGGAGCATGAAGGGACTGATCCTGGCGGCCGGCCTCGGCACGCGGCTGCGGCCGCTGACGAGCCTGCGGCCGAAACCCACGATCGCCGTCGCGAACAAGCCGCTGATCCACTACGCCGTCGACAACCTCGTCGACGCCGGCATCGACCACATCGGGGTCGTCGTCGGCCCCTCGACGGTCACGCCGATCAAGGAGACCCTCGAGGGCTACCGCGGCGCCCGCTTCGAGTACGTGATGCAGGACCCGCCGCTGGGCCTCGCCCACGCGGTGAAGGTCGCGCGACCGTTCCTCGGCGACGACCCGTTCGTCATGTACCTGTCGGACAACCTCTTCGAGCGCGGCGTCAGCGACTTCGTCGCCCGCTTCGACCCCGACGGCGGCGTGAACGCCGTGCTGGCCCTCGTCGAGGTGCCGGACCCGCGGCAGCTCGGCGTCGCCGTCGTGACCGACGGCCGCATCGAGCGCCTCGTCGAGAAGCCCGCCGACCCGCCCAGCAACCTGGCCGTGGCCGGCGTCTACGTCTTCGACGCCACCGTCCACGAGGCGATCGAGGGCCTGCGGCCCGGCGCGAAGGGCGAGTACCAGATCACCGACGCGATCCAGCGCATGATCGACGCTGGCCGGACCGTGGCGCCCGTCGTCGTCCCCGGCTGGTGGAAGGACACGGGCAAGGCCGAGGACATCCTCGACGCGAACCGCCTCGTGCTGGGGCGGCTGCGCGGGCGCGTCGAGGGGACGGTCGAGGACAGCGAGCTCGTGGGCGAGGTCGTCGTCGAGGCCGGCGCGGTCGTCAGGGGCTCGACGGTCTTCGGCCCCGCGATCGTCGGCGCGAACGCGACCGTCGAGCGCGCCTACGTGGGGCCGTTCACGACGATCGGCGACGACGTCACGGTCCGCGACGCCGAGCTCGAGTACACGGTCGTCGGCGCCCGCACGCTGATCGAGCGCGTCGGGACCCGCATCCAGGCGAGCCTGCTCGGCGAGGACGTGATCCTCACCGGGCACGACGGCCGCCCCAGCTCCCACCGTCTGATCGTGGGGGACGAGAGCCGCATCGAGCTGCGGGAGATGTAGCGCGGGGCTCTCCTCGACCCTCCGGCGGCGCGAGCCTCCGGTCGAGGCCGACGTCCGCGCGCCTACGTCGGCTCTGCGCTGCTCCACGGCCACGGGCGCTCCACCGTTGACGCCGGCTGCGCCCGCTGCTACGGTTACGAAGACCGCGACACGGATTGCAAACGTTTGCGAAGCGGCTCCCGCCGCATCGCGAGCGCCCGAGGCCCTGTCGGCCCTGGCCCCCTAAGGTTCACGCCGCCTCGTGAGGAGTCATGGTCCAGCGCAGCAGCACGCTCAAGGTACTGGCGGAGCACCTCGACCTGTCCATAACGACCGTGTCGCGGGCGTTGGCGGGGAACCCGAGCGTCGCCGCGAGGACGCGGGAGCGCGTGACCGCGGCCGCGCGCGAGTTCGGCTACGTACCGAACCTCGCCGCCCGTCAGCTGGTGTCGGGCCGCAGCGGGTTCGCCGCCTTCGTGCTGCCGGTCCGCGGCCCCAGCTACGTCGACTCCTACCTCGGCGAGTTCCTGACGGGCCTGGGCGAGGGCCTCGCCACCCACGGCGTCGACCTCTTGCTCGCCCCCGTCCAGCCCGACAGGTCCGAGCTGGCCGTGCTCAGGCACGTCATCGAGTCGGGCCGCGCCGACGGCGTGGTCGTGGCCCGCATCGCGGAGGAGGACGAGCGCGTCGGCTACCTGCGCGAGCGCAGGGTCCCGTTCGTCATGCACGGGCGCCTGCTGGACGAGACGGCCCCGGTGAGCTGGCTCGACACCGACAGCGGCACCGCGTTCGGCGAGGCGTTCGACATGCTCTACGAGCTGGGCCACCGCCGTTTCGGCCTCGTCAGCATCACCGACCGCATGACGTTCAGGCACCTGCGGGAGAGAGGGCTTCGCGCGGCGATCGCGCGCCGCGGCGACCAGGCGGTCGAGCTCGAGGTCGTCGCGGCGCCTCGCTTCGACCGCGCCGCTGCCGTAGCGGCCATCGACGGGCTGCTCCACGGACCGCGCCGCCCGACGGCGGTGATCGGCCTGTTCGACGAGCTGGCGCTGCTGGTCCTGGAGCGGGCGGCGCACGCCGGGCTCAGGGTCCCCCACGACCTCTCGGTGGTCGGCTTCGACAACGTGCCGGCCGCCGCCTACGCCCCGCCGGGGCTCACGACCTTCGACGCCTGCACCCGCCGCTCGGCGAAGGAGATCGGCGAGATGCTGGTCTCCCTCGTGGAGGACCGCGGAGGCGAGCCGCTGCGGCGGCTCGTCAGACCCGAGCCGGTGCTACGGGGCAGCCACGGCCCCGCCCCGCGCAGTGAACGCGCCGTGAGGAGAGGGAGGTCCAAGCCATGAAGACGACGCTCAGGTTCCTGGCAGGCATGGCGTTCGCGCTGGTGATGGCGGCGCAAGCCGTCAGCGCTCAGGTGCTGTTCTGGTCGACCCAGGCCTCGCCCATCGAGGAGACCCAGCGGATGCGCGAGCTGGTGCTCGCCGGCTTCCCCGGCGGCGTGAACTTCCAAGCCCAGGACACGGGCCCGTTCTACACGCGCCTCGAGGCCGAGCTGGCCTCCGGCCGCGGCGAGATCGGCGTGGTCGGGGCGCTGCACGGCGACCTCGCGATCTACGTCGACAGCTGGGTCGACCTCTCCGGCGTCGACCTCGGCGGCATCGCGGTGAGCGAGGCGTTCATGGAGCTCGGCCGCCTGGGCACCGACGAGCAGAAGTACCTGCCGTGGATGCAGGCGAACTACGTGATGGCGGCGAACCGCCAGGCGCTCGAGTACCTCCCGGAGGGCGCGGACCTCGACGCCCTGACCTACGAGGAGCTCGTCGCGTGGGCGGCCAACATCCACGAGGCGACCGGCGTGCCCAGGTTCGGCTTCCCCGCCGGCCCTCAGGGCCTCAGACACCGCTTCTTCCAGGGCTTCCTGCTGCCGTCGTTCACCGGCTCGACCGTCACGCGGTTCCGCTCGGCCGAGGCCGAGGCCGCCTGGGAGCTGTTCAAGGAGCTGTGGCAGCACACGAACCCGGCCTCGACGAACTACGGCTTCATGCAGGAGCCGCTGCTCACGGGCGACGTGTGGGTCGCGTTCGACCACATCGCACGGCTGGCCGACGCCTTCAACCAGCGGCCCGACGACTTCGTCGCCTTCCCCGCCCCCGCCGGCCCGGTCGGCCGCGCGTTCATGCCGGTGTTGGCCGGCGTCGCCGTCCCCGTCACGGCCCCCGACATGGAGGCGTCGCTGGCGCTGGTCGAGTACCTGATGCAGCCCGAGACGCAGGTCGCGACGCTCCTGGCCACGAACTTCTACCCCACCGTCGACGCCCCGCTGCCCGAGGACCTGCCGCCCGCGGCGCGCGCGCTCGGGCCCGCCATCAACACGATGACCTCGTCGCCGGACGCGCTGCCGGCGCTCCTGCCGGTCGGACTGGGCGAGCTCGGCGGCCAGTTCAACCAGGTCTACATCGACACCTTCGAGCGCATCGTCCTCGCCAACCAGCCGATCCGCACCGTGCTCGACGAGCAGGCCGCGGTGCTGCGCGACCTGATGGTCCAGGCGAACGCGCCCTGCTGGCTGCCGGACGAGCCATCGGTGGGCGCCTGCCCCGTCGACTGAACGCCGCGGTCCCGGTCGCCGGCGCCCGTCTCGAGGCGCCGGCGACCCGGCGGCGCCTTCGAGGAGACATCGGACCGCCAAGGAGCTGAGCCGAAGAGATGCGCGCCAAGGCACTGCCCTACCTCCTGGTACTGCCGGCGACCCTGTTCCTGCTCGTGTTCTTCGTGTACCCGGCCCTGCAGATCGGGGTGCTGGCCGTGTCGGGGCCCGAGGGGCTCACGCTGCGGCACCTCCAGACGATGGCCGGCCACTGGAAGTTCGGGCCCGCGCTGCGCTGGACGCTCCTGCTGGCGGCCGTCGTCGTGCCGGTACAGCTGGCGCTGGCGCTGGGGATGGCGTCCATCGTCGACCGGCTCAAGGCCGGCCGCGACACCGTGCTCTACGTGTTCGCGATCCCCCTCGGCCTCTCCGACCTGGCGGCCGGCATCATCTGGCTCGCGATCTTCGAGCAGTCGGGCTTCCTCAACTCGGTACTGCTCCACCTCGGCGTCATCGAGCGGCCGGTCCTGTTCCTCGGCTACCAGAACGTCTGGGTGATCTTCCTGGCCGTGGTGCTGGCCGAGGTCTGGCGCGCCACGGCGATCGTCATGGTGATCCTCGTCTCGGGCATGGGGCTCATCCCCAAGGAGTACGACGAGGCCGGCCAGGTGTTCGGGGCCAGCGCCTGGCAGCGGTTCACCCGGATCACCCTGCCCCTCCTCAGGCCCAGCCTGCAGTCGGCGCTGATCCTGCGCACGCTCAACGCGTTCGAGGTCTTCGCCGTCGTCATCGCCCTGGGCGGCACGACGCTGCCGGTGCTGATGGGCGAGACGTACCAGTGGCAGTTCATGCTGCGCGACCGCAACGTCGCGGCCGCGTACGCGCTCGTGATCCTGGGGATCTCGGTCGCCTCGACCCTCTTCTACCTGCGCGCCCTGCGCGTGCCGCGGGGAGCGACGCTGTGAGGCGCTCCGGCGCGCGACGCGCAGCGGGCGCGCGGAACGACGCCCCGCGCGCGGTCGTGGGCAGCGGACCGGCAGGTCGCTTCCTGTTCGGCGCCAGCGTGGTCCTCCTCTGCGTGTGGGTGCTGGTGCCCATCTACCTGCTGCTCGTGAACGCGCTCTCCTCCCCGCAGGAGGTGACGGGCTTCCCCAAGCGCTTCGTCCCCTCGTTCGACTTCGGCTCGATACGCTTCTTCGCCTCGTTCGCGGGCGTGGCGCAGGCGCTGTGGAACTCGATCGCCGTCGCGGCGCTCACGATGGTGATGTCGCTGGGCCTCGGCGCCCCTGCCGGTTACGCGCTCTCGCGCTTCGAGTTCCCCGGCAAGGAGTGGTTCCGCATGATCGTGGTGATGACGCGGGCCTTCCCGCTGCCGCTGCTGGCGCTGCCGCTGGCTATCTTCTTCATCCGCACGGGGCTCGACGACACGGCGCTCGGGCTCGCCGTCGTCCACACCGTCCTGGCGATCCCGTTCGCCACGCTGATCACGTTCTCGCTGTTCTCCGGCGTCCCGCTCGAGCTCGAGGAGGCGGCCTGGACGCTCGGCTGCACGCGCTGGCAGGCCTTCCACAAGGTCGTGCTGCCGCTGGTCCTGCCCGGCATCGCCGCCTCGGCGGTCTTCGCGTTCATCGTCTCGTGGAACGAGGTGTTCGCCGCGGCCGTGCTGACGGTCCAGAACCGGACCCTGCCGGCTTTCCTCGTGCAGAGCCTCAACGTCTCGCCGCTCCACCTCAAGTTCGCCGGGGGCGCGGCCCTCGTCGTCCCGGCGCTGGTCTTCATCTTCGCCGTGCGCCGGTACCTGTTCGCGATGTGGGGCATCGCGAGCCGCTAGGGAGGCCGATGGCCGAGATCGTGATCAAGGGCGTCGCGAAGAGCTTCGGCGCCTTCCAGGCCTTGCACTCGATCGACCTCGCGGTCGCCGACCGGGAGTTCATGGTGCTGCTCGGGCCGTCGGGCTGCGGCAAGACGACCCTGTTGCGCATCGTGGCCGGGCTCGAGACGCCGAGCGCCGGCGAGGTGTGGATCGGCGGGCGCCGCGTCGACAGGCTGCCGCCCCGCGAGCGCGGCATCGCCATGGTCTTCCAGAACTACGCGGTCTTCCCCCATCTCACCGTGTTCGAGAACATCGCCTTCGGGCTCCGGATGCAGAGGCTCCCGCGCGAGACGATCCGGGAGCGCGTCCGCCGCACCGCCGCGCTCATGCACATCGAGCAGCTCCTCGACCGGTACTCCGGCCAGCTCTCCGGCGGCCAGCGGCAGCGCGTCGCGGTCGCGCGGGCGCTGGCGATGGAGCCGGACGTGATCCTGATGGACGAGCCGCTCTCGAACCTCGACGCCCTCCTGCGCCTCGAGATGCGCGCCGAGCTCAAGGGCGTGCTCGAGGCCAGCGAGACCACGACGGTCTACGTCACCCACGACCAGGTCGAGGCGATGTCGCTGGCCGACCGCATCGCCGTCATGAACGAGGGCCGGATCGTGCAGGTCTCGACCCCCGTCGACATCTACCGCAACCCCGCCGCCCGGTTCGTAGGCAGCTTCATCGGCAACCCGCCGATGAACTTCATCACCGCCTCCAGGGCCGGCCCGGGCGAGTGGGACGTGGCGGGGCTGCGCCTGACGGGACCGGAGGCGGGCGAGCGTCTCGAGTTCGCGGTGCGCCCCGAGGACCTCGAGGTCGGTCCCGGCGGGTTCCAAGCGGCCGTACGCGTCGTCGAGCCGCTCGGCCCCCACACGCTGGTGACGGCGGAGGTGGGCGGCAGGCTCTTCCGCGCCGTGCTCGACTCCGACCTGGCGGTGGGGCCGGGCGACGAGCTCAGCCTGCTGCCGAAGGCGGACCGCGTGCGCTGGTTCGACGCCGAGACCGGCGAGGCCGTGTGATGGCGGGCGAGGAGGCGCTGGTCGCGCGGGCGCGGGAGGTGATCCGCGCGAACGACCGCGGCGCCTACACGGTCCCGACCGGCGGCCTCTACCCGTTCCAGTGGAACTGGGACTCGTGCCTTACCGCCCTGGGCCTCGCCCATCTCGACGAGGAGCGCGCTTGGACCGAGGTGGTCACGCTGTTCGCTCACCAGTGGGAGGACGGCATGGTCCCCCACATCGTCTTCCACGAGCCCTCCGACGGGTACTTCCCCGGCCCGGAGGTGTGGGGCACCGGCCGGCCCACGCCGACCTCCGGCATCACGCAGCCGCCGGTGGCCGGGTTCGTGGTCAGGAAGCTCTTCGACCGCGCCGAAGACCGGGAGCTGGCGACGGCCAGGGCGCGGGAGCTGCTGCCCAAGGTCGACGCGTGGCACGAGTGGTTCTACCGGCACCGCGACCCCGCCGGCGAAGGCCTGGTCGCGGTCCTCCACCCCTGGGAGTCGGGGCGGGACAACTCCGTCGACTGGGACGAGGCGTTCGAGCGGGTGCCGACGGCGGGCGTGGCCCCCTACACCCGCCGCGACACCCAGCACGCCGACCCGGCTCACCGGCCGACCCAGGCGCAGTACGACCGCTACCTGTGGCTGCTCCAGCGCTTCCGCGACCTCGGCTGGGACAACGCCAGGCTGCACGACGCGTCGCCGTTCCGGGTCGTGGACCCCGGGTTCAACGCGATCCTGATCAGGTCGTGCGCCGACCTCGCCTCCGTGGCCGACGCCCTGGGAGCGAGCGACGTCGCCGCCAGGAACCGGGCGCGCGCCGCGCGAGCGCTCGCCGCGCTCGAGGGCCTGTGGAGCGAGGCGCACGGCCAGTACCTGTGCCGCGACCGCACGACGGGCGCGCTCGTCGACAGCGCGTCGGTCGGCGGGCTCCTCCCCGCCTTCGCGGCCGTGCCGCGGGAGCGCGCCGCGCGCATCGCTCGCACGATCGAGCGCTGGGCGCGCCACGCGGCCTACCTCGTGCCGTCGCACGACCCGACGGACCCGCGCTTCGAACCCCAGCGCTACTGGCGCGGGCCGGTCTGGCTGGTGGTCAACTACCTGATCGCCGACGGCCTGCGCGGCGCGGGCGAGGAGGACGCCGCCGCTAGGATCGTCGACTCGAGCCTCGACCTGCTCGCCCGCTCGGGGTTCGCCGAGTACTACGACCCCCTCACCGCCGAGGCGTGCGGCGGGCGCAGCTTCACCTGGACCGCCGCGATGGCGATCGAGCTCCTGGCGGCGCGGCGAGGCGTCGGCCGGCCCCCGCTCTGAGGAGCGCTCCACAGCGCTGCCCGCCGGACGGTACGCGGCTACGCCGGCGTCAGCACGGCGTAGCTCCGGTACGGCAGCGTGAAGGACCCCTCGCCGGGGGCGGCGCGCGGGTCGAGCCTGTCGACGAACGCCGTCGCCGGGAGGGCGCGGCCCCGCAGGTCGACCGCGTGGTCGGTGGCGTTCACGGCCGCGCACACGACGCCGGCAGCCGACTCGCGCCTGATCACGACCGCGCCCGCGACGGCGAACACCTCGGCCGTCCCGCGCCGCAGCGGCTCGAGCTCGCGGCGCAGGCCGCCGAGCGCGCTGACGAACGCCAGCAGGTCCTCGTCCCACGCGGCGCGGTCCGCCCACGGCACGGTCCCGCGGTTGCCGGGGTCGTGCCCGCCGCGGAGGCCGATCTCGTCGCCGTAGTAGACGCAGGGCGCGCCCGGCGACGCGAACAGCAGGAGCAGCGCCTGGCGGACCGCGACGTCGTCGCCGCGCAGCACGGTCGCGAGCCGCGGGGTGTCGTGGGAGCCGAGCAGGTTGAGCTGCCCGAACGCCGTCTCGCCCGGGTAGACCTTGAGCAGGTCGTCGAGGCGCGCCGCGAACGCCGCCGGCTCGAGCGGCTCGATCGTGCCGAGGCCGCTCTTGGCCGCCTCGGCCTGGTCAACGTCGCGGCCCACGAGGCCGTAGACGGCGCGAGCGAAGGGGTAGTTCATGACGCCGTGGAACATGTCGCCCTGCAGCCAGCGCTCGGCGAGCTCCCAGATCTCGCCGACGATGTACGCGTCGGGCTTGGCGGCCACGCACCGGCGCCGGAACTCGCGCCAGAACTCGTCGTCGTCGATCTCGGAGGGCACGTCGAGCCGCCAGCCGTCGGCGCCGAAGCGCAGCCACCTCTCGCCCACGTCGAGCAGGAACTCGCGCACCTGCGGGTTCGCGACGTTCAGCTTCGGCAGCGCCGGGAGGCCCCACCACGCCTCGTAGCCGAGCGGCCCGCCGCCGTAGGCGTTGAGCGGCAGCCTCTTGACGTGGAACCAGTCGAGGTAGGGGCTCTTCTCGCCGTTCTCGAGCACGTCGTTGAACTGCAGGAAGCCGCGGCTGGCGTGGTTGAAGACGCCGTCGAGGATCACGCGCATGCCCCGGGCGTGGGCGGCGTCCAGGAGCTCCTCGAGCGCGGCGTCGCCGCCGAGCAGGGGGTCGACCCGGTGGTAGTCGTGCGTGTGGTAGCGGTGGTTCGCCGTCGACGCGAAGACCGGGTTGAGGTAGAGCGCGTTCGCGCCCAGGGCCTGCACGTGGTCGAGGCGCTCGGCCACGCCGAGCAGGTCGCCGCCCTTGTAGCCGTGCACGGTGGGCGGCGAGCCCCACGGCTCGAGGTTCCCGGGCTTCGCGAGCCGCGCCGAGGTCGCGAACCGGTCGGGGAAGACCTGGTAGAAGACGGCGTCCTTGACCCAGTCGGGTACCGTCGGGGTCACGTCTGCGGGCGCAGCAGCGGGAACAGGATCACGTCCCTGATGCTGGGGGCGTCGGCGAGGAGCATCGCGAGCCTGTCGATGCCGAGCCCCAACCCGCCCGTCGGCGGCATGCCGTACTCGAGCGCGGTCAGGAAGTCCTCGTCGAGCCTCTGCGCCTCCTCGTCGCCGGCGGCGCGCAGCGCCTCCTGCAGCTCGAAGCGGCGGCGCTGGTCGAGGGGGTCGTTGAGCTCGCTGAAGGCGTTGCCGAGCTCCATCCCCACGGCCACCGGCTCGAAGCGCTCGACGAGGCCCGGGCGCGTGCGGTGCCGCTTGGCCAGCGGGCTTATCACCTCGGGGTAGTCCATGACGAACGCCGGCCCGACGATGTGCGGCTCGACGTAGACGTCGTAGAGCTTCGCCAGCACCTGCCCGAAGGGCCGCTCGGCCAGCGGCGGCTCGCCGCCGGCGCCCGGCTCGGGGAAGCGCTCGGCTACCCAGGCGCGCAGGCGCTCCTCGTCGAGGACGTCGAAGCCGATCCCGGCGCGGGCGGCGAGCTCGCCCGTGTAGTCGACCCGCGGCCACGGCGGCGTGAAGTCGAGCTCCTTGCCCTGGTAGGTCAGCTTCGTGCCGCCCGTGAGGTCGCGCACGAGGCTCGCGTAGAGGTCCTCCACCAGCGCCAGGATGTCGAGGTAGTCCTTGCCCGCCCAGTAGAGCTCGAGCATCGTGTACTCGGGGTTGTGCTTGAAGCTGATCCCCTCGTTGCGGAAGTTCCTGCCGATCTCGTAGACGGCCTCGAAGCCCCCGACGATCAGGCGCTTGAGGTAGAGCTCGAGCGAGATGCGCAGGTAGAAGTCGTGGTCGAGCGCGTTGTGGTGCGTGACGAACGGCCGGGCCTCGGCGCCGCCCGGCTGGGCCTGCAGCACCGGGGTCTCGACCTCGATGAAGCCCCGCTCGTCCAGGTAGCGGCGGATGTAGGCGATGGCGTGGGCGCGCAGCTCGAACGTCCGCCGCGACTCCGGGT
Organism: Trueperaceae bacterium; assembly: GCA_035306665.1. Lineage (GTDB taxonomy): Bacteria > Deinococcota > Deinococci > Deinococcales > Trueperaceae > DASRWD01. The sequence continues at coordinate 11,092 of DATGNP010000329.1, forward strand.
TCATGATCGTGTCGAGGTAGCGCTGCCGGTAGCGGAGCTCCTTGTCCTGCAGGCCGTGGTGCTTGCTCGGCAGCGGCCTGAGGGCCTTCGCGAGCAGCCGGAACGACCTCGCGTCGACCGTTAGCTCGCCCGTCCTGGTGGCGTACACCTGCCCCGTGACCTCGAGCCAGTCGCCGAGGTCGAGCTTCTTCAGGGCGTTGTAGTCGGCGAGCTTCGCCTTCTCGAACGAGACCTGCACCCGCCCGGCGTGGTCCTACAGGGTCGCGAACGTGAGCTTGCCGAGCATGCGCAGGAGCATCACGCGTCCCGCCACGGTGACCTCGTCGCCGTCGAGGCGGTCGCCGGGCGCGAGCGACGGGTGCTCGGCACGGAGCTCGGCGGACGTGTGGGTGCGCTCGAACGAGTAGGGGTAGGGCTCTATGCCACGCTCGACCAGCGCCTGCAGGTTGCGCAGGCGCTGGTCGCGTTGGTCCGTAGGCTGGTCCATGCGGCGCCCAGCTTAGCTGGCGGGCGCCTGGAGCGCGCTCACGCGATCTCCTTCACCACGTAGCGCGTCGCGCGTTCGCCGGTGACGACCTCGAACTCGTCGCCCACGCCGCGGCCCTTGAGGGCCTTGCCCAGCGGCGACTCGTCCGAGACCTTCGGGATGTCGCCGTCGAGCACGCCGGCCTCCACGGGCGAGACGAGCTGCACCGAGAACTCCTCGGTCTTCTTCCCGGCCTCGGCCAGCTTCACTACCGAGCCGAGGTCCACGACGTCGGAGGCCTGGTCCTCGATGATCACGGCGCGACCGAGCTGGTCCTCGAGGTCGTCGATGCGCTGCTCGATGCGCGCCTTCTCGGTCTTGGCGTCCTCCAGGCCGGAGTCGTCGTAGTCGTCCGAGGAGCCGGTCAGCTCCTGGAGGATGCGCGTGGCCTCCTCCAGGCGCTCGCGCTCCTGCTCCAGCAGTGCCTGCAGCCGCTCGTACCCCTCTTGAGTGACCCGCACTCTCATAGCCATGTCCGAACCTCCGGAGATCTCTCTTCGGCCCCGTTAGGAAGCGGCTTGCCCCTCTCGAGGGGCAAGCCGATCGGTACCCGAACTGTGCCCCGATGATACTCCACGCCCCGGGCCCAGCGGTGTAGGGAGGCGACCCGACGCGACACGCCGGTCTCCCTGAACGTCGCGGCGGGATGGGCGGTTCTGCTCACCAGTGGGCCGGCGGACCGGTTTATCCTCGCCGTGATGACGTTCCGCGGCGCGGCCCTCCTCACCCTCGTCACCTGCCTCCTGGCCGTCACCGCGGCCGTGCTCGGCCGGCGTGCCGAGGCCCCCTCCGACCCCCGGATCGTGGCGACGGCGCTCGACCCGCTAGACGACCCGCGCCTGGCGCCCTACCGGGCGCTGCGCGAGGCCAGGACGGCCGTCGACCTGACGCGCCTCGAGGAGCTGGCGTTCGGGTCGGAGGCGTACAGCGCCTACCTGGCGGCGCTGGAGCTGGCCCGCGTCGACACCGCGCCGGCCGGCGTGAGGGCGCGCGCGTTGGAGCGGGCGCTCGAGCTGCGCGTCCACGACCCCCTGCGGCGGGCAGAGGAGCGCGCGCTGCGCCTCGAGCTCGGCGAGCTCTGGGAGGAGGCGGGCGACGCGCCCGCCGCGTTCGCCGCTTACACCGCCGCCCTGCCGATGGGTCGGGCGATCGCCGGCGCCGAGCGCACGGCCCCCGACCGCTACCGCCTCGCCGCCGCGTTCCAGCGGGCCGGCATGCACACGCGGGCGCTGGAGACGCTGGGGGAGCTGGCCGCTCCCTCGATCGAGGCGCCGTCGCTGCGCGCCCTGGGCCGCTACGAGGAGGCCCTGGCGGCCTACCGCCGCTGGCTCGCCGAGGTACCGGGGGACCCCGACGCCCTGTCGGGCGAGGCCTGGTGCCTCTACTACCTCGGCCGCGACGCCGAGGCGGCCGCGACGTTCGAGGCGCTCGGCGGCGCCACCGGCAGCTACGGCCTGGGGCTCCTGGCGAACCGTGCCGGCGACGCGACGCGGGCCGTCGAGCTGATGGTCGCGAGCGGCCGCGCCGACGTCCTGTGGCTCGCCACCGGCATCCTCGAGGCCCGCGACCGCTACGCCGAGGCGATCCCCGTGTACCTGACCCTCGCGGCCGGGGGCAGCGCCTACGCCGACGACGCCGCCTTCCGCGCCTACGTGCTCGCCGGGCGGCTCGGCGACGAGGCGGCGCGCGCCCGGGCGCGCGAGCTGATGCCCCACGGCTCGTTCTTCGCGCTCGTGCTCGGGGACCCGCCCGCGGTCCCCGACCCCTCCGTCGAGGCGGCGCAGGCGGGCGGGGCGGGGCCCGTGGGCGCGCTCCCGGGCGACGAGATGGCCGTGGCCGAGGAGCCGAGCGCGGCCGCCGAGGCGCTCGAGCTGGCGTTCGCCCTGATGGCGGTCAACGACCGGGACGCCGCCGTCGGCGAGCTCCTCTTCGCCCTGCGGGACGCCGAGTCGGCCGGGGACGTCGCCGCGGTCCTCGACGTCGCCGAGGCGCTGCAGAGCATGGACGAGTACCGCCAGAGCGGCAGGGCGGGGCGCGAGCTGCTCGCGGCCGGCGTGCAGGACCTGCGCGCCTGGCGTCTGGCGTACCCGCCGGCCTGGCCCGAGACCGTCCTCGCCGCCGCCGCTGAGGCCGGCGTCGAGCCGGCGCTGATCTGGGCCGTGATGCGCCAGGAGTCGGCGTTCAGCGAGGTCGCGGTGTCGGTGGCGAACGCCCAGGGCCTGATGCAGGTGATCCCCTCGACCTGGGACTGGATCGCCGAGATGCGCAAGGAGGCGCCGCGCGACCCGTTCGACGTCGAGGCGAACATCCGGTACGGCGCCACGTACCTGGGCTGGCTGATGGACTACTGGGACGGCGACGTCGAGCTCGTCATCGCCTCTTACAACGGCGGCCAGGGCTACGTGCGCCGGGTCTTCAACGCCGACTACGTCGCGGGCGACAAGTGGGAGTTCTACCGCGAGATCGACCGCAGCGAGACGCGCGAGTACCTGCAGCTCGTCTACGAGAACCTCGCCGTCTACCGCACCCTCTACCCGGCGCTGGCGTCGGGCGCGCTGGCCGACCAGGGGCACTAGAGGGCCCTCCGCGGCCCCGCCGTCGCCGCGGACAGGCGAGGCCGCAGGGCGCCGGCCCGGCGCCCGGCTCAGCCGCCGAAGCCCGTCTCGTCCAGCAGGTCGAGGGCGCGCTCGACCACGCCGCGCAGCCACACGTCCTCGGGGGCGCGGCCCTCGTCGAGGACCGACGTCTCGCCGCGCCCGACCCAGCGCCACTCGTCGTGCTTGCCCGCCTCGAGGACGGGCGCGTCGAGGGCGCCCCTGACGGTCACGACGACGTCGACCTCGCGCCTGAGCACGCCGCCCGCCTCCCAGTCGATCAGCTCGACGACGGGGCCCAGCGTCGCGAGCTCCCAGCCCGTCTCCTCCCTGAGCTCGCGCCGCAGCGCGCTCAGGGCGTCCTCGCCCGGCTCGGCGTGGCCCCCGACCATGTCCCAGGCCCCGGGGAACAGGTCGCGGCTCCGGCTGCGACGCTGCACGAACACGCGCCCGCGCCCGTCGGTGACGATCGCCCCGACGACGAGGCGCCGCCCGTCCCGCGCGGCGGCCTCCGAGAACGCGCGCAGCGCCGTCTCGCGCGGCACGCTGCCGACCTCCAGGCCGCTGCCGTCGGGGGCGCCGGAGAGCGTGACCTCCTGACCGTGCTCGCTCATGGCGGCGAGGTTACGACGTCCCGTCGCCCATCGCCGGCGCCCGGCCGGCGGGCGGCGCGCGCGCCGCCCGCCGCCGCCTGAGCGCGAGCACGACCCGGGCGCCCAGCAGCACCGCGAAGCCGGCGGCGAAGAGGAGCGGCTCGGCCTGCAGCGTCTTCTGGCCCCACACGAAGTGCAGCGAGACGAGGCCGGCGGCCACGTACACCAGCCGGTGCAGGAGGGTCCAGCGCCGGCCGAGGCGGCGGATCCAGCCGTTCGTCGAGGTGATCGCCAGCGCCAGCAGGATCAGCCACGCCGTGAACCCGACCGTGACGAAGGGGCGCTCGAGGATGTCCTCGCCCAGGTGCGAGAGGTCGAGGCCGAGGTCGAGGACGGCGTAGACGCCGAGGTGGAGTGAGGCGTAGACGAACGCGCCCAGACCGAGCTGCCGGCGGTACCTGACGAGCCAGTGCCAGCCGGTGAGGCGCCTCAGCGGCGTCACGGCCAACGTCAGCACGAGGTGGAAGATCGCCCACCACCCCGTCCTGTCCGTCAGGGTCTCGATCGGGTTCACGCCCAGGCGGTTCGTGAACGCGTGCGCCAGGGTCACGGCGGCGGGCGTGAGGGTCAGCGCCCACACGGCCAGGTGGCTGACGCGGCGCCAGCGCTTCAGCCTGGCCTTGTCGGCGGCAGACCGGCCGCCGGGCGCCGGGACGGCCGTCGCCGTCGCCGCTGGGCCCTCCGCCGGCATCAGAACTCGCGGACCAGGTCCATGCCCTCGTACAGGTCGGCGACGAGCTCCCCGTAGCCGTTGAAGGGGAGCGTGTCGCGGCGGCGGAACTCGCCGATGCGGCGCTCCGTGGCCTGGCTCCAGCGCGGGTGGTCGACCGCCGGGTTCACGTTGGCGTAGAAGCCGTACTCGTGCGGCGCCACGATGTTCCACGTCGTCGGCGGCCGCTCGGCGACGAAGCCGATCTTGACTATCGACTTGATGCCCTTGAACCCGTACTTCCAGGGGACGACCAGCCTTATCGGCGCGCCGTTGGCGTTGGTCAGGGGCTTGTCGTAGATCCCCGTCGCGAGGATCGTCAGGGGGTGCATCGCCTCGTCGAGGCGCAGGCCCTCGACGTAAGGGAACGGCAGCAGGTCGCGGCGCTGGCCCGGCATCTGCTCGGGCCGGTAGACGGTCTCGAACGTCACGAACCGCGCCTCGGGCTTGGGCACGAGCAGCGTGATCAGGTCGCGGAGCATGAAGCCGTTCCAGGGGATCACCATCGACCAGGCCTCGACGCAGCGCATGCGGTAGACGCGCCGCTCGACCTCGAACCGCGCGACGAGCTCCTCGAGCGCGAACGTGCCGGTGTTCTCGACCAACCCCTCGACGGTCACGCTCCACGGCTCGGTGACGAAGTCCCCGCTGCGGCGCGACGGGTCGGCCTTGTCGTAGCCGAACTCGTAGAAGTTGTTGTAGGTCGTGACCGCCTCGTACGGGGTCGGCGTCTCGTCGGTCTCCCCCAGGCCGAGCAGCTCGTCCACCGCGTCGGCGGCGCCCTGGCCCAGCGCGGCGCTCGCGGCCGCGCCCAGCGTCACGGCCGCTGCCGCACGCATGAACTGGCGCCGGCTCAGGTAGAGCTCCTCCGGCGTGATCTCGTCCTCGGGCACCTTCAGCAGGCGGTAGAGCGACACTGCCTGACCTCCTCGCGCGGCTCTAGGTCACGGCAGTGTAGAGCCCGGCCGCCGCCGGTGTCCCGGCCGTGGTGACGCGCCGGCACGGGGCTAGCCGCGCTCCTCGGCGTCCGGGTCCCAGCGCCGCGCGTAGCCCACCGTGACCCGGTCCATCACGACGGCCAGGAGCACGATCGCGAGGCCGGCCTCGAGGCCCAGCCCGACGTCGCCGCGCTGCAGACCGCGCAGCACGACCTGGCCGAGGCCGCGGGCGCCGATCATCGACGTCAGCACGACCATCGAGAGGGCAAGCATGATCGTCTGGTTCACGCCGGCGGCGAGCGTCGGCAGGGCCAACGGCAGCCTGACGTAGCGCAGCACCTGGCCCTCCGTGGCGCCGGCCGTCTGGGCGGCCTCGACGAGCGACCTGTCGACGGACCGCAGGCCCAGGTCGGTGAGGCGTATCAGGGGCGGCACCGCGTAGACGAACGTCGCGAACAGGGCCGAGACGTTGCCCAGGCCGAAGAACATCACGACCGGCACGAGGTAGACGAAGCTCGGCAGCGTCTGCATCAGGTCGAGGACGGGCCTGAGCACGGCCTTGACCGCGGCGCTGCGGCTCATCAGCACGCCCAGCGGCACGCCGACGAGCACGCACAGCGCCGTCGCCAGCGCCATCAGCGCCAGCGTCGTGACGGTCTCGGGCCACAGGCCGAACGCGCCGACGACGACGAGGCCCGCCGCGGTCAGGGCGCCCGCGAGCGGCCGCCGCGTGGCGTGCCACACCAGCAGCGCCACGACGAGCGCGACCAGCCACCACGGCACGGCGAGCAGGCCGCGCTCGACGACGCCGAGGAGGTAGAGGACGCGGTCGGACCACGCCTGGAACGCCGCCGAGTGGTCGTCGACCAGGCGGTCGACGAACGCGTTCGCCCACTCCCGCAGCGGCACGCGCCAGCCGCTGGGGAACCCAGGGCCCGGGCTCGCCATGTCCTAGTGTGCGCCGAACGCCGCCGCGACCCTCGCAGCCGTCTCCGGCTCGAGCCAGGCGCTCCAGGTCTCGCGCTCGGTGGCGAGGAGGTGCCTGGCGGCCTCCTCGGGCCCCGCGTCGTGCGCGTGCATGTACGCCAGCGCCCTCGAGAGCATCGCGCTGCTGCCGTGGTAGGCGTCGAGGAACCGCCTCACCCCCGCGGG
>DATGNP010000330.1:0-7508 GCA_035306665.1 Trueperaceae bacterium
GGGGCGGAGCCGGCGGCGTTCGCGCGCGCGTGGGAGCGGGGGCGGCTCTTCTCGCTCGACGAGGCCGTGCGCTTCGCCCTCGCCACGGCGGACGCCGCGGCGGCCGGCACGCGGGGGCGCTAGCCCTCGTCGAACAGCGGCGGCGGGTACGTCACGGTCGCGCCCTCCACCTTCGCGAAGGGCGTGAGGCGGTGCGCGGGCGCCTTGGTCTCGGACATGATGTCGCGCACCGCGATGCCCCTGGCCAGGAGGGCGTCGCCGATCAGGGAGCGGTGGCAGCGCCACGGCACGGCCTCCGAGCACATCACGACCACGCGCTCCTCCCGCGCCGCGGCGACGACCGCGTCCAACGCGGCGGCGAACTCCGGCGTCTGCATGTGGTCGGCGAAGCCGCGGAACGAGTCGTTGCGCCAGGCGCCGTTGGGGCTGTCGGGCCGGGGCCGCCTCAGACCGCCCAGCGCCGGCTGCCACTCGTAGGCCATGCCGGCCGCCGGCAGGCTCTCGACGAGGGCCTCGCGGGCGAAGTGCGGGTGGCGCCGCGACCTGGGGACGGTCCTCACGTCGACGACCCTCTCAACGCCGTGGGCCCGCAGGAGGCCCAAGAACTCCTCGAGCGACCGAGTCGAGTGACCGACCGTGAAGACGGTTACCGGGTCCATGCGCCACGTTAGCCGCGGGTCTCATCCCGGGGCTACGGTGCGCCTGGCCCTCAGGGCTCCATACTGCTGCTCAGATGGCGGTGATGCGGCCGCCCCAGCGGCCCGAGAGACTACCCCTGTCCAGCGCGCTCCGCAGCGCCTTCGTCGGCTACTGCCCGAACTGCCTGCTGGGCAGGCACTTCCGCGGCCTGCTGCGGCCGAACTCCGCCTGCGACGTGTGCGGGATGCTCTTCGAGCACCAGGGCGAGACCTGCACAGCCACCGCGGTCATCCTCTACTTCCTGATCATGTTCGGGCTCGCCGTCGAGGGGCTCACTCTCGGCCTGGTCTTCGGCATCTTCCCCGGCTTCATACCCGTCCTCGTCCTCAGCGCGGCCGCCCTGTTCGTGCTGCTGCACCGCCCCGTGCGCGGCCTGTGGGTGTGGTGCCTGTGGCGGATGGGCTTCCTGAGGTAGACACCGCCGCGTCATGCCGTGCGCCGCGCCCCGTTCCGCGGCGCGGCGCCGACGCGCGCTCACCAGGCTCAGGCTGCCTTCGCCGAGGCTCGGACCCTCGCAAGGAGGTCCCATGCACACCTTCCACGCATCGCTCCGCCAGGCCGTCGCCGTAGCCATCGCGGTCGTCGCCGGAGCCGCCGTCGCGTCGGCCTCGGCCCAGGCTCCCGCTGAGAGCCAGGTCACGCTACCCAGCGGCGTGACGCTCACGTACGTGACGGACGGCGACCCCGACGGCGAGCCGCTCGTGCTCGTCGCCGGCACCGGCATGCAGCTCATCGACTGGCCGGAGTCGCTCGTCCGAGGGCTCGTCGAACGCGGGTTCCGCGTGATCCGCTTCGACAACCGGGACGTCGGACTTGTCGACCGTCTACGAGGACGCCCCCGTCCCGACCCAGGCGGAGATCGACGCGGCGGTGGCCGCGGGCGAGAACCCGTTCCCCTACTCGATGCAGGACCTGGGCGCGGACGTCGTCGGGCTCCTCGACGCCCTCGAGGTTCCCGCGGCGCACCTGGCCGGCGTCTCGATGGGCGGGTCGATCGCGACGTGGGCGGCGCTCGACGCCCCCGAGCGGGTGCTGTCGCTGACGCTCATCGCGACCGCCTCCGGCAACCCCGAGCAGCCGATCCTCGCCGATCCCGAGGCCTTCGCCGCCGTGGCGTTCGACTTCTTCGTGCGCGGTCGCGAGCGCTTCGACCGGCTGGCGGAGATCGGCATCCCGACGGTGGTGATCCACGGCGACGACGACCCGCTCGTGCCCGCCGCGTCGGGCCTAGAGCTCGCCGAGAGCATCCCGGGGGCCGAGCTGCGCCTGGTCCCCGGCCTCGGGCACGACATCCCCGACGGGGTCGTCCCCGAGCTCGTCGACGCTATCGTCACGGCAGCTCACGAAGCCGGGGCGGCCCTTCCCTAGCATGTGGCAGACGGGCACGCGGCCGGGCCGCGCCGCAGCAGCGGCGGTCCCACGACCGCGGCCGGGAGCTGACCGATGACCCTCGAGGGCACGGCTCGGGTGCTGTGGCTGGCGCTGGCGGCGGCGTTGGGGGCGTGCGCTCCCGACGGCGCGGCGCCGCTCAACGTGGCGCCCGTCGTCGACGCCGGCGAGGACCAGACCATAACCCTGCCAGACCAGGCGCAGCTCGCCGGCACGGCGACCGACGACGGCCTGCCGGGCGGACCTCTGGCGGCCGCCTGGAGCCGGGCGGCGGGCCCGGGGACCGTGACGTTCGGCTCCGCCGACAGCCTGGCCACGACGGCGGCCTTCTCCGGGCCAGGCAGCTACCGGCTCGAGCTCGCCGTCAGCGACGGCGAGCTGACCGCGCGGGACGAGGTGAGCATCGAGGTGCTGGCGTCGACGGACGTTCCTCCCGACCCCGAGCCCCCCGACCCGGGACCGCCGGACCCCGAGCCGCCGGGGCACTGGCGCCCGGAGCCCGGGCTCACGTGGTACTGGCAGCTCTCCGGCGGCATCGACCTTGACCACGCCGTCGACGTCTACGACGTCGACTACGAGACGCCGGCCAGCGTGGTGGCGGAACTGCACGCTCGCGGCCGCAAGGTCATCGCCTACGTGCCCGTCGGCAACTGGGAGAGCTACCGGCCCGACTCCGACGAGTTCCCAGCCGAGGCCCTGTGCGGCTCGATCGAGGGCTGGCCCGAGCGCTACGTCGACGTCCGCCACCCCGAGGTCGCAAAGATCATCCAGCGGCGCATCGAGCTGGCGGCGTCGAAGGGCTTCGACGGCATCGAGGGCGACGTCGTCGACCTCCACCTGACCGACACCGGCTGCTCGCCTCCGATCACGGCGGCGGAGATGACCGCCTTCCTGCGGGCGCTGGCGGACCACGCCCACGGACTGGGGCTGGCCTACTTCGCCAAGAACGTCACCGAGAACGCCGCGGAGTGGTCGACGTTCACCGACGGCGTCGTCGCCGAGGAGGCCTACACCTACCGCGAGGCCGCCGGGTACGCGCCGTACGTCGCGGCCGGCAAGCCGGTGTTCGCCGTCGAGTACGGGCCGGGCAGGCCCACCCCTGACGAGTGCGACGACGCGAACCGCCGGCGGTACTCGCTCTACGGCACCGACCTCGGGCTGACGGGCGTGGTGTACGCGACCTGCTGGTGAGCGCCGACTCCTGGCGTCAACACCGAACCGACGCTTTTTCGACACCCGACCTCGCATCCTGTCTGCCAATCCTTCCCACGCACAGCTGACGTCGTCGTCCAGGGGGATGAACGGAAGCGAGGCATGCCATGGCGCGGTCACGGTTCGTCGTCGGTCTGGTGTTGGCCACAACGGTGATCGTCGGTTGCAGCGATGGCCCCGTCGTCCCGCTCGGGGCCCAGGACGCCGCGATCGAGGATCCGGTGCCGTTCGAGACCCCGCCCCCGGCGCTGCCGAGGCCGCCCCGGCCGCGGCCACTGGCGAACTTCCCCGGCAGCGTGCCGGTCGACCCGTCGCTCGGACCGCAGGCCGTGGGCGGCAAGGTCGCGTTGCGGCTGCTGGTGGTCGGCGCCAGCCCCGACGACGTGGGCGTGGCCGCGCTGGAGGCCCTCCTCGACCAGGTCGGCGTCCCGTACGAGACGCTCATCGGCAGCCAGGAGACGCTGACGTGGGAGCGACTCGTCGACGCGGACGGCATCGGGCGCTTCCAGGGCGTGCTCCTGACCTCTAACAACCTCTCCTACTTCGACGGCATGGCCTGGCAGAGCGCCTTCGACGCCGACGAGTGGAACACGCTGTGGAGCTACGAGCGCGAGTACGGCGTTCGCCAGGTGTCCCTCTACACGTACCCGAGCTCGTGGCCCGAGGACTACGGGATCGCGTTCGCCGGCGTCCACGTGACGATGAGCGACGCGCTGCCCGCGTCCCTGACGAGGGACGGCCAACGCGCCTTCGACTACCTCCAGAGGACCGCGAGGGTCCCGATCCGCTACGCGTACACCTACCTCGCCGCGATCGACCCCGCCTCGACGAGCTCCGCCGTGACGCCGCTCTTCACCGATCCCAGCGGCAACGTGCTCGGCGTGACCTCGGTCTCGGCCGACGGTCGCGAGCGGCTCGCCCTGACGTTCTCGAACGGCCGCTACCTCGTCCACACCGAGCTGGTGGGGTACGGGCTGCTGCGCTGGGTAACCAGGGGCGTGTTCCTCGGCGAACGGTCCCTGTACTTCATGGCGGACGTCGACGACTGGTTCCTGCCCAACGACGTGTGGGACGTCGACACGGACACCGTCCTTCCCGAGGCGTACCGCCTCACGGCCCGTGACGTCCAGGCGCTGTCGCGGTCGCAGACCGACCTCAGGAACCGGTACCGGCAGGCGCAGGAGTTCACCGTCAACCTCGCCTACAACGGCATCGGCGCGAACACCGCCGCGTCCGCGTCCTGCAACCCGAACGCCAGGAGCGTGGACCCTCTGACCAGCGTGAGCCGGTGCCTGCGGGACTCGTTCCGCTGGCTCAACCACAGCTACTCGCACGAGTACTTCGACTTCCTGTCGTACGACGACTCGCGGTTCGAGATCAGGGAGAACCGCCAGGTGGCCACCCGTCTCGGGATCAGGCAGCCGAACCGGGTGCTCATCACCGGCGACGTCAGCGGCCTCGGCTGGTACAACGAGGACGGCGAGGGGCCGAAGACCGACCACGGCCTCGGGGCCTCGAACCCCCAGTTCCTCGCCGCCGCCAGGTCCCTCAACGTAAACGTCGTGGCGTCCAACGCCTCGGTGCCCAGCCACGCCCCCGACTGCTGGGGCTGCGGCGTCTACCACCCGCTCGAGCCCAGCATCCTCCTGGTGCCGCGCTGGCCGACGAACGTCTTCTACATGGTCATGACGCCCCAGCAGATGGCCGACGCCTACAACGCCGTGTACGGCCCCAACGGGGCGGCGCCCTACTGGGACCACGACCTCTCCTACGAGGAGATCCTCGAGGCCGAGACGGAGATCGCCCTCTACCACGTGCTCACCTTCTCGCCCTACCCTCACTTCTTCCACGCCGCCAACACCTACGAGTACGCGCCCGGCCGGAGCATCCTGCACGACTTCCTCGAGCGGCTGTTCGCGCGTTACGCCGACTACTACCGCCTCGACCTGCGCAGCCCCGACTGGTCCGCCCTCGCCAACCGGGTAGCCGACCGCACCTCGTTCATGCACTCACGGGCCGCCGGCGTGTGGGACCGCTCCGCCAACACCGTGACCGTGACGACCCCTGTCGGCGGCACGATCTTCCTCACCGGCGCGCGTACGGGGGACGTGACGCTGTACGGCGGCGAGCCCACGTCGCGCTTCACGCTCCCGGCCGGCGGGAGCAGGACCGTCGCCGTGCCGGCGCTCCCGGCCCTGACCGGCGCCGACGAGCTCGCCGGCACGCTGGACGTGACCGACGACGACCCGCTCCCCGTTGCCGCGGCGTCGGAGGGTTCCGGCGGATGAGACCCTCGGCCGCGAGCAGGCGAGCCTCGCCGCAGGTCGGAGGCGGTGACGCCGACCCGCTGGGGACGCCGTGAAGGTAGCCCTGCTCACCGAGGGGACCTACCCGTTCCACGCGGGCGGCGTCAGCGTCTGGTGCGACCAGCTCGTGAGGGGCCTCCCGGAGCACCAGTTCCACGTCGTCGCCGTCACCAGCGACGCCGCCCTGGCGCTCGCGACGCGTCTCCCGCGCAACGTGGTGCAGGTGACGCGGGTGCCGGTGTGGGGCTCGGCGCCGCCGCAGCGGCGCGGGGGCCAGGGGGCGTCGCGGCGCTTCCTCGAGGTGTACCGGCACTTCGTGGCGAGCGTCGTGAACCCCGACGGCGAGGACGCCGTGCCGCGCTTCGCCGAGTCGCTGGCCGCGATGTACCGGTACGGCCAGGAAGCCAACCTCGGCGCGGCCCTGCTCTCGAACGAGGCCCTCGGGCAGCTCTCGAGCGCCTGGCACGAGGCCGGCGCGCGGCCGGGGCGCTCCCGCAGCCGCGGCGTCGCGATCTCGTTCGCCGACGCGCTCACGGCAGCCGACCTCATGGAGCACTTCCTGAGGCCGCTCTCGTTCGTGCCGCCCGAGGCGGACGTCTACCACGCCGCCTCGAACGGCCTGTGCGCCTTGATCGGGCTGGCCGCCAAGTGGCAGCACGGCGTCCCCCTGGTGCTGACCGAGCACGGTATCTACCTGCGCGAGCGCTACCTGAGCAACCTCGACGGACCCGGCACGCACGTCGTGAAGTCGCTGCTGCTCGGCTTCTTCCGCCTGCTCTCGAGCGCCGTCTACGAGCAGGCGGACGCGATAAGGCCGGCTTCGGACTACAACCAGCGGTGGCAGATCCGCAACGGCGCCGACCCGCGGCGCATAGGCACGATCTACAACGGCATCGACGTGAGCGCCTTCACGCCGGACCTCGGCGAGCCCGAGGCGCCCACGATCAGCTGGCTCGGCAGGATAGACCCGCTGAAGGACCTCGAGACGCTGATCCGCGCCTTCCGGCACGTGAAGGAGCGCCTCCCCGAGGCGCGGCTGCGGATCTTCGGCTCCGCGCCGTCGCCCGGCGACCGCTACCTCTCGGCCTGCATGGACCTCGTCGCGCGGCTCCGCCTGAACGGGTCCGCCCGGTTCGAGGGCCGGGTCGCGCACCCCGCCGATGCCTACCGAGCGGGCACGATCGTGGCCCTGAGCAGCGTCTCGGAGGGCTTGCCCTTCACGCTCATCGAGGCGATGGCGAGCGGCAAGGCCGTCGTCGCGACCCGCGTCGGGGGCGTGCGCGAGGCCGTCGGCGACGCGGGCCTGCTCGTGGCCCCGCGCGACGACGTGGGCATGGCGGAGGCGTGCGTCAGGCTCCTCACCGACCCCTGCCTGCGCCGCGAGCTGGGCGCTCGCGCCCGCCAGCGGGCGCTCGAGCGGTTCACCGTCGAGCAGACCCTCGAGGCCTACCGCGGGGTCTACCGCCAACTGGGCTCGTCCGTCAGGACGCCGCGACCAGGTCCCCAGGACGCGAGGATGGCGCCTAGCGCCGCGTGGAGGCCGACGTGAGCCAGGCCTTCGTCGGCAGGACGGGGGCGCCGCCCGCACGGGTCGAGGCGGCCGCGGGCGCCCAGGCCTACCGCGGTCCGGAGAGACGCTCTGAGGATCCGCTCAACCTCCTCGGCAGGCGCCTGAACGCCGTCTGCGTCGAGGCGGTCGACCCGCTCCAGATCGCCGCGGCGCTCGAGGCCGACGGGCTCGACGACGAGCTCGTCGCGAGCACCTACTCGATGGCCAGCGTCTTCGAGCTCGCCGAGCACCTCTACTACCGCGTGCCGCTGCGTCTCACGCCGTCGGCGTCCTCGGGCGCGACGGGCGGCAGGAGATGGCGCGAGGTCTCGCACGGGCTCCTGTTCGCCATG
>DATGNP010000331.1:0-3032 GCA_035306665.1 Trueperaceae bacterium
CCACCGCCGTCGTGCTCGTCTTCGTCTACCGCCACTACACGGCCGCCGGCGAGCGCTTCGTGACGATCGGAGGACGCGGCTACCGGCCGCAGCGCGTGAGGCTCGGCGCCTGGCGCTGGCCCCTCGGCCTGCTCACCCTGCTCGTGGGCGGCGTCCTGGTCGTGATCCCGGTGCTGGTGCTCGCCTACGTGTCGCTGATCCCCTACATGATGGCTCCCAGCGCCCGCGCGTTCTCGATGCTGACGCTCACGCACTGGCAGACCGTGCTGGGCGACCGCCTCACGGCCACGGCGTTCCAGAACAGTGTCTTCCTGGCCTTGGCGGGCGCGACGCTCGGCGTGCTCCTCTCGACCTTCGCCTCGTACGTGATCGTGCGCGTGAGGAACCGGGGCAGCGTGTTCCTCGAGACCCTGGCGTTCGCCTCGTTCGCGTTCCCCGGCATCGTCCTCGCGATCGGCTTCATGTGGGTGTTCGTGCGCACCGGCTTCTACGGCACGATCTGGGCGCTGCTGATCTCCTACGTGGCGACGTACCTCCCGTTCGGGATCAGGCCTCTCACGAGCACGTTCATCCAGATCGGGAAGGACCTCGAGGAGGCCTCGTTCATCAGCGGGGCCGGCTTCACCCGCACGCTGAGGCGCATCGTGGCGCCGCTCGCCCTGCCAGGCATCGTGTCGGGCTGGACCCTGATGGCGGTGATGTTCATCCGGGAGCTCGACCTCTCGGTCATCCTCGCCAGGCCCGGCACGGAGGTCCTCTCGGTGCTCATGTACCGGGCCGTCCACGACGCCTACTGGGGGCGGGTGGCCACGTTCGGTGTCATCATGATCGCGCTCTCGACGGCGCTGATCCTGCTGACGAACCTCGTCGAGCGACGCTTCGGCATGGGTAGCCGGTAGCGGGCGCGCCACGCGCTCCCAACGCAGGCGGCTTCGGGGCCGCTAGGTCGAGAGGAACCCCCCGTCCACCGGCACGACCGCGCCGTGCACGTAACTGGCCAGGTCGGAGGCCAGGAACAGCACGACGCGCGCGACCTCGTCGGGGTCGCCCATGCGGCCGGCCGGCAGCCGCTGCATGAAGTCGTAGCCGACCTTCACGAGGCCGAGGCGGCCGCGCAGCACGTCGCTCGCGACATGCTTCGTCCCCGGCGTGACGATGCCGCCGGGCACGACGGCGTTGACCCTGAAGCCGCGCCGCGCGTGCTCGCGGGCGAGGGCGCGCGTCAACGCGATGACGCCGGACTTCGTGACGCTGTAGACGGCCAGGTCGTCCTTGAAGGGCAGGACGGCCTCGATGGACGCGATGTTGACGATCTTCCCGCCGCGTCGCCCCCGCGCCCTGACGAAGCGCTGGCAGAGCCAGAATACGGCGTCGAGGTTCACGGCCAGCACCTTCTGGTAGAGGGCCTCGTCGACGCTGTCGAACGCACGGCCGGGGTAGATGCCGGCGTTGTTGACGAGGATCCCGGGCGGGTCGACCGCCAGCTCGTCCCACAGCCTGTCGATGTCGGCCTTGTCGCCGAGGTCGACGACCCGGGTCGCCACCGTGCGCCCCAGGGGCTCGAGGAGCCGCGCCGTCTCCTCGAGGCCGGCGGCGTCGCGGTCGACGAGCACGAGGTCGGCGCCGGCGTCGGCGAGGCGGCAGGCGATCGCCCGTCCGATGCCCGATGCCGCTCCCGTGACCAGCGCCGTCTGGCCCGCCAGGTCGACGAGCCGGCCCAGCGGCGGCCGTTCCCCGCGCCTCTCCCTGACCGTGGTGGTCACTGCCATCCCGCTCCTTCGCGGCGCGTCCTCGTACCTCGCCGCCACCGTTATGATACACGGTGTATCAGAAGTTGGGGGAGGGACGCCGGTCGGCGGCGTGAACGGGACGCCCTACCGCTAGACCCCGCCGGTCACCTCGAGGTTGAACCCGGTGACGTACGAGGCCTCGTCGCTCATCAGGAAGGCCACGGCGTTGGCGACCTCCTCGAGCGTGCCGAGGCGTCGTAGCGGGACCGTCGCCAGCATCTGCTCCCGCACCCGCGCGGGGTCGGGGGCGAAGTACTGGCTGCCCGTGGCCGCCTGCAGCTCGGTCTGACGCGTCCACATGTAGCCTGGCCCGATCAGCGCCGGCGAGACCGCGTTCACCCTCACACCGTAGGGAGCGAGGTCCTTGGCGGCGGTCTCGGTCATCGCGATCACCGCCGCCTTGGAGGCGCCGTACGCGAGCATGTTCGGCGGCCCCTCGACGCCGGCGTGGCTGGCCGTGTTGACGATGGCGCCGCCGCCCGCCGCGCGCAGGTGCCGGGCCGAGGTCGCGAGGACGTTGTAGGCGCCGACGACGTTCACGTCGATCACCTTGCGGAAGTCGTCGGCCGGGTAGGCGTGCGTGGGCGCGAAGACTCCCTGGTAGCCGGCGTTGTTGAACACGAAGTCGACGCGCCCCAGGTCCGCGACCACCGCCGCGAAGGCGTCGTCGACGGAGGCGGCGTCGGTGACGTCGCACGTCACGGCGCGGTGGGCGGCGCCCAGCTCCTCCAGCTCCTCGGCGGCCGCCGCCAGCTTGCTCGCGTCCGCGTCGAGGAGGACAACGGCCGCGCCGTCGGCGGCGAAGCGCCTGGCCGTGGCGCGGCCGATGTCGCCGCCCCCGCCGGTGATGAGGACCGCCCTGCCGCCGAACCCGTACCTCGCCCTCGCCAACGTCTCCTCCTTACCGAGTGCCGAAGATGTTCGGCAGGTAGCGTACGAAGAAGAAGGAGAGGAGCAGCGGCGGGACGAGCAGGAGCGCGATCGAAGCGCTGAGCTGCCCCCACGGCACCTCCATCCCGACGGCGGCGAAGCTGGCCGACGCCACCGGCATCGTGACGGCGTTGCGGGCCGTGAGCACGAACGCCAGGAAGAACTCGTTCCAGACCAGGATGAACACGAACATCGCCATGCCCACCAGGCTGGGCAGCGCCAGCGGCAGTGCGATGCGCGTGAAGATCCCGAGCGGGCCGAGCCCCTCGAGGGAGGCTGCCTCCTCAACCTCTATCGGCACCTGCTTGAAGC
>DATGNP010000332.1:0-2852 GCA_035306665.1 Trueperaceae bacterium
GGGACGGTAGGGGAGAGTGGTGACCCGAGGCCGCTCCGGCGACGTGGGAGGAGGCCCGCGAGCGCCAGGGAGCCGGGCCGACCCGGCGGCGGACGTCCGAAGCGGGGAACGAAGGGTACCTGTGGCGGGAGATGGGGAAGGAGGGGTACCCGAGCGCGAGCCGGAGCGTTGCCCCAACCGGGGAGGCCGCGAGGCCGTGGGGGCGACGCCCTGCTCGGTGGGGAAGACGGGGTACCGACGGTCGCCCAAGGTATAGCCTGGCGCCGTGTACGTACCCGCCGCCTTCCGCGAGGACGACAGGGAGGAGCTGCTGGCGTTCATGCGCGGCAACGCGTTCGCCGTGGTCGTGTCGGTCGGCGAGGCCGGTCCCGTCGCCACGCACCTGCCGTTGACGGTGCACGAGGTCGGCGACGAGGTCTACCTGCGCGGCCACTTCGCGAAGGCGAACCCGCAGTGGCGCGGGGTCGAGGACGGCGAGGTGCTCGTCGTGTTCACCGGCCCGCACGCCTACGTGTCGCCGACCCATTACGACGCGGCCGAGAGCGTGCCGACCTGGAACTACATCGCCGTCCACGCCTACGGGCGGGCGCGGACCGTGCACGACCCGGGCGCGAACGAGGAGCTCCTCCGCGAGCTCGTCGCGCAGCACGAGCACGAGTACTGGTCCCGCTGGCAGGGGCTCTCCGCCAGGTACAGGGAGGGGATGCTGCGAGGCGTCGTGGGCCTCGAGGTGCGCGTCACTCGCCTCGAGGGCAAGGCGAAGCTCAGCCAGAACAAGACCGTGGCGGAGCGCCGGCGGATCGCGGCGGCGCTGGCGCGGAGCGAGGACCCGGCCGCGCGGGCCACGGGCGCCGAGATGCTCAGACGTACGCCGGCGCCAGAGGAGGCGCCGGCGACGTCCGGGGTAGAGGAGTGACGGGTCGCCCGAGGCCCGGGCGCCCGGCCGGGGCGGGGGCGGCCGGCTAGCCGGCCGCCGTCCAGCCCGCGTCCACCGCCACCTCGGCGCCGTTGATGCCGCTGGCCTCGTCGGAGGCGAGGAACAGGACGAGGTGCGCGACCTCGACGGGCTTGAGCGTGCGCGGGTTCACCGCGTGCCACTTCGAGTACTGGGCGAGCGCCTCGTGGTCGAACGTGGCAGGGTCGGCGCCGGCCATGATGTTCGTCTCGACGCCGCCGACGATCAGCGTGTTGCAGCGGATCCCGAAGGGCGCGTAGGTGTAGGCGGTGTTGCGCGAGAGCCCCACGAGGGCGTGCTTCGACGCGGTGTAGACGGCGCCGGCCGCGGCGCCGGTGACGCCGGCCACCGAGGCGATGTTGACGATCGCGCCGCCGCCGTTCTCCTTCATGTGCCGCACCGCGGCGCGGGACGTCACGAACGGGCCGTACACGTTGACGCCGAACACGCGCTCGTAGGTGTCGTCCTTGAAGTTGGCGACCCCCTCCATGCGGTCCATGATGCCGGCGTTGTTGACCAGCACGTCGAGGCGGCCGAACTCCTCGAGCGCCCGCCTCACCAGCGCCTCGGCGTCCTCACGGGCCGAGACGTCGCCGGGCACCGCGATCATCCTGCCGCCGCTCACCGTGACCTCGGCCGCGACGGCCTCGAGGCGCGCGGCGTCGATGTCGCTCCCGACCACCGTGGCGCCCTCGCGCGCGAACAGCTCCGCCGTCGCCTTGCCCATGCCCGAGCCGGCGCCGGTGACGATGACCACCTCGTCTGTGAACCTCATGGAAGGCAACCTCCTCGACCGAGGCTACGCGGGAGCACCCTCGTCTGCCACGGCAGAACGTCCCTTCCCCCGCGGGCGGGAGGGAGAGGCCCGGGTGGGGCATGGTGGGGCGGGACGCCGCCGTCGTCGGTGCCGGTCGCGTCCGTGGCTAGGGGACCGGGTCCGGCGTCACCCGAAGTGGTACCCGCGCACGTGGATGGGCCCCTCGACCTGGGCGAGCCTGATGGCCTTGAGCGTGAGCTGGTGGCCGGTGTCCTCGACGACCCCGTCCACCACCAGCAGGGAGGCGTCGCGCAGCAGCACGCGCTGCTCGTCCCACAGGTCGGGGGAGATGATCACCTGCGCCCGCACCGGCCCGTCCTCGATCACGAAGAACGCGAAGCCCTTGGCCGTGCCGGGGCGCTGACGGCCGACGACGAGGCCGGCCGTGAGCACCTGCGTCTTGCGCGGCGTGCGGCGCAGCCGCAGGAGCGGCACGCAGCCGAGCTCCCTGAGCTGGTCGCGCACGAGGTCGACGGCGTGCACCTCGAGCGTGCTCATGCGCGTGGTCTGGTAGTCCCACACGAAGCGCTCGGGCAGCGTCAGGCGCGGCAGGTCGGGCGTCTCGACGGGAGGCGCGAACAGCGCCCGGGAGCCGGGAGCCTGGGCGTTCGCCAGCACGCCGGCGCGGTAGAGGGCCTCGCGGCGCGGCTGCACGGCGTCGAAGGCGCCGGCCCTCACGAGCGCCTCGACGACGGTGCGCTCCAGGGCGACGCGCTGATGGAGGTCGTCGACGTCGCGGTAGGGACCGTGCGTGAGGCGCTCGAGCATCATCGTCCGCGCCGCCTCCTCCGACACGCCCGTGATCGCCGACAGGGGAGGGCGGACCGCCTTGACCTTGCCGCCGCCGCCGGGGTCCTCCACGCGCTCGACGCGGAAGTGCACGCCCGAGCGGTTCACGTCGAAGGGCAGGAACGGCACCCCCCAGTCGCGCGCCTCGTGCCGCTTCGTCTGCCGCGACCACATGCCCGGCTCCTCGGTGAGGATCGCGGCCATGTACTCGGCGGGGTAGTGCACCCGCAGCCAGCCGCTGGCGTAGGCGTGCAGCGCGAACGCCCAGGCGTGCGACTCGGCGAAGCCGAA
>DATGNP010000333.1:0-4013 GCA_035306665.1 Trueperaceae bacterium
CTCGCGGCGGTAGGGCTGCAGCCTCACGTGCAGCACGGCGTGGCCTCCCCCTGCCAGCGCCTCGTCCTCGAGCACGAGCTCCGCGACCTCGGCGCTGCCCTGGTCGCGGTCGAACGTGACGGCGAGGGTGACGCGCTCGACGCCGGGGTCGGCGAACCTGTTGAGCGCCAGGATCGCCAGCGGGCTGCCCGCGAGGCGGGCGGCGGCGAGGCCGACGTCGGTGTCGCTGGTGACCTGCTCGAGGACGTTCACGCGCGCGCCGTCGGCCAGGCTCACCTCCCACGCCAGGTCGGCCTTGCCCGGCCCCGTGGCCCGCAGGACGCGGTCGGCGGCCTCGAGCGTGGCGACGGCGGTCAGCAGCGGGTAGAGCCTCTCGTCGGCCGCGACGTCGACGGCGAAGCGCTCCTCGCGCCCCGCGGCGGCGACCGTCAGCTCGACGGCGATCGTCGCGGGCAGGGCGCCCGCGGAGGCCACGAGCGCCGCCGGCGTGTCGAGCGTGACCGCCCCCACGGTGCCGGGGCGCAGGTTCGCGAGCTTGAACGGCACCACGGCGCTGGGCACGATCGCCGTGACGTCGGCGTGCCCGATGCCGTACGACGCGGCGCCGGTCCCGAAGAGGGGGTGGCCGAGGGCCAGCAGGGAGCGGCCGTCGACGGCCGTGAGCGTGCCCAGCGCCGCCAGGCTCAGGTCGCCGGTCATGAGCTGCACGGCGATCGCGGCGCCCGGGACGAGCTCGGGCTCGGGGGCGTCCGCGGCGGCTCCCCCGGCAGCGCCCTGCGCGCCGAAGGGCGCGAGCGGACGCGTCGGCGCCCCCGCGAACAGCTCCTCGAGGAGCGACGCGGCCCGCGGCGAGGCGCCGGTCATCAGCACCGGCGTCGTCACCGGCACCGCCGTCCCCAGCCCCGGCACCGCGACCGCGCCGGGCGCCGCCGCGACGCGCCTGTCGCGCATCGCGCCGATCGGCGTGACGAGCGCTAGGTCGTGGTCGGCCTGGGGGAAGACGTAGCCGACGGCGCCGAGGAGCGCGTCGCGCCCGCCGCGGGGCAGGTAGACGGGGCTGCCGCTCATGCCCGCCGCCACGCCGCCGGCGGCCTCGATCAGGGGCCCGGAGGCGCGGACGAGCACGAGGGGGAAGCCGGGGCCGGCGTCGTGCTGGACGGCGAGCACCTCGACCTCGAAGCGCTCGACGGCCCCGCCCGGCCCGGCCGTGAGGCCGTGGCCGGTCAGGCCCGGCCGCACCTCCTCGAGCGGGAAGTCGGGCACGGCCCCCGCGCGCTGGGCCAGCGCGCTCGGAGCCGCGACCAGGAGCAGGCCGAGCCAGGCCGCGCGGACCGCCGCCCGTAGCCCGTCCATCCTCAGCGTCTGAGGAAGTTGTCCGAGATCAGGGCGTCCCGCAGCACGTGGATCATGTCCAGCGCCTGGCCGGTGCCGAGCGCGACCGAGTCGGTGGCGTTCTCGGCGACCATCACCGGGATGCCCGTCGTCTGGCGCAGGAGCTCGTCGAAGTTCCTCAGCAGCGAGCCGCCGCCGGTCATGATGATGCCGCGGTCGATCACGTCCGAGACGAGCTCCGGCGGCGCCTGCTCGAGCACGCGCCTGACGCCGTCGGCGATCTTCTGTATGGGCTCCTTGAGGGCCTCGACGATGTCCGAGGTCGTCACCCTCACGCTCTTGGGCAGGCCGTTGATCAGGTCGCGGCCGCGGACCTCGACCTCGAGCTCGTCGGCCTGGCTGCGCACGGTGGCGGCGCCGACCTTGCGCTTGACCTCCTCG
Source organism: Trueperaceae bacterium (assembly GCA_035306665.1). Classification (GTDB taxonomy): domain Bacteria; phylum Deinococcota; class Deinococci; order Deinococcales; family Trueperaceae; genus DASRWD01. The sequence continues at coordinate 1,774 of DATGNP010000333.1, forward strand.
GCGGTGCGGTCGCCGATGAGGAGGTTCTCCTTCTGCCTGATGTAGCGGACTATCGACTCGTCGAGCTCGTTGCCGGCGATGCGCAGGCTCTCCGACACGACGATGCCCCCCAGCGAGATGATCGCGATGTCGGTGGTGCCGCCGCCGATGTCGACGATCATGCTCCCCGTCGGCTCGGCGATCTTCACGCCCGCGCCGATCGCGGCCGCGAGCGGCTCCTCGATGAGGAACGCCTTGCGCGCGCCGACCTCGCGCGTGGCCTGCAGCACGGCACGGCGCTCGACCTCGGTCACGCCCGAGGGCACGCACACCATCACCTGCGGCTTGAAGAGGCGGCTGGGGCCCTTGAGGACCTTGCGCACGAAGGCCTGCAGCATCTTCTCGGTGAGGTCGTAGTCGGCGATGACGCCGTCGCGCATCGGCCTGACCGCGACGATGTTGCCCGGGGTGCGGCCGAGCATGCGGTGGGCCTCCTCGCCGACGGCCTTGACCTCGCCGGTGTCCCGCACCATGGCGATCACCGAGGGCTCGCGCAGCAGGATGCCCTGGCCCTTCACGTAGATCAAGACCGTGGCCGTACCCAGGTCGACCCCGATCTCCTGTCCGAACTTGAAGAACATGCTCAACTCCCACCCCGGCGGGATTCCGCGGCAGTATAACTTGGCCCTTCCCGCTGGTAGACCCGGGCCCCGCGACGCGGGCCGGCCACGTCGGGGCGCGCCCGGGCCCGGCGGCGGCTCAGAGGTACACCGCCGCCGGAGGCCCGTCCAGCGCGGCGGCGACGAGCGCGGCCGCGTCGGGCACGCCGGCGGGCGCCACGCGCGCGCCCGGCGCCAGCGACCCGGCGTCGGCGGCGGGGAGCTTGGCGGGACCGGCCAGGACCGCCACGACGGGCGCCGCGTCCGGCGCGTCCGCCGGGGCCGGCTCGCGGCGGCAGTGGGCGGCGTAGACGTTGCCGCGACGGGCGTCGAGGGTCACGACGGCCTCCTCGCCGGGGGCGAGCACGCCGGCCGCCAGCGCCGCGAAGGTAGGTGCGCCCCCGAGCTCGGCGCCGAGGGCGCGGGCGAGCCCGCTGGCCGTGGCCAGGGCCACGCGCAGGCCCGTGTACGACCCGGGACCCACGCCGGCCACGACGCGCGCCAGGCGCTCCCGCCATCCGGGCACCGCGGCGGTCAGGGTCTCCAGCTCGGGCACGAGGCGGGCGGCGTGCCCCCGGCCCACGTCCGCGGCGAACCGGGCCGCGACGCGGCCCGCCTCGTCCACGAGCGCCAGCGCCAGGTAGCTGGTCGCGCAGTCGACGGCGAGGGTCAGGCGCGGGACTGTCGCGCCGGCGTCCAGTGCGTCCGAGCCGGACGCCTCGGTGCCGGGCGCGCTCACGCCGCCCGCTCCGGCGCCCGCCACGTCGCCGTCCGAGGACCGTCCCCGCCCGCCGCGGGCGCGAGGTCGAGGTGGTGCGCCTCCGGGTGCTCCGCCAGCAGCGGCTCGCCCCACTCGACGGCGACGAGGCGGGACCGGTCGAGGTAGTCGTCGAGGCCCAGCGCCGCGACCGCGCCCGCTGGCAGGCGGTAGAGGTCGACGTGGACCAGCAGGCCGTGCGGCGTCGGGTACTCGTGAACGAGCGTGTAGGTCGGGCTGCCCACCGGCGCCTCGGAGCCGAGGGCCGCGGCGAGCTGCTGCACGAACGTCGTCTTGCCCGCTCCCAGCGGGCCGGTCAGGACGAGCAGGTCGCCGGGCACGGTCGCGGCGGCCACCTCTTCCGCGAGGCGGCGAAGGTCGGCGAGGTCGGCGACCTCGCGTGTGAGCGTGGGCACCGCGGGCGTCAGTCGCCGGCCAGGTCGCGGCGCAGACGACCGGACACCACGGGCGCCAGCGCCGCGGAGTCGACGGTCAGCGCGACCGTGACGTCCGGCGCGAAGGCCGCGACGACGTGGCTGTCGGAGAGGCCGGCGGTGACGACCAGTACGTCGCTGTCGCCTGCGGCTGCGGGCAGCAGGGCCGCGGCGGCGGCCCGCAGGCCGTCGAGCGAGCCTTCGCCGGCCGCGAGCGGCGCGCCGGCGAGGAGCGCGCCGGCGGGGGAGAGGACGCTGACCGACTGGACCCCGGGCGTGTCGGCGTAGCGCTCGGCCAGCTCGGCCGGGTCGGGGCCCGGCGCCCCCTCCTCGCGCGGCTCGGAGCGCTGGCCGCCGAACGCGCCCAGCACGTCGTCGAGGAGGCCCCCGGCGACGAGCTGGTCGGCGATC
>DATGNP010000334.1:0-2504 GCA_035306665.1 Trueperaceae bacterium
CTGGGCCAGGTCACCGGCGTAGATGACCGTGGCCAGCCGCCACTCGCTTTCGGCGAGGGCGCGCCGGAAGGCGCTCACGTCGGAGTCGCCGCGCCAGCGCAGCCGCACGTCGTCGGCCTCGAGCCGGTCGGCCAGCGGCAGCGAGCGCGCGCGGGCCAGCAGCTGGCGCAGGTTGATGCGCGCCCTGGCGTTGGGGACGTCGGGCCAGAACAGGAACGAGACCCGCTCGCGGGTCACCCACGTCCCGGCGCACGCCAGGTAGGTGACGAGGCCGAGCCGCTTGTCGAGGGGCAGGTCGTGCCAGTCGCCGTCGTGCCAGACACGCGGCGTGCCGAGCAGCCTCACCCCCTCCGGCATGCGCAGAGTGTAGGGCCGCCGTGGGCGGGGGTCAGTGGGTGACGGTCCCGTTGTCCACGAACGCGAGCAGGCGGGCGACAGCCTCCTCCCCGGCCTCCTCGGTCACGAAGTGGCCGGCGTCGGGCAGCTCCACGACCTGCGCGTGGGGGAGGGCCTCGCGCCACCGCGCCAGGTGCCTAGGCGGCATGAGCCGGTCGCGCATGCCCCACATGACCAGCACCGGCTTGTCGGCCAGGGCCCGGCGCCTGCCCCACAGCTCGTCGTACCAGTCGTTCGAGGCGAGGAGCTCGCGCGCCATCGCCCACAGGGCGTGCCGGTCGGAAGGCGCAGGGAACGGCCCGAGGTAGTGGGCGTGGACGCGCGCGTCCAGGCGGCGCCTGTCGGCGAACGCGGTGGGCAGCAGGAAGCGCGGCGAGAGGTTCAGCCGCAGGTAGAGGAAGCGACCGACGGGGCCGCCGAAGAGGCGGCCGACGCTCTCGACGTTCCTGTCGCCGGCGTTGGACCACAGCCAGGTGTTCAGCAGCGCCACCCGGCGCACGTTCTCGGGGCGCGTCAGCGCGTGGTGCAGCCCGATCGGCCCGCCGAAGTCGTGGACGACGAGCGTGATGCCCTCGAGGCCGAGGTGGTCGATCAGGGCCTCCAGCCGCCTGGCGTGGGCGGCGGGCCGGTAGTCGGCCGCCGGCGGCTTGTCGGAGAGGCCGAAGCCGAGGTTGTCCGCCGCGACGACGCGGTGGCCCCTGCTGAGCGCGCGGATCGCGTCCCGCCAGAGGAACGACCACGTGGGGGTGCCGTGGACGAGGACGACGGGCTCGCCCGCGCCCTCGTCGACGTAGCTCATGGCGTGCCCGTCGACCTCGAAGCGGCGCGGCTCGAACGGGTAGAGGGAGGGGTCGACCCAGGAGGGGATCATGGCTGGCTCCTCGCGAACGCGGCCGTCACGACCCTCACGACCGCGTCGGTGGGGTAGGTGTCGGGCTCGGCCATGCGGTGCTGGTTCGCGCCGTCGATGAGCGCGAAGAGCACCTTGGCCGAGGTCGACGGGTCGGCGTGGCCGGCCCGGGCGCAGAGGTCCGTGAGCTGCGACTCTATGGCTCGCCTCCACTCGGCGTAGGCGGCGCCGACCCTCTCGAGCACGCCGGGCTGCGAGCGCAGCGCGTAGAGGAGGCGCCACAGGTGCTCGTGCGCGGCGACGAGCTCGAAGCTCCGGCGCATCAGCGCCTCCAGGGCGGCGGCCGGCTCCGTGGTCGTCACCGGCTCGAGGCTGGCCCAGACGTCGCGCATGCCCTCCTCGAAGACGGCCCTGAGGAGGTCGTCCTTCGAGGCGAAGTAGACGTAGATCAGGCCGGGCGAGACGCCGGCGCGCGCGGCCACGGCCTTCACCGACGTGCTGCCGAAGCCGTGCGTCGCGAAGAGCTCCAAGGCCGCGGCCATGATGCGGTCCCTGGCGGGCGTTTCTGTTGTGGAGGCGCCGACCGCGGCCGCGTCCAGCGTGCCGGGGTCGGTGCCGCTGGGGTCAGCGTTCACGGCGCGCAGCCTACTGAATGAACGTTCAGTCAGTCAAGCCGCGGCGGTCTAGTCGTCGTCCACGATCCGCACGGCCCCGACGCCGCTGTCGATCCGCAGGTCGACCCGGTGCCTGGCGGTGGCGTAGTCGGGCGAGACGTAGACGTCATCGCCGCTGGGGACGAAGCGCGACGGCACCGAGACCCCGCCCACGCCGCGCGACACCTCGATCCGCGCGGCCAGCCCGCGCGGCACGCTCACCGTGACGGCGCCGACGCCGGTGTCGATGCCGACCGCGTAGCGGCCGCGCGCCGGGAGGACCACGCGCGTGTCGCCGACGCCCGTGTCGAGGTCGAGCCGCTCGAGCTCGGCCTGCGAGAGGTCGAGGTCGGCGGCGCCGACGCCGGTGTCGACCGTGAGGGCGACGGGGCCCCCGCCGCCGAGGGTGAGGTCCCAGCCGCCCGGGCGGCCGGCGCGACCGAGCCAACGGGCGAAGCCTCCCTCGCTGTGCAGCGCGAAGCGCGCGACCCCGCCGGCGACGTCGAACGACCGCTGGACGCGCTCGCCGCGCAGCGGCCTAACGGTGCCCGCGACCAGTAGGCTCGAGCGCGCGTCGCCGCGCACGGTCAGGTCGGTGACGCCCG
>DATGNP010000335.1:0-6037 GCA_035306665.1 Trueperaceae bacterium
AGCGCGGTGCGTTGCCCTGACGCGGTCACGAGCTAGACGGTACCAGGGCGCGGCGGGCGGCGCCCGCCGCCGTGAGGGGCGGCGCCGGCTCGGCGCGGACGGGCGCCCGTCGCTAGCGGGGCGACGCCGCCTCGGCCGGGCGGGCGCCCGGAGCCCGCGCGGCGGCGTCCGGGCGCCGTGTCGGCTGGCATAGACTACGCCTGCTCATGGGCGGCGCGCTCTCACGCTGGGTCCTCGTCCTGGTGCTGGCAGGCGTCGGCGGCGTGCTGCTCTACCGCGCCGTCGCGCAGGACGCCGGCCCCCTCTTCTACTTCGGGTCGGCCGTCTTCTTCGGCATGGCGTTCGGCGCGCTCCAGGCCGCCCGCAGACCGCCGGAGCGATGACCCCGCGCAGGCTCGTGCCCGGCGTCGCCCGCCTGGCGACGCAGGCCTACCGCGCCGCGTTCGCTCCCCCGCCGCCGTCGCCCGGCCGCCTCGTGCTGGCGGGGGACGTGGGTCCCGGCAGCTGGAGGCTCGGCGCCTTCGAGGTGGTCCTGCAGCCTGGCCGGCTCGTCGTGCGCCACCCGCGCAGCCCGGGCGGCGTGGCGTGGGCCTCGCGTCCGCCCGGCGCCTTCGCGGCCGCCGTCGAGGGCGTGGTGCGCTTCGCCGGCGTCGCGGGCCACCTGGGCGTCGACGAGCGCGTGCGCGGGCGGCTCGGCGACCAGACCGTCGCGTCGGTCTCGCCGGCCGGCGGCGAGCTGGTGCTGGAGGGCCGCCTCGTGGGGCCAGGAGGCGGCGCCGGCGTCCCCTACGCGGCGACGTTCCGTGTCGTCGACGGGGAGACCCTCGAGCTCGCCCTCCGGCTGTCGGGAGGGGGCGAGGTCGCCAGCGGCGGCGTGCCGGGCGACGCCCTCGCGGGGCAGGCGGGGACCCCGTGGGCGGAGCTCCTGTGGGAGCGCACGCCGGGCGCGAGCGTGTTCGGCGGCGGCGTCCAGTTCAGCCGCCTCGACCTCGCCGGCAGACGCCTCCCCGTGCTGACCGCCGAGCAGGGCGTCGGCCGCGGCGCCCAGCCGCTGACCCTGTTGGCCGAGCTCCTCGGCGGCGCGGGCGGCGAGTGGTGGAGCACCTACGCGCCCGTGCCCGTCCTGATCGGCAGCGACCTGCGTGGCCTCTACCTCACCGACACGTACCCCATGCAGCTCGACCTCAGGCACGAAGCGGTGGCCAGCGCCCGCGTGTACGCCCCGGCGCTGACGGCCCGCGTCGTGGCCGGCTCGAGCCCGGCCGAGCTGCTCGAGGCCTACACGCGTCACGCCGGCCGCATGGGACCGCTGCCCGACTGGGCCGACCGCGGTGCCGTCGTCGGCATGCAGGGCGGCGGCGAGAAGGTGCGGCGGGTCGTGGCCGCCCTCGAGCGCCACCGCGCCCCGCTGGCGGGCGTGTGGCTGCAGGACTGGGTGGGCAACAGGGCCGTCGGCTTCGGCCAGCGCCTGTGGTGGGACTGGCAGCTGAACCGCGACCGCTACCCCGACTGGGACGAGCTGAGGTCGTGGCTCGCGGGGCGCGGCCTCGCCACGCTGGTCTACGTCAACCCGTTCCTCGCCGACATGTCCCTGCGGCCCGGCGGCCGTCCCGACCTCTTCGGCGTGGGCGCCGCGGAGGGGCGGTTCGTGCGCACGCGCTCGGGCGCGACCTACCTCACGGACCAGGGCGACTTCGAGGCCGGCCTCGTCGACCTCAGCGACGACGAGGCCGTGGCCTGGTACCTCGACACGCTCACCGCGAAGCTCGCCGAGACCGGGACGGACGGCTGGATGGCCGACTTCGGCGAGGGCTTGCCGTTCGACGCGGTGCTGAAGGGAGGCACGGCGCTCGAGTGGCACAACCGCTACCCCGAGGCGTGGGCGGCGTTCAACCGCCGCCTCAGGGAGCGATTGGCCGAGCGGCTGGGGCGCTCGCCCGGGGACTTCGTCACCTTCTTCCGCGCCGGCTACACGCGCAGCCCGCGCGACGCCGGGCTGTTCTGGCTGGGTGACCAGACGGTGACGTGGGACGAGCACGACGGCCTGCGCAGCGCCCTCACGGGCCTGCTGAGCTCCGGCTTCGCCGGCTACAGCCTGCAGCACGGCGACGTCGGCGGCTACACCTCGACGGTCGCTCCCCTGCCGCGCCGGGTGCGGACGCGCGAGCTGCTGGCCCGCTGGGGCGAGCTGATGGCGTTCACGGCGTTCCTGCGCACCCACGAGGGCAACAGGCCGAGCCTCAACGTCCAGGTCTACAGCGACGAGTCGACGCTGGCGGACTTCGCCCGCGCGGCGCGGACGTTCGTGGCCTGGCGCGGCCTCCGGCGCGAGCTGATGGCCGAGGCCGGCGCCACCGGCCTGCCGGTCGTGAGGCACCCCTGGCTCGCCTACCCAGGCGACCCGGCCACGCGCGGCCTCAACGAGCAGTTCTTCCTCGGGCCCGGCGTGCTGGTCGCGCCCGTCGTGCGCCCGGGACGCTCGACCGTCACCGCCTACCTGCCGGCCGGCTCGGGCGAGTGGACCGACCCATACACGGGCGCGAGCCACGCGGCCGGCGACGGCCGCGGCGTCGAGCTGCCCGCGCCTCTCGGCCGCCCCGGCGTGCTGCTGAACGCCGCGCAGGCGGGCAGGGAGGCGCTGGCCGCGGCGCTGCGCGCGGCGCAGGAGGCGTCCGGCTGAGCGGGCGGCGGTCGCGTCCGGGCGCGGCACGCCTTCGCGGAGCGACCGGCGAGTCCCGTCAGGCGTTCAGCTCGGGCAGCCGGCTGCGCCGCTCGAGCAGCAGGGTGTCGCGCCAGACGCCGCGGTGCTTGCCGATCCGCTCGCGCCGGCCGACCTCGCGGAACCCGAAGGCGGCGTGCAGGGCGAGCGTGGCGGCGTTCTCCGGGAACACGGCGCTCTGGAGCGTCCAGATCCCCTCCGCCTCCGACGCCGCGACGAGCGCTCCCATCAGGGCGCGGCCGACGCCCTGCCCCCTCGCGCGCGCCGCCACGTAGATCCCGACCTCGGCCACGCCGCGGTAGACGGGACGGGACGAGACGGGGGAGAGGGCCGCCCAGCCGAGCACGTCGGACGCGTCGCCCGTCGGGTGGGCCACCAGGCGGCAGGTCGCGAGCCGGCTCGCCGACCAGGCGGCGTACTCCTCGGGGGCGGTCTCCTCGAACGTCGCCTGGCCGGTAGCGATCCCCTCGAGGTAGGCGCTCCTCACGCCCGGCCAGTCCTCAGGCGTCATGGGCCGCACGGCCACCGCGAGCGCTCGTGGCTGCACGCGGAGAGGATACACGCGCGCCGGCGCCGGGGTCGCGGCGCTCTCATCGCGTCGATGAGAGGGCCCGCGCGCTCGGTCACGGCGACCCCGAGAGGCGCATTAGGAGGGTAAGAGGCTCACGAGCGCAGGGTGGGTGGGGCGTTAAGGCCGTCTCACGGCCTGGAAAGGCCTTCTCACGGCGCATCGTTCAGGGTGTGGCGCAGACGGTCCCCGGTGCGCGGGGACCCAAGTCGCGCGCGGCCGACAGCGGCCACGCGACCTCCGGAGGGAGGCCAACGTGAACGTGACGACGATGGTGCAGGGAAGACCGCTGAACCGCCGGCTGCTGAGCGTCCTGGCAGCGCCGCTGCTGGTGCTGGGGCTCGCCGCCTGTGACACGAACCGCGGCGGGTTCAGCCAGGAGGACGCCGCGGCGATCCGCGACCAGATCGAGCAGGTGGCCGACCGCCTCGACGCCGTCGAGCAGCGGCTGATGGACCTCAGCGCCGAGGGCGGCCAGGGCGAGCCCGAGCGACTCATCAGCGAGGTCCGCGAGGTGCGCGACGACGTGGGCGAGGCCCGCAACATGCTCACCGAGGTGAGCCAGCAGCTCGCCGACGAGCAGGCCGAGGAGAGCCTCGAGGAACCCTTCCCGGGTGACCCCCTGGCCCCCCCAGTCGACGATCCCCTCGCGCCGCCCGCCGACGACGGCATGGGCGTGCCGCCGATCGGCGACGACCTCAACCGGCTCGGCGAGGACGTCGAGCAGGGCATCGACGACCTGGGCCAGGACGTGCGCGAGGGCGCGCAGGACCTGCAGGAGGGCGCCGAGGACGCGCTCGACGGCGTCCAGGGTGACGACCCGGTCGACGATCCCCTCGACGACCCCCTGAACGAGGGCCCGAACGACCAGGCGCCGCTCGACGACCCGCTAGTACCGAACCCGCCCGACCTCTGAGCTGAGGCTCCCACGGGGAGGCCCCAGCGGCCGCCCCTGTGGACCAGGGCAGCGCCCCGGCCGCCGAGCGCGGCCGGGGCGCCCTGTATACTCGGCCGGAACATGGAGCCGACTACCCCTCTGGGGTACGCCGCAGGCCTATGAGCGACTGGCTGCTGTTCGGGCTCGGCCTGCTCCTCACCGCCGGAACCGGGATCTTCGTCGCCTCGGAGTTCGCCCTCGTCAACCTCGACCGGGCCGTGCTGCAGGCCAGGCAGGACCGCGGCGAGAAGGGCCTCGCGGCCGTCATCGCGGCGCTGCGCCACACCTCCACGCACCTCTCGAGCGCGCAGCTCGGCATCACGCTCACGACCCTGCTGACCGGCTACACGATGGAGCCGGCAGTGTCGCGGCTCCTCTCCGGGCCGCTGCTGGCCGCCGGCCTGCCCGGCGACCTCGTCCGCCCGGTCGCGACCGTGACGGCCGTCGCGCTGGCGACGCTCCTGTCGATGATCTTCGGCGAGCTGGTGCCGAAGAACCTGGCCCTGGCCCTGCCCGAGCTCACGGGCCGGCTCGTGGCGCCGCTGCAGATCGGCTTCACGACCGTCTTCGGGCCGTTCGTCAGGCTCCTCAACGGCTTCAGCAACGTCCTGGTCAGGGCCTTCGGCGTCGAGCCGCAGGAGGAGCTCTCCTCGGCGCGTACCGTCGAGGAGCTCGCCAGCCTCGTGCAGCACTCCGCCAGCGAGGGCAGCCTCGACCCGCGCGCCGCCACCCTGCTCACGAGGACCCTCGACTTCGCCGAGTTCACCGCGGGCGACGTCATGACCCCCCGCACCCGCCTCGCGACGCTGCCGGCCACGGCCACCGCCGCCGACGTCATCGCCCTCGCCCGCGACACCGGCCACTCGCGCTTCCCGATCACCGGGACGGGCATCGACGACGTCGTCGGCGTCGTGCACGTCAAGGGCGCCCTGTCGGTGCCGCGCGAGGAGCGCGACCTCACGCCGGTGACGGCGTTCATGCGCGAGGCGAGCTTCGTGCCCGACACCCAGACGGCCGACGTGCTCCTGGGGCACCTCAGGGGCGGCGGCCAGCTCGCCGTCGTCCTCGACGAGTACGGCGGCACGGCGGGCGTCGTCACGCTGGAGGACCTCGTCGAGGAGTTGGTCGGGGAGGTCGCCGACGAGCACGACCGCCGCGAGGCCGCCGTGCGGCAGTGGCCCGACGACTCCTGGACCCTGCCGGGGATGCTGCGCCTCGACGAGGTCGCGGAGCGCGTGGGCCTCGTGATCCCCGAGGACGAGGACTACGACACGCTCGGCGGCTTCGTCATGGCCGAGCTCGGCAAGGTGCCCGAGCGCGGCGACGTCGTCGAGGTGGACGGCGGCAGGCTCATCGTCCTGCGCATGGACGGGCTGCGTGTCGACAGGCTGCGCTACGTGCCCCGGCCGCCCGCGCCGGCCGTCGGTGAGGCCCCGGCATGAGCCCGTGGTGGGGCATCGTCTGGCTCGTCCTGCTGCTGGCGGCGAACGCGTTCTTCGTGGCCGCCGAGTTCGCCGTCCTGGCCGCGCGTCGCGCCCAGGTCGAGCCGCTGGCGAAGGAGGGCAACGCCGCCGCGCGCGTGGCGCTGTGGGCGATGGAGCACGCCTCGCTGATGCTGGCGTGCTCGCAGCTCGGGATCACGGTCTGCTCGCTGCTCATCCTCAACGTCTCCGAGCCCTCGATCCACCACCTGCTAGAGGGGCCGCTCAGGTCCCTCGGACTGGGCGACGGGCTCGTCTCCGGCGTGTCGTTCGCGATCGCGTTGGCGCTCGTCTCGTTCCTCCACGTGACCCTGGGCGAGATGGTGCCCAAG
>DATGNP010000336.1:0-2624 GCA_035306665.1 Trueperaceae bacterium
CAGGAGATCATCGTCGAGCACCCCGACGCCAGGCAGACGCTCGACCGCATGCCCCGCTCCCACCTCGTCGACGTCCTGCGCCTCTACCGCGACCGCATCGCCCTCCACGGCGAGAAGCCCGGCGTGCGCCACGTGCAGCTCACCCGCAACGTCGGGCGGGCCGCGGGCGCCCTCTACGACCACCCCCACGCCCACGTCCTCGCGCTGCCGGTCCCGAACCGCTGGGTCGAGGAGGAGATCGAGGCGGGCGAGCAGCACCACGCCGCGCACGGCACCTGCCTCTTCTGCGACGTGCTCGAGCGCGAGCTCGAGGCCCGCGAGCGGATCGTGACGGCCAACGAGGAGTTCGTGGCGCTGGCCCCCTTCGCCTCGCGGACGCCGTTCGAGACCTGGGTGCTGCCGCGCCGGCACGGCAGCGGCTTCGGCGCCGTGGCGGCGAACCACCTCCCGCTGCTGGCTGATATCCTCCAGGACGTGCTGCGCGCGTTGAACTACGCCCTCGACAGGCCGCCGTACAACATGGCGCTGCACACGGTCCCGGGCGCGGAGCGGCCGTCGTTCCACTGGCACTTCGAGGTGCTGCCGCGCCTCACGACCCAGGCGGGCTACGACTGGGGAGCGGGGTTCTTCGTCAACCCCACGGCGCCCGAGGACGCCGCCCGCTTCCTGCGCGAGGCCCTGGCCCTGCACGAGGTCGCCGGGTGAGCGACCTGCGCTCGCGCCGCGTGCATCCGGCGCTGATCGTCCTCGCCGTCGCGGGCTCCCTCCACGCCTTCTTCCTCATCGGCGTCGAGCTCGACCGCCACCTCGTGCACCGGCGCGAGGTCGCCCGCCTCGAGGCCGAGGTCGCGGCGCTCACCGCCGAGCTGACCCGCCTCGACGAGGTCGCGGCCCACGCCGGCGACGTCGCCTACCGCGAGGCGTTGGCGCGCAAGCAGGGCTACGTCTACCCGCACGAGCGGCTGGTGGTGACAGCGGTCCCGGAGCGCTGAGTGGAGCTGGGCTTCGCCTGGGCCGACGTCGGCCCCGCCCTCTCGCGGCTGGCCGTCAACCTCTTCACGGCCGCGCTGATCCTCGTCGTCGGCTACTTCCTGGCTCGGGGCGCGGAGCGCGTGACGCGTCGCGCCGTCGAGCGCGCTTCCGGGGTCTCCTACGACTACTCGCCCACGCTGGCGCGCGTCGCGCGCGGCGCCGTGCTGGCGCTCGCGGTCGTGGCGGCCCTGGGGCGCCTGGGCGTGCAGACGGCCAGCATCACGGCGCTCGTCGGCGCCGCCGGCCTGGCGGTCGGCCTGGCGCTGCAGGGCACGCTGTCGAACGTCGCCGCCGGCATCATGCTGATGACCCTGCGGCCCTTCAAGCTCGGCGACGGCATCGAGGTGGCCGGCACCGCCGGCACGGTCACCGACATCGGGCTGTTCATGACCCGCGTCGTGACCTGGGACGGCGTCGTCGTGCACCTGCCCAACGGCAGCGTGTGGGGGTCGAAGATCGTCAACTACTCGCAGGCGGTGAGGCGGCGCTTCGACCTCGTCGTCGGCATCAGCTACCAGGACGACGTCCACCGCGCGCTCGACGTCCTGCGCGAGGTCGTCACCGCCGACCCGCGCGTCCTCTCGCACCCGGCGCCGACGTTCACGACGCGGGGCTTCACCGACCTGTCGCTGACGCTCGTGGCGCAGTACTGGACGACGGCGTCGGACTTCCAGGCCACGCAGTCGGACCTCACGCAGCGCGTCAAGGAGCGCTTCGACGCCGAGGGCATCACGATCCCGACGCGGCAGGTGGCGGCCGCGCCGCGCTGAGCTCGGCGCGGTCCGTGAGCGCCGTGCCGGCGGCGGGGCGGACGAGGGTGGAGCCGCGTCACGGGACGCGCGGCGCGCGGGCTCAGCCGACCTCGCGCAGGTCCTCCATCAGCTGCCAGCCCACGCTCGGGGGCGTGGTCTCGAGCCGCTCCTCGACCAGCGGCGCGACCTCGACCAGCACGCGCGCCGGGTCGGCGTCGGGGGCGAGGATCGCCAGCAGCGTGAGCTGGTAGACGACTTGGGTCGAGGAGGGCGTGCCGTCGTCGAAGAACGCGAAGGGCGCCCGCGGCATCGCGTCGAGGAGCAGGTGGACGTCGGGCGCGACCTCGCCGGCGAGCGACGCGGCCAGGTCGAGGCCCGCGTCGACGGGGTGCCAGACGTAGCCCTGGAGGAGCTTCACCGGGCGCGGCGCGTCGCCCGGCTCCCTCCACAGCTCGCGGTCGTCGCGGCCGCCCGTCATGCGGCCACGTTACCGCGCGCCGCCGAGCGCACCGCCGTCGTCATGCGGCAGGGGCCGGCCGGTCGCCGGGCCGCCGTGCCGCGCGGGGGTCCACCGCGGCGAGTGTCCTGCGGGGGCCGCCGCGCCGCCGGTGGGCGGCCGCGCTCAGCTCCAGTCGGCCGCGGTCAGCTCCGGGGGGAGCGCGAGCCCAGGCACGGCCTCGCGCCAGCGGCGGGGGAAGCCGGCGTCGAGGAGGACGCCGACCAGGCCCAGCTCGTTCGCCGCCGCGACGTTCGCGGCGTTGTCGTCGACGAACACGACGTCGCCGGCCTCCTCGCCCAGCGCCGCCAGCAGCGCCGCGTAGGCGGCGGGGTCGGGCTTGC
>DATGNP010000337.1:0-13045 GCA_035306665.1 Trueperaceae bacterium
GCCGCGGCGAGGCGATGAGCCGCCTCGGCGGCGGCATCGGCACAAGGGGCCCCGGCGAGACGAAGCTCGAGGTCGACAGGCGCCGCATCAGGGACCGCATCGCCACGCTCGAGAGGGCCGTCGAGGACATCAGCCGCCGCCGCGCCGAGACGCGCAAGACGCGCACGGCGTCGACCACGCCGGTCGTCGCGCTCGTCGGCTACACGAACGCCGGGAAGTCGACCCTGTTCAACGCCCTCACGAAGGCAGCCGCGCTGTCCCAGGACAAGCTGTTCGCCACGCTCAGGCCCACGACGCGCGAGGGCTGGCTGCCCGAGCTGGGGCCGTGGGGCGGCAAGGCCGTGTTCACCGACACCGTGGGGTTCATCCGCGACCTGCCCGAGGAGCTCGTCGACGCCTTCAGGGCCACGCTCGAGGAGCTCCACCACGCCGACCTGCTGCTGCACGTCGTCGACGGCGCCACGCCCGGCGCACCCGACCGCGTCGACGCGGTGCAGCGGATCCTCGACGAGCTCGAGCTCGAGCCGCCGCGGCTGGTCGTGATCAACAAGGCCGACGCCGCCGACCCCGGCGTGCTGCGGGAGCTCGAGGAGCGCTACGGCGCCGTCAGCGTCTCAGCCGTCACCGGCGAGGGCCTCGACCGCCTGAGGAGCCAGCTCGCGGGCGTCCTGCCCGCGCCGCAGGCGGTCGTGGCGTGAGCCCGGCCGCGTGCCGACCCGGGGCGGCCGAGGCGTGAGCGGGGGCGAGCCGGAAGGAGAGCGGGCGGCGTGAGCGCGCACGACCTGCGCGCGTTCCTGCGCCTGCTCGAGGAGCGCGGCGAGCTGGTCAGGGTCCAAGAGCCCGTCTCCCCGTACCTGGAGGCCGCGGCGATCGCCGACCGCGCCGTCAAGGAGGGCGGGCCCGCCCTGCTCTTCGAGAACGTCGTCGGCCACGACGTCCCCGTGGCGATGAACCTCTTCGGCAGCGCGCGCCGCATGGCGTGGGCGTTGGGCGTCGACGACCTGAGCCAGGTCACCGAGCGCCTGCGGGACCTGCTCGACGTGCGGCTCGGCGGCGGCCTCGTGGGCATGATGTCGAACCTCCCGAAGCTCCGCGAGGTGCGCTCGCTGCCGCCCCGGCGCGTGCGCACGGCCCCGGTGCAGCGCCGCGTGCTCACCGGCGACGACGTCGACCTCGGAAGGCTGCCGGTGCTGACCACCTGGCCGCAGGACGGCGGCCCCTTCATCACGCTGCCGCTCGTGATCACCCGCGACCCCGTCCACGGCGACCTGAACATGGGCATGTACCGCATGCAGGTACTGGGCCCGAGGACGACGGCGATGCACTGGCAGCGTCACAAGACGGGCGCCAGGCACTTCGAGAGCGCGCGGCAGGCGGGCCAGCGGCTCGAGGTCGCCGTGGCCCTCGGCGGCGACCCGGCCCTGACCTACGCCGCCACGGCGCCGATCCCGCCGGTGCCGGGCCTCGACGAGCTCGCCCTGACCGGCTTCATCCGCGGCCGCCGCGTCGAGGTCGTGAAGGGCGTGACCGTCGACCTCGACGTGCCGGCCCACGCCGAGATCGTCCTCGAGGGCTACGTCGACCCCGCCGAGGACCTCGTGACCGAGGGGCCGTTCGGCGACCACACGGGCTTCTACACGCTGCCCGACCTCTACCCCGCGTTCCACGTCACCGCGATCACGATGCGCGACGACCCCGTCTACCCCGCGACGGTCGTAGGCCCTCCCCCGATGGAGGACGCCTACCTGATCCTCGCCAGCGAGCGGATATTCCTCGTGCCCGCGCAGCTGATCCTGCCCGAGATCCGCGACTACCACATGCCCCCGGCCGGCATCGCGCACAACCTCGTGAACGTGTCGATCGAGAAGCGCTACCCCGGGCAGGCCTACAAGGTCGCGAACGGGCTCCTCGGGCTCGGCCAGATGATGTTCGCGAAGGTCGTGCTCGTCTCGGACGACCCCGAGCTCGACCCCAAGGACCACCTCGGCTTCTGGCGCGGCGTGCTCAGGCGCGCGGTGCCCGGCCGCGACTCCCAGTTCGCGAAGGGCCCCATCGACGTCCTCGACCACTCCAGCCGCGCGTTCAGCTACGGCAGCAAGCTGATCGTCGACGGCACGATCAAGCACCCCGAGGAGGGCGGCGACCAGCCGTTCGAGCCGAACCCGGAGCGCGGCCGCAAGGACCTCCCCAACCACGCCGAGGTCGCCGACCAGCACCAGCTCGCTGGCGGCTTCTGGTTCATCACCACGCGCAAGACCCGGCCCGGCCAGGGCCGGCACCTGGGCGAGTGGGCGGCGCGCCAGACGGCCGCCCGCGGGGTGAGGCTGATCGCCGTCGTCGACGACGGCTGCGACCCGCGCGACTTCGAGCAGGTGATGTGGACGCTCCTGAACAACATCGACCCGGAGCGGGACGTCCAGGTCATCGACGACACGTTCGGCTCTGGCCCGCGCTTCGTCATGGACGGCACGCCCAAGCTGCGCGAGGAGGGGTTCGACCGGCCGTGGCCGGAGAAGCTCACGACGACCGCAGAGGTTCTGGCCCGCGTCGACGAGCTGTGGCCGCGACTCCGAAGATGACCGCCTGCACGAGCACGATCGTCGAGCCGCTGGGCACGTCGAGGAGGAACGAGGCGGCGAGGCCTGCCACCGTGGCGGCGACGCCGAGCACGACAGTCAGGGCCGTCATCTGCGCCAGCGTGCGCGCCAGCAGCCGCGCGGTGGCGGCGGGTATGACCAGGTAGGCGGCCATCAGGATCACGCCGACGACGACGGCGCTCACGGCGATCACGACGGCGGCCAGGAGGTAGAGGACCAGCTCGAGCCTGGCGGTGTCGACGCCGTCGGCGCGGGCGAGCTCGTCGTCGAAGGTCGCGTACGCCATGCGGCCCCAGTGCCGGGCCGTGACGGCCAGCGCCAGCGCCGTCACGAGCGCGATGATCAGCAGGTCGACGGCGCGCACGCCGAGGATCGAGCCGAACAGCAGGTCCATCAGCGAGACGCCGAGGTTCGTGTCGGGCGGGATCAGGGAGAAGAACATCACCCCCAGCGCGACCGTGACGGCGAACGAGATGCCGATCGCGGTGTCGCTGGAGAGGTCGGTGCGGCGCCTGAGGGCGTAGATGCCGTACGCCGCCAGCAGGCTGAACGGCACCGCGATCCAGATCGGGTCGCGCAGCAGCGCGAGACCCGAGCCGACGAGCCCGGTGGCGACGATCACGAACGCGCCGATGCCCATGCCGCCGAACGCGGCGTGCGCCAGGCCGTCGCCGAGGAAGCTCAGGCGACGCTGGACCACGAACACGCCCAGCAGGCCGGTCGCGACGGCGATCAGCACGCCGGCGACGAGGGCCCGCTGCAGGAAAGGCAGCGCGATCGCGTCGAGGAGGCTCACGGCGCCGCCTGCCCCGCGGCCGCGCGCTTACCCATGACCGCGGCGACGCCGCGCCGCGCAGCCCGGGCGCCGCGGCTCACGGCGCCACCGGGTGCTCGTGGAAGCGGTGCCCGAACGCCTCCCTGAGCCTGTCGCTCTCCAGCACCTCTTCGGGCGGCCCGAACGCCGCCAGGCGGCGGTTGATGACGAGCACGCTGTCGGCGTGGAACCTGGCCGCGGCCATGTCGTGGGTGATCATCACGACGGTCGCGGGCGTGCCGGTGGCGGCCGTCTCCTCGCGGTACGCCTCGAGGAGGTCGTAGAGGTCGTGCTCGACGAGGAAGTCCACGCCCGTCGCGGGCTCGTCGAGGAGGACGAGCTCGGGTCGGCGCACCAGCGCTCGCGCCAGGAAGGCGCGCTGCAGCTCGCCGCCCGAGAGGCGCGCGAGCTGCCTGTCGGCGAGCGAGGCGGCGCCCACCCGGTCGAGGGCCGCGAGTCCCTTCTCGCGCTCGGAGCGACCGATGCGCGCCGGCCACGAGCCGCGCAGGCCCGTGGTCACGAGCTCGAGCGCCGTCGCCGGGAACGTGCGGTCGAACGTCTTGAGCTGCGGGACGTAGCCGACGCGCTCGGGGTGCGCGCCGGCGCGGTCGCCGAAGAGCGCGGCGTGCCCGGCGAGCGGCCTCACCAGCCCGAGCGCGACCTTGAGGAGGGTCGACTTCCCGCCGCCGTTGGGCCCGACGATCGCGAGGAACCGGCCCCGCGGCAGGTCGAACGTGACGTCCTCGAGCACGGTCGCCTCCGTGAAGCGCACGGTGACGCCGTGGAAGTGCAGCGCGGGCAGGTCGCCCGCCGGCCGCGCGTCGCCGCGGTGGCGGCCCCGGCCGGGGCGCGCAGCCGGCGCGGGCTCCTGCGTCGCTCCCGTTTGAGAACCGGTTCTCACTCCGGTGATGCTAACTCACGAGAACGTCCGCCGGAGGCGACCCGGCGGACGTTACGACAGGGCTGGCGGGCTCGGGGAACGGCGGGCGAACCGCCGCCTCCCGCCCCGGCTCAGCGCTGGCTCGGCTTGTTGGGGTTGACGAAGACCGTGGGGTCGAGCTGGCGGATCGCCTTGGCGCTCAGCCACACGCGCTGCGGCTTGCCGTCGACCCAGATCGTCCTCTTCTGGAGGTTCGGCTTGACCGTGCGGTTGTGGACGCCCACCTGCTTGAGGCCGACGCCGCCCTTGCGCTTGGCCGAGCCCTTGCGGGTGCTCGTCTGTTGCGACTTCGTCTTCTTGCCGGTTACTGCGCAGACGCGCGGCATGTCTTCTCCTCCGTGCTGCCCGGCTCGTAGCCGGTGTGGGTTCGCTCGAGGGCAGCGGGCGGGGATCCGCCCACAGAACGTCACAGGTTAGCACGCGGGGCCGCGGGGGCGCCAGCCGGGTTAGATTCCCCTGCGTGCCGCCGCAGCGCCGCGCGTTCCTCGAGGGCCTCCGCGACGTCCTGCCCATGCTCCTGGGGGCCGGCCCGTTCGGGCTGATCACGGGGGTGAGCGCCGTGGGGGCGGGCATGCACCCGTTCGACATCGTGCTCATGTCCGGCCTCGTCTTCGCGGGCGCGTCCCAGCTCGCCGCGATCTCGCTGATGGCCTCGGGCGCCGCCGTGTGGGCGATCCTCCTGACGGTGGCGATGGTCAACCTCCGCCACGTCATGTACAGCCTGGCCCTGGCGCCGTGGCTGCAGCGCTACGGGGTCCTCAGCCGCCTGCTGGTGTCGTTCCTCATGGTCGACCACTCGTTCGCCGTCGCGATCCTCAAGTACCCGCGCGCCGGCGACGACTACCCGCGCGTCGCCTACGCCGTCGGCATCGGCGTGCCGATGTGGCTCACGTGGGTGGCGACCACCGCCGCCGGCGCCGTGCTGGGAGCGCAGCTCCCGGCCGAGTGGCAGCTCGACTTCGCCGTGCCGCTCCTGTTCCTGGCCCTGCTGGTGCCGGCCGTGACCACCAGGCCCCTGCTCGTCGCGGCCGTCGTCGCCGGCGCCCTGGCGCTGGCGCTGGCGGGCCTGCCGTACAACCTGGGCCTCGTCGTCGGCTCGTTGGCTGGCATCGCGGCCGGAGCGGCGTCCGAGAGCCTGACCGCTCGTCAGGGGAGGCGCGTCGGCGCGTGAGCATGAGCCGTCCCGAGGTCTGGCTCGTCATCGTCCTGGCGGCGCTCGTCACGCTCGCCGAGCGCGGCTCGTTCCTCCTCGGCAAGGGCGACGCGCCGCTGCCGCCCGTGCTCAAGCGCACGCTGAAGTTCGTGCCCGCCGCCGTGTTCGCGGCGATCGCGCTGCCGGCCCTGACGCAGCCGAGCGGCGTGGCTGTGGGTCCGGTCGACGCGCGGCTGCTGGCCGGCGCCGTCGCCGGCGTCGTGGCGTGGCGGACGCGGAACGTGACGCTGACGTTCGTCGTGGGCATGGTCTCCCTGTGGCTCCTCGGCTGGGCTGTCGGCTGAGGACGTGGGTCCCGGCCGAGACCGCCGGGGCGAGCCCGTCGCGCCGCCGGCCGCGCTGGTAGCATCGCCTCCGTGACGAGGGACCAGCTCGCGCGCGCCATCTACCAGCGCTCGCTCCTCCGGGGCGAGTTCACGCTGCGGTCGGGGGCGAAGTCCGACCGCTACTTCGACAAGTACCTCTTCGAGTCCGACCCCGAGCTCCTCGCCGAGATCGCCCAGGCCCTCGCCAGGCTCGTGCCCGAGGACACCGAGATGCTCGCCGGCCTCGAGCTGGGCGGCGTGCCGCTCGCCGTGATGCTCGGCCAGCTCACCGGCCTGCCCGTCGTGTTCGTGCGCAAGGAGGCGAAGCCGTACGGCACGATGCGGCTCGCCGAGGGCGGCGACATCGCCGGCAGGAAGCTGCTGGTCGTCGAGGACGTGGTCACCTCGGGCGGTCAGGTCGTGGCCTCGACGAACGACCTGCGCGAGCGCGGCGCCGTCGTCGACTCGGCCGTGTGCGTCATCGACCGCGAGGCCGGCGGCGGCGAGGCCCTGGCCGAGGCGGGCGTGGCGCTGGCGGCCCTCTACACGATGACCGACCTGGAGCGCGCCGCCGGCCTGGCCTGAGCGCCCCGCGCGTCGTCCGCCGCGCGTCCGCGTGTCGTCGTCAGACGCTCGTCGGCGGATGGGAACCGCGGACCGACACGCGTAAACTCGGGAGCATGCCAGAGGAGACGATCTTCAGCCGCATCGTCCGTCGCGAGGTGCCGGCGGACATCCTCTACCAGGACGAGCTGGTCACGGCGTTCCGCGACATCGACCCGCAGGCGCCGACCCACGTCCTGATCGTGCCCAACGAGCACATCCCCACGGCCGCCGACGTCGGCCCCGAGCACGAGCCGGCCCTGGGGCGCATGTTCACGGTGGCGGCGAGGCTGGCCGAGCAGGAGGGCCTGGAGAAGGGGTACCGGCTGATCGTCAACTGCAAGGAGCACGGCGGGCAGGAGGTCTACCACCTGCACATGCACCTCATAGGCGGCCGGCGCCTCGGGCGCATGGTGCCGCGGGCGGAGGAGGGGTAAGCGATGGAGATGAAGTACCGGCGGGTCGGTAGGAGCGGTCTGAAGGTCAGCGCGATCAGCCTCGGCGCCTGGACGACGTTCGGGCAGACCGTCGAGGAGCAGCGCACGGTCACGGCGATCATGGGCAAGGCGTGGGAGCTGGGCGTGAACTTCTTCGACAACGCCGACGCCTACAACCGCGGCCAGGGCGAGCGCGTGATGGGCGTAGCCCTCCGTGACCTCGGCCTGCCACGGCAGTCGTACGTCCTCTCGTCGAAGGTGTACTGGCCGCAGTCGGACGCCGTCACCGACAGGGGCCTGTCGCGCAAGCACGTGCTCGAGTCGATAGACATGAGCCTCGAGCGCCTGGGCGTCGACCACCTGGACGTCTACTTCGCGCACCGTTACGACGACGAGACGCCCCTCGAGGAGATCGTCGAGGCCTTCAGCGACGTCGTCCGCAGCGGCCGCAGCCACTACTGGGGCACGAGCATGTGGCCGGCGGCGCGCATCGCCGAGGCCGTGGCGTACGCGCGGGGGAACGGCCTGGTGGCGCCGATCGTCGAGCAGCCGAGCTACTCGCTCCTCGACCGCGCGCGCGTCGAGGAGCAGATCCGGCCCGAGACCGAGGCCAAGGGCATGGGTCTCGTCGTCTTCAGCCCGCTGGCGCAGGGCATGCTCACGGGCAAGTACGACGACGGCGTGCCGGAGGGCTCGCGCTTCGCGCGCTTCGAGCAGTTCAGGCAGCGCTTCCTCACCGAGGAGAACGCCCGCAGGGTGAGGGCGTTGAAGCCCATCGCCGACGAGCTGGGCATCACGCGCGCGCAGCTCGCCCTGGCCTGGCTGCTCCATCAGCCCGGGGTCACGAGCGTGATCACGGGCGCGACGCGCGTCGAGCAGATCGAGGAGAACGCGGCAGCGGCGGCGGTCGAGCTGAGCGAAGAGGTACTGGCCCGCATCGCGGAGGCGGTCGCCTGAGGAGGCTCTACACCGCGCGGCAGATGGCCGAGGCCGACGCGCGCGCGGTGGCGGCGGGCGTGCCGGTCGACGCGCTCATGGAAGCCGCCGGCCGCGCGGTCGCGCGCGTCGTGCGCGAGAGGTTCCCGGCCGCCGGGCGCGTGCTCCTCCTGTGCGGTCCCGGCAACAACGGCGGCGACGGCTACGTCGCCGCCAGGGAGCTGGCCGCCGGCCTCGAGGTCACCGTCCTCGAGGCCGCGCCGCCCCGCACGGAGGCGGCGCGCGGGGCGCGGGCGTCGCTGACCGCCGTCGGCGTCGAGCCCGGCGCGCTCTCCGCCGGAGCCGTCGACGCCTGGCTGGCGAGCGCCGATCCCGACGCGGCCGTCGTCGTCGACGCGCTGCTGGGGTCGGGCCTCACCCGGCCGCTGGGCGGGGACCTGGCGGCGGTCGCCGCCGCCCTGAACGCCGGCCAGGTGCCCGTGGTGGCCGTCGACGTGCCCACCGGCGTCGACGCCGACGTCGCGGTGCCGCCGGGCGAGCACGTCAGGGCCGACGTGACCGTGCAGCTCGCCGGCGCGAAGGTCGCGTCGGCGTTCCACCCCGCGCGCGCCGCGTTCGAGGGGGCGCGGCCGGGACGCCCGGCCGGCGTGGTCGTGGCCGACATCGGCGTGCCCGAGGACGTGCTCGCGGCGGTCTCCCCCACCCTGTGGCTGGACCGAGAGGCGACGGCGGCCTGGCTGCCACGGCGCGCGCCCGACGACCACAAGTACGCCGTCGGCACCGTCACGGTCGTGGCCGGCTCGCGCCGCTACCTCGGCGCCGGCGAGCTCGCCTGCCGCGGCGCCTGGCGCGCCGGCGCCGGGCTCGTCACCCTCGTGGGCCCGGAGCGGCACCCGTCCGCCTGGCCGGAGACGATCCACGTGCCGCCACCGGAGGACGGGGAATGGCCGCCGCCGGGCCTGACCGCGAGGGCGGCCCAGGCGCTCGTGGTGGGGCCGGGCCTCGACCCCGCCGAGCCGGGCTCGAGCCTGGCCGCGCTCGGCGCGCTCCTCGAGTGGGCGCCGGGCCGCGTCGTGCTGGACGCGGGAGCGCTCGCTCCCGGTACGTTTACCGACCACCTGACCGAGCTGCGGGCGCTGGCCCGACGCGACGCGCCGGCCGTGGTCACGCCCCACGCCGGCGAGGCCGCGCGCCTGCTAGCGGCCCTCGGCCGCGAGGTCGACGTGCGGCGCGACCCCCTCGGCGCCGCCCGCGCCCTGGCGGAGGACACGGAAGCGGTGGTCGCGCTCAAGGGCGCCACGACCGTCGTAGCGGCCCCCGACGGCCGCGAGGCCGTCAGCGACAGCGGGCACCCCGGCCTCGCCGGCGGCGGCACCGGCGACGTCCTGGCCGGGGCGATCGGCGCCCTCCTCGCCGCCCCCGGCGGCGACGTCTTCGAGCGCGCCTGCGCCGCCGTGCACCTCCACGGCCTCGCCGGCGAGCGCGCGGCCTCCGCGCGCGGCGTCGGCTTGGTAGCCTCCGACGTCGCCGACGCCCTCGCCGGCGTCCTCGCGAGCCTGCAGCCATGACCCGAGACCCCGACCTCCCCACGCGCCTCGAGGTGACGGTGCCGGCGACGACCGCGAACCTCGGTCCCGGCTTCGACGCCTTGGGCATCGCCCTCGACCTGCGCCTCGTCGTCCACGCCGCCCTCGGCGACGACGGCTTCGCCTACGCCGGGGAGGGCCCGGCGCCCTCCCGGGAGGGCAACCTAGTGCACCGGGGCTTCGCCGCCGGGCACGCCGCCGCGGGCGCTACGGTCCCCGCCGTGGCGTTCACGGTCGAGAACCCGGTGCCCCTGGCGCGCGGGCTGGGGTCGTCGTCGGCCGCCCTGGTGGCGGGCGTCGCCGCCGCCGACGCCTACCTCGGCGGCGCGCTCGGCCGCGACGGCGTGTTCGCGGTCGCGGCCGACCTCGAGGGCCACCCCGACAACGTGGGACCGGCCGTCTACGGCGGCTTCGTCGTCGCGGCCAGGGGCGAGGACGGCGCCTACGTGGCGCGCTCGTTCCCCGTGCCCGCGTCGTGGCGGCTGCTCTTCGGCGTGCCTGCGTTCGAGGTCCCCACGGCCGCCGCCCGCGCCGCCCTCCCCGCCAGGTGCTCGCTCGCCGAGGCGTCGCTGACGGCCGCCCGCGCGGCGCTGTGGGTCGCCGCCGTCGCCGGCGACGACCGCGCCCTGCTGCGCACGGCCTCCCTCGACGTGCTCCACCAGCCGCACCGCGCCGGGCTCGTCCCCGGCCTCACGGAGCTGCTGACCGACCTGCGGGCCGCCGGCGCCGACGCCGCGTTCCTCTCCGGCGCCGGACCGACCGTCGGGGCCGTGCTGGGGGAGGACGCCCTGCCCGCCTGCCGGGAGGTCATGACCGCCTGGGTGGGCGAGGGAGGTCGCGTCCTGGAGCCGCGACCTGCGACGGGCTACGTCGTGGAGCGGTGTTAGCATCGCGCGCGTGAGCCTGGTCCTCGGCATCGACACCTCCTGCGACGACACCGGCGTCGGCGTGGTCTCGCGCGGCGAGGTCCTCGCGAACGTCGTGGTCACGCAGACCGCGCTGCACGCCGCCTTCGGCGGCGTCGTGCCCGAGCAGGCGAGCCGCGAGCACCTGAACGTCATCGACGGCGCCGTCGTGCGCGCCCTGGACGAGGCCGGTGTCGGCCTGACCGACCTCACGGCGGTCGCCGCCACCCACGGTCCCGGGCTCGTCGGCGCGCTGCTGGTGGGCCTCTGCTACGGCAAGGCGCTGGCGTGGGGCCTGGGACTGCCGTTCGTGCCCGTCCACCACCTGGCCGGCCACCTCGCAGCCGCCGACGCCGAGCCGCCCTTCCTCGCGCTCGTCGCCTCGGGCGGGCACACCGTGCTCTTCCAGGTCGACGACTGGGACGCGGTGACCGAGCTGGGCCGCAGCCGCGACGACGCCGCCGGCGAGGCGTTCGACAAGGTCGCGCGCCTCCTGGGCCTCGGCTACCCTGGCGGCGCGGCGCTGTCGGCGCTCGCGGCGTCGGGCGACGACCACGGCGTCGACCTGCCGTGGCCACTGAAGGGGGACGACGGCCTCAGCTTCAGCTTCTCCGGCCTCAAGACCGCGGTCGCGCAGCTCCTCGAGCGCCGGCCCGACGTGCGCCGCGAGGACGTGGCCGCCACGTTCGAGCGCGTCGCGATCGGCTCGCTCGTCGAGGTCACGCTCCGCGCCGCCGAGCGCACCGGCGCGAGGCGCCTCGTCGTGGCGGGAGGCGTGGCCGCGAACCGCCGCCTGCGCGCCGAGCTCGGCGCGAGCGGGCTCGAGGTCTCGTTCCCTCCGCCTGCCCTCTCTACCGACAACGGCGCGATGATCGCCCTCGCCGCCGAGCGCCTGCTCGCGGCCCGCCCCGCCGGCAGCCCCGCGCCGCCCGACGCCTGGACCGTCGACGCCCAGCCTTACCTGCCGCTGGCCGCGGCGTGAGCGCTCCGCGGCTGGCCGTCAACTACTCGCCGGCGCTGGCGTCGCTCGTCGCCGCCGGCGAGGTGTCGATCGACGTCTACAAGGTGCCCGACTGGGACGACCTGATCGCCGCGGCCGGCGAGGGCGCCTGCTACGTGCACTTCCCCACCGACCTCGGGGCCACGAGCCTCGGCATCGACGTGGCTCGCAGCGTGGAGCTCATGAACCGGACGGGCACCTGCTACCTGAACGCCCACGTCGCGCCCTCGCGCGAGCGCTTCCCGGACGTAGCCGTCGGCGACGTGGGCGCCGAGGCGCGCCGGGCGGTGGCGGCGGCGCTCGTCGCCGACGTCGAGGCGCTCGCCGCCGCGGTCGGCGCCGAGCGGGTGATCGTCGAGAACATCCCCTTCCGCGGCGAGGAGCACGCGCTCCTGCGCGCCGGCGTCGACCCGCGGGTCATCGCCGACGTCGTGGCGGCCACCGGGTGCGGCCTGCTCCTGGACCTCTCGCACGCGCTGCTCACGGCGCGCGCGACGGGCCAGGACCTGTGGTCGTACGTCGACGCGCTCCCCACGTACGCGCTGCGCGAGCTCCACGTCTCGGGCGTCAGGCCCGTCGAGGGGCGCCTGCGCGACCACCTGCCGCTGACGGCGGACGACGTCGCGACCTTCAGGGCCGCGCTGGGCCGCGTGCGCGCCGGCGCCTGGCCCGCTCCGGAGACGGTGGCGTTCGAGTACGGCGGCGTCGGCCCTGTCTTCGAGTGGCGCACCGACCGGGGCGTGCTGGCCGAGCAGGTGCCGCTGCTGCGCGAGCTCCTGGCCGCGTAGGCACGGGGGCCCGCCGCCTCGGAGCGGCCTTCGCGGCAGCGTGCCCCGGCGTCGAGCCGTCGCGCCGACGCGGTACTCGCCGTCAGCGGATCGACCCCCACAGCCCCGCCAGGTACATCTCCTGCGTCACGACGCCCTTGACCTCCTGCCCGTCCATGATCACGACGAGCTGCTCGTGGGCCAGCAGGCTCCTGAGCTCGGTGACGGCGACGTCGGCGGGGGCCTTCACGAGCTCCTCCCACGACGTGATGCGGTCGTGGTGGAGGCCCGTCACGCCGATCGGCACGCGGTCCTGGTGCACGATCACGACGCGGTTCTCCATCAGCGTCTGCACCGCCTGGTTGGCGTCGACGACCGGGACCTTCATCGCGACGGCGCCGGCGGTCGGCGGCGCGGAGAGCCCGAACGACAGCAAGGTGGGGCTGGGGATGCGCAGCGAGCTGCGCACCCAGATCAGCGCCAGCGAGTAGGCGAGCACGAAGACGGCGCCCTCCACGAGGCCGCCGGCGTTGAAGTCCTGGAAGCCCAGCCGGCCCTGGCCCGGCACGAGGAGCGACACGAGGTAGGAGACCAGGAGGGCGAAGGCCACGGCGGCGAGCGCGCCTAGGCATGCCGCGAGGCGGAGCTGGGACGGTCTTCTCACGCGTTCCTCCACTCGGGCTGGGCGGGGTCGAGCACGCCGGGCAGGTGGTCGAGCCTGTCGACGTCGGCGGCGAGCCCGGCGTCCTCCGTGGGCAGGGCGCGGGCCGTGACCCCCAGGAGGCGGCCGACGCGCGCCTCCAGGCCGGCGAGCGTGGCCGTGCCCGCGAGCAGGCCGAGCAGGACGCCCGTGCCGACGATCGCGGCCAGCGCGAAGGGGTTCTTCCGGCCCGCGAACGCCCGTGAGACCAGCGGCAGCACGGCGGTCGTGGCCGCCGGCGA
>DATGNP010000338.1:0-2192 GCA_035306665.1 Trueperaceae bacterium
CGTGTACCAGAGCGTCGCCGAGGTCGTCGACCGCGTCATGAACGCGCAGCTCGAGACCGGCCTGGAGCTGCTGGCCGCCCGCCCGTTCGACGCCAGCTTCGTGTTCACGCTCGGGCCTGGTTCTCACGAAGCGCCTCGGTAGACTCGCGCGATGCGCTCGCGGCCGCTCTTACTCGCGTGCTTGACGGCACTTCCCCTCGCCTGGGGCCTCGCGCAGGGCGACGCCCCGGGCGGGGTGGGCGAGCCGCAAGCCCCGTCCTCCCAGGCCTCCGACGAGCGCCCCTTCGCCGCCCTCGTGATCGTCTCGCACGGGCGCCAGAGCATCGACATCCTCACCGGCCTGACCGTGCTGCCCGACGGCGGGAAGGTCGTCGACACCAAGACCGGGGTCGAGGTCGAGGCCAGCGTGATCTCGTACGTCGACGGCGAGTACATCGAGGCCTCCGACGTGAGGGTCTCGGGGCGGTTCGGCGACTTCAAGGCCGACGCGCTGCGCATCGACGTGCGCCAGAGCGTGCTCACCGCCACCGGCGGCCTGCAGCTGTCCCGCGACGGCCTGACCGTCACCGCAGGGGTCCTCAGCTACCACGCCCTGGGGCAGGTGATCGTCTTCGACGGCGGCGTGCGCGGGACCGAGCCCGACTTCCGCTCCGACCGCGTGCTCCTCGACACCGTCAGCGGCGACGTGCTCCTCGACGGCCGCTACGAGTACTCCGGCGGGCTGTTCACGATGAGGTCGCCCGACGCCGGCGGCCGGCTCCAGCTGAGCCTGCGTAAGCGCGGGGAGGACCTGGTGTACTCGGCCGCCACCGAGGTGAGCCCCGAGCTGCTGGAGCGCTTCAGAGCCTATCTTTAGGCGGTGAGCCTCAGGTTCCACCGGGCGCTGGCCGCAGCGGCAGCCCTGCTGCTGGCCGGCTCGGCGGCCGCGCAGTGCACCCTGAGCCCAGACACGTCGCAGGTCACGGTCCCGGACTTCCTCGCCGTCTACTACCTGCACTTCCGCAGCGTGCCGGAGCTCGACGAGGCCGTGTTCTACGGCGGTGTGTGCGTCACGGCCGTCGGCGGCGAGTGGACCGTGATCGCCTCCGAGGCGACCGTCACCGGACTGACGGGCGAGCTCGGCCTGCGCGCCGAGGACACGCAGCTCTTCTGGGGCGACCTGAGGATGTCCGCCGACCACCTGGCGGCCACGACCGAGACGCTCGTGCTCCAGTCGGCCACGCTGCAGGGCCCCGACTTCTCCGGCGACGCCGCCACGATCGAGCTCGACCTCGTGACGGGGGAGATGGCGCTCACCGAGTTCACCCTCGCCGGCGTGGCGTTCGCGGTCAGCGGGGCGAGCGCCATGCTGGCGGGCCAGACGCTCGAGGTCACGGCCCCCGCCATCACCACCTGCATCGGGATGGAGGTGACGCCCTACGCGATCGAGGGCGAGAGCGCCTCGCTCGACCTCACGACGCGCACCGCCGAGCTGCGCGGCGGGACGCTCAGGGTGGGCGCTCTCCGCGTGGGCCTCAGGCCGCGCATCGAGATCAGCGAGGAGACGCTGGAGACGTTCACGCTGCCCGTGCGCGTGCAGAACGTGGACGACCGGGGCGACCCCACGCGGCCGGGCAGCGGGGTCGGCGCCAGGGTCGTGGGCCTGCCCCTCGGGGACGAGGGAGCGGCCTCGCTCGAGGTGGGCGCGACCGGCATCGACGCGGCGCACCCGCTGGGGCTGGTCGCGTTGGTGCGGCTCGCCGAGGAGGAGGCCGGCCGCCGGGTGGAGGCGACCTTCGGCCTCGAGGCTGGGCTGCCGCTCCTGGACCTCGCCGCCACGCGCGCGGTCGCGCCGTGGCTCGACCTGTCGTTCGGCGTCCACTCGGGCGCCGAGCTGAACGCGACCCCGTACCACGAGGGCCGCCTGGGCCTCGTGGCGGCGACCGCCGTGCCGGTCGCCGCCGGCGTGCCGCCCCTGCGCCTGCGCGGCGAGGCGTTCGCCGCCGCCACGGCGCTGGCGACGGTGCAGGACCCGGCCACGCCCGCGGTCTTCGGGCCGCGACTGGGGGCTGCGGTGGGGCTCGAGGCCGGCTCTGGCGCCACCGCCGTGGGCACCTTCGCGCTCCGCGTCCGGGCCCAGGCGACGCTCTACCCGCGCCAGGACGCCCTGCAGTGGGGCGTGCGACTCAACCCGTCGTGGCGCGCCTCGCTCG
>DATGNP010000339.1:0-6439 GCA_035306665.1 Trueperaceae bacterium
TACCTCGAGCGGCTCGCCCCGCTCGTCGGCCAGTTCCCGCCCTCCGGCGGGGCGCCGCCGCAGCTCGTGGGGGCCGGCGAGTACGCGATCGGCGTCGCCTACGTCCACGCCCTGGCGCGCTACCGCGCCGACGGCTTCCCCGTCTCCACGGTCGTGCCGCCCGACACCGTCGGTGAGGTGGGCGCGCTGGCGATCATCGCGAACGGCCCGAACCCCGAGGGGGCGAGGGCGTTCGTCGACTTCGTGCTCTCGGCCGAGGCGCAGACCGCGTTCGCGGCGCAGTCGTTCACGGCGCCCCTCAACCCCGACGCCGCCGTGCCCGAGGGCGCACCGCCGCGCGACAGCTTCGACATGATCGACTACGACGCCGAGCTCGCCGGGGAGCAGCGCGACGAGGTGCTGCTCCGCTGGCAGCAGGTGGTCGACTGAGGATGGCGGCCGCGGCCGTCGGCGCCGCGGCCGGCGGGCGGGGGGTCCTGCGGCGCTGGCTGCGGGACCTCGGGCACGACCCGGTGCTGGCCCTGGGCCACGCGGCCGTCGCCCTGTTCCTGCTCGGGTTCGTGGTGGCGCCGCTGGTGGCGGTGGCGTTCGCCCCGGGGCCGGCCGACTGGGCGCGGGTGGCCGCCACGCCGCGCTGGCGCACGGCCGCGCTCAACACCCTCACGCTCGTGGGCCTCTCCACGGCGTCGTCGCTCGTGCTCGGCACGCTCTACGCCTTCGCCGTCACGCGCGCGCGGCTGCCCCTGAGGCGCCTCTTCGAGGCCGTGCCGCTGGTGCTGCTCGTCACGCCCTCGTTCGTCTCGGGCCTCGCGTTCATCCTGCTCGTGGGCCGGCGCGGGCTCCTGACGTACCACCTGCTCGGCCTCGAGACGTCGGTCTACGGGTGGCACGGCGTGTGGCTCGCCCAGACCCTGTCGTTCTTCCCCGTCGCCTACCTCGTGCTGCGGGGCGTCTTCCTCGCCCACGACGCCAGGCTAGAGCAGGCGGCCCGGGGCCTGGGCGCGAGCCGGTGGCGCCTCTTGGGCACCGTGACGCTGCCGCTGGCGACGCCCGGCCTCCTCGCCGCCGGCCTGTTCATAGGGATCGGCGTGCTGGGCGACTTCGGTAACCCGATGCTCGTCGGCGGCCGCTTCCGGGTGCTGGCGACCGAGGTCTACACCGAGCTCACGGGCTGGGCCAGCGTGGGCACGAGCGCCGCGCTCGGCCTGCTCCTGCTGGTGCCGGCGGTCCTGCTCTTCGCCGCCCAGCAGCGCGTTCAGGCCGCGACGGCCGGTCGCTTCACGACCGTCGGCGGCCGCGCCTCGGGGCTGGAGGCGCCCCTGCCGCCGCCGGCGCTGCGCTGGGCGCTGTTCGGACTGTGCGCGGCCGTCACGCTCTTCGTAGCGGCGTCGCAGGGCGTCGTCGTGGCCGGCTCGCTCACGCGGCTGTGGGGCGTCGACCACGCCCTGACGGGCGAGCACTACGCCTACGTGCTGACGCGCTCGCGCCCGCTCCTGAACTCGGTGCGCTTCGCGGCGTCGGCCGCCCTCCTGGGCGCCCTCGTCGCGGCCGTCACGGCCTACCTCGTCCACCGGACCCGCGTGCCGCTCAGGCGCGGCCTCGACCTCGCCACGCTGCTGCCCGCGGCCGTGCCCGGCACGCTGATGGGCGTGGCGTACGTGCTGGTGTTCAACCGACCCCCCCTCAAGCTCACGGGCACCGGCGCGCTCATCGTGATCGCGATGGCGGCGTCGTACCTCCCCGTCGGCTACCGCATCTGCTCGGCCGCCCTGCAGCAGCTCAAGGCCAGCCTCGACGAGTCGGCGGCCAACCTCGGCGCGAGCCGCGCCAGGGCGTTCCTCACCGTGATCCTGCCCCTGACCTGGACGGCCGTGGCGGCCGCCTTCGCCTTCACGTTCGTGCAGGCCGTGGGTACGCTCAGCACGGTGATCTTCCTGGTGTCGTTCGACACGCCGCTGGCGGCCGTCGACGTGCTGAACCTGGCGGCGCAGGGCCGCTGGGGCCGCGCCTGCGCGCTCGCTACCGCCCTGCTGGTCGTGACCTTCGCGGGCCTCGGCCTGGCCTACCTCCTGACCGGCGGGCGCCTGCGGGGCATCGACGCCGCCGGGCGCGTCGGCGCGTGACGCGGGCGGCAGCCGCCGCGCGCGTCGGCGACCCGCCGGACGCGGCGGACGCCGACCGGGCCGGCGCCGCCGGCAGCGTCGTGCTGCGCGGGCTGACCAAGCGCTTCGGGGCCGTCACGGCCGTCGACGCCCTCGACCTCACGGTCGCGCCGGGCAGCTTCACGACGCTGCTCGGGCCGTCCGGCTGCGGCAAGA
This sequence comes from Trueperaceae bacterium, assembly GCA_035306665.1. Lineage (GTDB taxonomy): Bacteria > Deinococcota > Deinococci > Deinococcales > Trueperaceae > DASRWD01. Next base: position 2,319 of record DATGNP010000339.1, read on the forward strand.
CGACGGTGCTGCGGCTCGTGGCGGGCTTCGCCGAGCCCGACGCCGGCACGGTCCACGTCGGCGGACGGGACGTGACGGGCGTGCCGCCCGACAAGCGCGGCGTCGGGCTCGTCTTCCAGGACTACGCGCTGTTCCCGCACATGAGCGTCAGGCGCAACGTCGAGTACGGCCTGCGCATGCGCCGCCTCCCGCGGCAGGCGCGCGCCGAGCGCGTGGCGCGCGTCCTCGCGACCCTGGGGCTCGAGGGCCTGGCGGACCGCTACCCAGACCAGCTCTCCGGCGGCCAGCAGCAGCGCGTGGCCCTCGGACGCGTGATGGCCCTCGAGCCGCAGGTGCTGCTGCTCGACGAGCCGCTGTCGAACCTCGACGCCCAGCTGCGCGTGCGGCTGCGCACCGAGCTCAAGGAGCTGCAGCGGACCCTGGGCGTCACCGCGCTCTACGTGACCCACGACCAGGAGGAGGCGCTGTCGCTCTCCGACGAGGTCGTCGTGATGGACGCCGGCAGGGTCCAGCAGGCGGGGTCGCCGGAGGACGTCTACCGGCGGCCCGCGAGCCGGTTCGTGGCGCGGTTCGTCGGGCAGGCGAACCTGCTGCCCGTCACGGCCGTCGGGACCGAGGGCGACGGCCGCCTCAGGGCGGCCTGGGAACGCGGCGAGCTGGTGCTGGCGCTGCCCGACGAGCGCGTGCCGGCGCCGGGCACGGCGGGCGTCGCCGTCGTGCGGCCGGAACGTGTCGCCCTCGCCGGACCGGACGGCGCCGACGCGGCCGCCGGCCCCGGCTCCGCCGCGGCGCTCGCGCTGCCCGGCCGCGTGACGGCCGTCGACTACTTCGGGCCCTACCGCCGCTACACGGTGGCCGTGCCGGGCCTCGCCGACCCGTGGCTCGCGGACGTGCCCGACGCGGAGGACCGCCACCGCCGGCCCGGCGACGACGTGACCCTGACGGTCAGCGGCGAGCCGTCGTGGGCGTGGTGACCCCTACGACGGCAGCACGGTCTTGACGATCTGGGCGTCGAGCTCCTCGTAGGCGTGCAGGTCGATCACGTCGTAGAGCTCGGCGCGCGTCTGCATCCGCGGCAGCATCGCCTCGGCGCTGCCCTCGCGCGCCAGCACGGCGTAGAGCTCGGCCTGCGCCTTGTTCGCGACGCGCAGCGAGGACACCGGCCAGATCACGAGCTTGAAGCCGAGCTCCTCGAACTCGTCGGCGGTGAGCTGCGGCGTCCTGCCGAACTCGGTCATGTTCGCCAGCAGCGGCACGCCGGGCAGGGCCCGGGCGAACTCGCGGAACGCCTCGCGGCTCGTGAGGGCCTCGGGGAAGATCACCTCGGCGCCCGCCTCGAGGTAGCGCTCGGCCCTGGCGATCGCGCCCGCGATCCCCTCGCTGGCGGCGGCGTCGGTGCGGGCCACGACGACGATGTCGGTCGCGGCCTTGCGCGCCGCCGCGACCTTCAGCGCCATGTCCTCCGCGCTGACCAGGCGCTTGTCGTTCAGGTGCCCGCACTTCTTGGGCAGGACCTGGTCCTCGACGTGGACCGCGGCGGCGCCGGCGGCCTCGAAGGTCCTGACCATGTGCATGACGTTGAGCGCCTCGCCGTACCCGGTGTCGCCGTCGACCAGCACGGGCAGGCCAGCGCGCGCCACCTGCCTGACGAAGAAGGCGACGTCGTCGACGGTGATGATGCCGAGGTCGGGTAGGCCCATCGAGGCGCTCATCGCGGCGCCCGAGAGGTAGAGGGCCTCGAAGCCGGCGCGCTTGGCCTGGAGGGCCGCCATGCCGTTGTGCGCGCCGGGCAGCCGCAGGATGCCGGGGCGGGAGAGGAGCGCGCGCAGGCGGGCGCCCGGACGCTCCTGCGGGAGGTCGGCGGCGACCAGGTAGGGCATCAGGCGCTCACCGCGCCGCGAGCGGCACGAACGGGCGGTCCTCCGGCCCCACGTAGTTCGCCGACGGGCGGATGATCGTGCCGTCGCGGCGCTGCTCGATCACGTGGGCCACCCAGCCGGCGGTGCGGGCGATCACGAACAGCGGCGTGAACATCGCCGTCGGGATGCCCATGACCGCGTACGCCACGGCGGAGTACCAGTCGAGGTTCGGGAACATCTTCTTGGCGCTCATCATCGTCTGCTCGATGCGCTCGGCGACCTCGAACGTGCGCCTGTCGCCGGCCTCGGCCGAGAGGCGCTCGGCCGTCGCCTTGATCACGTCGCTGCGGGGGTCGACGACCCGGTAGACCGGGTGCCCGAAGCCGATCACGACCTCGCGGCGCTCGAGCCGCGCGAGGACGTCGGCCTCGGCCTCGTCGGGCGTGGCGTAGCGCCGCTGGATCTCGTAGGCGACCTCGTTCGCGCCGCCGTGCTTGGGCCCGCGCAGGGCGCCGATGCCGCCGCACACCGCGGAGTACACGTCGGAGCCGGTGCCGGCGACCATCCGGCAGGTGAACGTAGAGGCGTTGAACTCGTGCTCGGCGTAGAGGATCAGCGAGAGGTGCATCGCCTTCACCCAGCTCGGCTTCGGGTCGCGCCCGTGCAGGAGCCGCAGGAAGTGCCCGCCGATCGAGTCGTCGTCGGTCTCGACGTCGATGAGCTCGCCCTTGTGGGTCCAGTGGTACCAGTACATGAGCATCGAGCCGAGGCTGGCCAGCAGCCTGTCGGCGATGTCCCTGGCGCCCGCGTCGTCGTGCTCGGGGCCCTCGGGGAGCGTCGCGCCGAGCGCCGAGACGCCGCTGCGCAGCACGTCCATCGGGTGGGCGGCGGCGGGGACCGCCTCGAGCACCGTCCTGACGGTCGCGGGCAGGCCGCGCAGGCGAGCGAGCTTCTCCTTGTAGGCCCTGAGCCGCGCGGCGTCGGGCAGCTCGCCGTGGACGAGGAGGTGGGCGACCTCCTCGAACTCGCAGTTCTCGGCGAGGTCGCGGACGTCGTAGCCGCGGTACCTGAGCTCGTCCCCGCTCGCCCCCACCGTGGAGAGCGCGGTGTTGCCCGCCACGACCCCGGACAGTGCGACCGACTTCTTGGGCTTGGCCTGCGGCGCGTCAGGCGTGGCTTCCTGCGCCATTGACACCTCCCACCGGACCGCGCGTCACGCGCCGCGGTCGGCCTCGTGCGGAGGCCCGTCGGGCGCGATCAGAAGATGCCCTGGGGCACCTCGGGTCCGAGCTTGCCGGGTTCGACCACCACGTTCAGCTCGCCCACCTCGGCCGGCGTGAGCCTGTCCACGCGCTCGGCCAGGGCGAGGAACCTGTCCTGCTCGTCCTTCGCGACGATACCATCGGCCAGCGTACGGAACTTCTCGACGTACTGCGGTCGCGCGAAGGGGCGGGCTCCCAAGGGGTGCGCGTCGGCCACGGCGATCTCGTCCTCGATGACCGTGCCGTCGCTCAGCGTGATCACGACGCGCCCGCCGAACGCCTTCTCGTTGGGGTCGTGCGAGTGGTAGCGGCGGGTCCACTCGGGGTCCTCGACGGTGCTCACCTTGCGCCACAGCCTGACGGTGTCGGGCCGCTTGGCGCGCTCGGGCGCGTAGCTCTTCTCGTGGTGCCAGGCGCGGTCCTGGAGAGCGACGGCGAAGATGTACATGATCGAGTGGTCGAGGGTCTCGCGGCTGGCCTCGGGGTCGAACTTCTGCGGGTCGTTCGAGCCAGTGCCGATCACGTAGTGGGTGTGGTGGCTGGTGTGGATGACCACCGACTCGACAGCCTCGAAGTCGCCGACGCGCGGCCCCATGCGCCGGGCGAGGTCTATGAGCGCCTGGCTCTGGTACTCGGCCGAGTGCTCCTTCGTGTAGGTCTCGAGGATCTGGCGCTTCGGCTCGCCGGGCTCGGGCAGCGGCACGTGGTAGCGCGCGTCGGGGCCCGAGAGCAGCCAGGCGATCACGCCGTCCTCGCCCTCGTAGATCGGTGAGGGCGCGCCCTCGCCGCGCATCGCCCTGTCGACCGACTCGATGGCCATCTTCCCGGCGAACGCCGGCGCGAAAGCCTTCCAGCTCGAGATCTCGCCCTTGCGCGACTGGCGGGTCGTGGTCGTGACGTGCAGCGCCTGCTGGATGGCCTGGTAGACGGTCTCCGTCGGGAGGGACAGCAGCGCCCCGATGCCGCCGGCGGCGGCGGGGCCCAGGTGGGCGATGTGGTC
>DATGNP010000340.1:0-3676 GCA_035306665.1 Trueperaceae bacterium
GAGCACATCATGCAGGCCGTCACCGAGCTCTGCGACGAGGTCGTCGTGCTGGCGTTCGGCGAGCTGATCGCCGCGGGGTCGCCGCAGCAGGTGGTGACCGACCCGAGGGTCGTCGAGGCCTACCTGGGAGCCGACGATGACGACTGAGGCGCCCGGCGCCCGGCACGACCTCGCGACCCCGGCGGCGCGGGAGCCCGTGCTGCAGGTCATCGACGCCGACCTCGGCTACGGCGAGCTGCAGGTCGTGTTCGGCGTCAGCCTCCACGTGGGCGAGGGCGAGCTCGTCGGGCTCGTCGGCGGCAACGGCAGCGGCAAGTCGACGATCCTCCGCGCCGTCTCCGGGATGATCAGGCCGTGGCGGGGCCGCATCGTGCTCAGGGGCGAGGACGTCGGCGGCCTCACGCCGCACGAGCTCGCCCTCCGCGGCCTCGCGCACGTGCCGATGGGCCGGCAGCTCTTCCCCGACATGACCGTCGAGGAGAACCTCAGCCTCGGCGCCTACCTCCCGCCGGCGCGCGCCAGGCGCCCGGAGGGGTTCGAGCGCGTCTACGGGCTCTTCCCCGACCTGTACGCCAAGCGCAAGGCGCCGGCCGGCGCGCTGTCCGGCGGCCAGCAGCAGATGGTCGCGATCGGGCGCGCCCTGATGCTGCACCCGAGCATGCTGATCATGGACGAGCCCAGCCTGGGGCTCGCCCCGCTGCTCGTGCGCGAGGTCATGAGCGTGATCAGGCGCGTGTCCGAGACGGGCCTGCCGATCCTGCTCGTCGAGCAGAACGTCAGGCAGGTCCTCAAGATCTCCGACCGCGCCTACGTCCTCGAGAACGGGCGCCTGGTGCTCGACGGGGCCTCTTCGGAGCTGATGGGCCACCCGACCATCCAACGGGCCTACCTGGGCATCTGATACGTTCTGGGACGTACGCGGAGCCAGACAGCGGTACCGGCGCGAAGGGCGCCGCCGTGGCGGGACCGCGGGAGGAGCAGCGCGTGAGCCAGGGACCGACGGCCGCCGAGCGCATGAGGGGCGCCGGCGAGAGGACGCGGGAGCTGAGGGCCAGGCAGGAGAAGGTCCTCTACCCGGTGACGAACAGGATGCAGCTCTACGGCGACGAGCCGCTGGCCGTCGACCGCGCCGAGGGCATGTACCTCTGGGACGTGGAGGGCAACCGGTACCTCGACTTCTTCGGCGGCATCCTCACGGTCTCCGTCGGGCACTGCAACCCCGAGGTGACCGCCGCGACCGAGCGGCAGCTCCGGCGGGTGCAGCACACCTCGACGCTGTTCATCAACGAGGTGGTGGTCGCGTTCGCCGAGAAGCTCGCCGCGATCACGCCCGGCGACCTCTCGGTGTCGTTCTTCACCAGCTCGGGCAGCGAGGCGAACGAGACGGCCGTGATGACGGCCCGCACCTACACCGGCCACACGGACGTCATCGCCCTCAGGCACGGCTACAGCGGCCGCACGCAGACGGCCATGAGCCTCACTGGGCAGTCGCCGTGGAAGAGCGGCCGGGTGTACGACGGCTACGTCAAGCACGTGCGCAGCCCGAACATGTTCCGCCGGCCCGCCGGCATGACCGAGTCCGCCTACCTCGACCTGTGCGTCGCCGAGGTCGAGGACGTGATCTCGGCGTCCACCGAGGGCCGGATCGCGGCCCTCATCGCCGAGCCGATCCAGGGCGTGGGCGGCTTCGTCGTCGCGCCTCAGGACTACTTCAAGCGCGTGCAGCCGATCGTGAAGGAGGCCGGCGGCCTGCTCATCATCGACGAGGTCCAGACCGGCTTCGGGCGCACCGGCACGCACCTCTGCGCGATCGAGCACTGGGGCGTCGTCCCCGACATCATGACGTTCGCCAAGGGCATCGCGAACGGCTACCCGCTCGGCGCCACGATCACGACGCCCGAGATCGCGGCGGCCGTGACGCACCCGAGCCTCTCGACCTACGGCGGCAACCCCGTGGCGATGGCCACGGCGCTCGCGACCGTCGAGTACATCGAGCGCCACGACCTGGCCGGCAACGCAGCGCGCCAGGGGGAGCGGCTGCGGCAGCACCTCGACGCCCTGCCCGCCCGCTTCCCGTTCGTCGGCGAGGTCCGCGGCATGGGCCTGATGCAGGCGATCGAGGTCGTCGAGCCCGGCCCCGCCAAGCGGCCCGACCCGGCCAGGACGAACGCGTTCGTCGCCGCCGCCCGGCGCCGCGGCCTGCTCCTGGGGAAGGGCGGCATGCACGGCAACTGCGTCCGCATCGCCCCGCCGCTGATCGTCACGGCCGAGGAGGTCGACACGGCCGCGGCCGCGATCGCCGCCGCGCTCGCCGACGTCGCCTGAGGGCCGGCGCCGCCTCCCCCTCGCGCGGCGGGTCCGCCGGGCGTAGACTCAGGCCACGACCCACACGTGAGGCGTCTTCCTGGAGCGCGGGTCCCGGCGCATGACCGAGGCGATAGCGTTACTCACCGCGGTTGGCGTGGTCGTCACGATCATGGCCAACCTCACGAACATCGCCCGCTTCCTCGCGGACCGGCGGGAGAAGCGTGCCGCGCGGCTCGGTCTCGTGCAGGCCGCCGGGACGCCGGCCGGGCCGTCGTCGGTCGCGGCGGCGCCGCCCCCGCCGGCCGCCGGGTACGCCCCGCCGCCCAGGGCCGACGCCCCGACTAGGCGCCTCCGCGTCTTCGTCTCCTCGGCCCGCGACGAGCTCGCCGCCGAGCGCGGCGCCGCCGGCGGCGCCATCGAGGGCCTCAGGCACACGGCGCTCATGCCCGAGCCGGGCGCCGAGCCGCACCCGCCCGCCGAGGTCTACCGGGCCTTCCTGCGCCAGAGCGACGTGTTCGTCGGCATCTACGGCGAGTCGTACGGTTGGGTGGCGCCCGGCGCCGTGGTGTCGGGCCTCGAGGAGGAGTACCTGCTCTCCGCCGGGCTGCCGGCGCTGCTCTACGTCAAGGAGCCCGCCCCCGGCCGCGAGCCGCGCCTCGCGGCGCTCCTCGACCGCGCCCGCGCCGAGGGCCGCGCCACCTACCGGAGCTTCCGTACGCCCGACGAGCTCGCCCGGCTCCTCGCCGACGACCTCGACGCTCTCGTCGCCCAGCGCTACCAAGCCGCCCCGGCCGCGTCGCCCGCCACCGCCGTCCCGGCGGCGGCACCCGCCGCGGCGGCCTCCTCGCGCCCCGCGCGCCCCGCCGCGACGGAGAGCTCGGGCTCCCACGCGCCCGGCAGGGCGACCGGCGTCCTCAGGCGGCGCAAGCTGACGGGGGCGGCCTGGCCCGCGCTGGCCGAGCACGACCAGCGCCAGGGGCGGCCCCCCACGCCGCTGGTGCCGCGCCCGCCCACGTCCTTCGTCGGGCGCGACGAGCTCCTGGCCCAGCTCGCCGACCTCGTGCGCGACGAGAACGTGCGCCTCGTGACCGTGCACGGGCCCGGTGGCATCGGCAAGAGCCGCCTCGCCATCGAGGTCGCCGGCCTGGTGGCGGAGGCCTTCCCCGACGGCGTCGTGTTCGTCTCCCTCGACGCCGTGCGCGACCCCGAGCTGCTCCCGGCCGAGGTGCTCAACGCCCTGGGCCTGCGCGAGACCGAGGGCGTCGGGCCCGAGGTCCGGCTGGTGGAGGCCCTGCGGGACCGCACGCTGCTCCTGATCCTCGACAACTTCGAGGGCCTGCTCGCCGGCGTGCCCTTCGTCTCCCGCCTC
>DATGNP010000341.1:0-10968 GCA_035306665.1 Trueperaceae bacterium
CCCAACCGCTTCGGCGTGCGCGACGGCTACGAAGCCGCGGTGGCGCGCGCCTGAGCGTACCGACGGGACCGGGCAGGTGGCGCTGTCGCGGGCGCCGGTCGCCGGCGGCCGGCGCCCGCTCCCGTTACCCACGGCACCCCCGACCGACGCGAGTGGCGTGTTCGACCCCGGCGACGAGCGCGTCGCTGCTAGCATGGCGTGATGCTTGAGCCGTCGCTCGACCTCTACGGTGAGACGTTCGAACGCGTCGACGGCCTGCTGCGCGAGCTCCTGGCCAAGAGCCGCGCGCGCTACGCGATGATCATCGACCGCAAGGGGTTCGTGCTCGTGCACCAGCGCGCCCTGTGGGCGCCCAAGCCGCCGTCCCTCGACTCGTTCGCCACCCTCGTCGCCTCGAACTACTCCGCGAACCGCGCGATCGCGCAGCTCTTCGGCGAGGAGGGCTTCAAGGAGACGGTCCAGCAGGGCGCCGAGGTGGGCACTTACCTCGAGGAGCTGGGCGAGGAGGCCCTCCTCGTGACCGTGTTCGACTCCGGCGCCCAGCTCGGCAGGGTGAAGATGGCCACGAAGCTGGCCGCGACCGAGATCCGCGCCGTCATCGAGGCGTCTCAGGAGCCGCCGCCTACCGTCGAGTTCGACCAGGAGTGGTCCGATTCCACCACGGCGCTGCTCGACGGGCTGTTCGGGACGAGGGAGCGATGAGCACGATCAACTTCGCGGTCCGCGAGATCAACTTCAAGATCGTCTACTACGGCCCCGGCCTCTCGGGCAAGACGACGAACCTCAAGCAGATCTACGACCAGGTGCCGGCCGAGTCGAAGGGCGAGATGGTCTCGCTCGCCACCGAGGACGAGCGCACCCTGTTCTTCGACTTCCTCCCCCTCGACCTCGGCAAGGTCAACGGCTTCAAGACGCGCTTCCACCTCTACACGGTGCCGGGTCAGGTCTTCTACAACTCGTCCCGCAAGCTGATCCTCCGCGGGGTCGACGGCGTCGTCTTCGTCGCGGACTCCGCGCCCGACCGCCTGCGCGCGAACGCCGAGAGCCTGCGCAACCTGCGCGAGAACCTGCAGGAGTACAACCTGCGCATCGCCGACGTGCCGACAGTGATCCAGGTCAACAAGCGCGACCTGCCCGACGCCCTGCCCATGGACATGGTCAACGCCGTGCTCAACCCCGAGGGCAGGTTCCAGGTCTTCGAGGCCGTCGCCTCGGAGTTCAAGGGCGTGTTCGAGCCGCTCCGTGCGGTCGCCACGATGGTGCTCGAGAAGCTCGCGCAGAAGGCCTGAGCAGGACCTAGTCACAAGACGGGCAGAGCGGCTACGGCGACGCCCGGGCGGTCCGGGAGCGCCGCCGGGGCCGTGATATCCTCGCGCCGATGCTCCGCACCCCGCTCTACCTCAAGCACGCCGAGCTGGGCGCCAGGCTGGTGGAGTTCGCCGGGTACGAGATGCCCCTCCACTACCAGGGCGGCATCAACGAGGAGCACCTGGCGGTGCGGACCGGCGCCGGCGTCTTCGACGTCTCCCACATGGCCGAGGTGAGGGTCGCCGGGCCGGACGCCACGGCGTTCCTGGCCTACGCCACGCTCAACGACCCCGCCAGGCTCAAGGTCGGCCGCGGGCAGTACAGCATGCTGCCCAACGACTCCGGCGGCGTCATCGACGACCTGTTCGTCTACCGCGAGGGCGAAGACGAGTACCTGATCGTCGCGAACGCCGCGAACCGCCACGCCGTCGTCTCGCACCTCGAGGGCCTGGCCGCGGGCCGGGACGTCGCGGTTTCGGACGAGACCGACGACTGGGCCCTGATCGCCGTCCAGGGGCCCAGCGCCGCGATCCTCCTCGACCGGCTCGTCGCCCCCGACCTCACCGAGGTCAAGCGCAACGCGACCGTCCTGGCCCAGGTCTCGGGCGTGCCCGTCACGCTGAGCCGCACCGGCTACACCGGCGAAGACGGCTTCGAGGTCTTCGTCCGCCCGACCGACGCCGAGGCCGTGTGGGACGTGATCGTCGCGGCGGGGGCCGTCCCGTGCGGGCTCGGCGCCCGCGACACGCTGCGCCTCGAGGCGGGCTACCCGCTGTACGGGCACGAGCTGACGGAGGCGACGAACCCGCTCTGCACCGACTTCGCATGGGTCGTCAAGGACAAGCCGTTCTACGGCCGCGAGGCGATGTGGGGCCGCGACTGCCCGCGCCGCCTGGTGGGCATCCGCATGGTCGACCGCGCCATCCCGCGCCAGGGCTACCGCGTCCTCGACCGCGACAGGAACGCCGTGGGCGAGGTCAGCTCGGGCACGCTCTCGCCGCTGACCCGCGAGAGCATCGGGTTCGCCTGGGTCGACGCGGCGCACGTCGAGCCCGGCACGCGCCTCTGGGTCGAGGTCCGCGGCCGTCCCATGGCCGCGGTCGTGGTCAAGCCGCCGTTCCACGAGGCGTGAGGACGGCCCGACTAGACTTACCGGTACGTACGCCGCTTGGAGGAGCAGCAGCATGAGCACGCCAGAGAGCCTTCGCTACGCCGCGACCCACGAGTGGGCGCGCAAGGACGACGACGGCACGGTCGTCGTCGGCATCACCGACTTCGCCCAGGACCAGCTCGGCGACGTCGTCTTCGTCGAGCTCCCCGAGGTCGGCCGCAAGGTGGTCAAGGGCGACACGCTGGCCGTGATCGAGTCGGTGAAGACTGCGTCGGACATCTACGCTCCCGTCAGCGGCGAGGTCGTGGCCGTGAACGACGCGCTCGACGCCAAGCCCGAGACCATCAACGAGAGCCCCTACGAGGACGGCTGGCTGTTCGCCATCGCGCCGTCGAACGAGGCCGAGTACGACGAGCTCCTCGACGCCCAGGGGTACGCCGCGACGCTGGACGAGGGCTAAGCGTGCGCTACCACCCCCACACGCCCGAGGACGAGCGCCGGGCGCTGGAGACGATCGGCGTGGGGTCGATTCGCGAGCTGTTCGACGACCTGCCGGCCGAGCTGAGGGACCCGGAGGTCGACCTCCCGCCCGGGATGGACGAGGCGGCCCTGCTCGACCACGTCAGGCGGCTCGCGGCGAGGAACGAGACGCGCGGCCCCGACTTCCTGGGCGGCGGGGTCAGGCGGCACTTCATCCCCAGCGTCACGCCCCACCTGGCGCTCCAGAGCGAGTTCGTCACGGCCTACACGCCGTACCAGCCCGAGGTCTCCCAGGGCATCCTCCAGGCGACCTTCGAGTACCAGACGATGATGTGCGAGCTCACGGGCCTCGACGTCAGCAACGCCTCGATGTACGACGGCGCCTCGGCCGCCGCCGAGGCCGCCCTCCTGGCCGTCAGGCACACGCGCCGCGAGCGCGTGATCGTCAGCCGCGGCGTGCACCCCGAGACTCGCGAGGTCATCGCCACGTACCTGCGCCCGCTGGGCGTCCGGCTCGACGTCGCCGAGCTCTCCCCCCTCACGACCGCGGAGCCGAACCTGGGCGACGACGTCGCCGGCGTGATCGTGCAGCAGCCCAACTTCCTCGGCTACCTCGAGGACATGCGGCGCCTGACGGACGCCGCTCACGCCGCCGGCGCGCTGATGGTCGCGGTCGTCGACCCGCTGTCGCTGGCGCTGCTCGCCCCTCCCGGGGAGTACGGCGCCGACGTCGCCGTCGGCGACGGCCAGACCCTCGGCAACCCGGCCAGCTTCGGCGGGCCCGCCTTCGGGTTCATGGTCGTGCGCGAGGAGCTGCTCCGGCAGTTCCCCGGCCGGATCGTCGGCGAGACGACGGACGTCGACGGCAGGCGCGCGTTCGTCCTCACCCTCCAGGCGCGCGAGCAGCACATCCGCCGCAGCAAGGCGAAGTCGAACATCTGCACGAACCACCAGCTCACCGCCCTGATGGCCACGGTGAACGTCGGCGCCCTCGGACCCGAGGGCCTGCGCGAGGTCGCGCTCGGCAGCGTCGAGCGGGCGCACGCGCTCGCCGCGCGGCTGGAGGCGGCCGGCTACGCCCCGCTCACCGGCGCGCGTTTCTTCGCCGAGTTCGTCCTGCCCGTCGCGCTTCCGGCCGAGGAGCTCAGGTCGGCGCTGGCGCGGCGCGGCGTGCACGCCGGCGTGCCGGTCCCCGCGGAGTACGGGCTCGGGGACGCCGTCGTCCTCGCGGCCACGGAGCGCGTCAGCGACGACGACATGGAGGCTCTCGTAGCGGCGCTGGACGAGGTCGGGGCGCAGCGGCGTCCGGCGGTGGCCCGTGGCTGACTTCCCGCTGATCTACGAGCGCTCCCGGCCGGGACGCCGCGGCGCCCAGCCGCCGCGGCCGCGCGAGTTCGACGTCGCCGCCGCCCTCGGCGAGGAGAACCTCCGCACCGAAGCGCCGCGCCTGCCCGAGGTCTCCGAGCTCGACCTCGTGCGCCACTTCACCCAGCTCGCGCACCGCCAGTTCTCGATCGACGCCAACTTCTACCCCCTCGGCTCCTGCACGATGAAGTACAACCCCAAGGTCAACGAGGAGGCGGCGCGCCTCTTCCAGGACCTCCACCCCTACCAGGCGCCGGAGACCGCTCAAGGCGCGCTGCAGCTGATGTACGAGCTGCAGGCGGACCTGTGCGCGATCACGGGGATGGACGCCTTCAGCCTGCAGCCGGCCGCCGGCGCGCACGGCGAGCTCGCCGGGGTGCTGATGATCCGCGCCTACCACGAGTCGCGCGGCGAGGGCGAGCAGCGGCGCGTCGTGCTCGTGCCGGACAGCGCGCACGGCACGAACCCCGCGACGGCGGCGATGGCCGGCTACGAGGTGCGCGAGGTCCCGACCGACGCCACGGGCGAGGTGGACCTCGCCGCGTTCCAGGCCGCGATTGGCCCGGACGTGGCCGCGGTGATGCTGACGAACCCCAACACCCTGGGCCTGTTCGAGCGCCGCATCCTCGAGCTCGCGCGCGTCGCGCACGAGGCCGGCGCCCTCCTCTACTACGACGGCGCGAACCTCAACGCGATCCTCGGCCGCGTCAGGCCCGGCGACATGGGCTTCGACGTCGTCCACCTGAACCTGCACAAGACGTTCACGACGCCGCACGGCGGCGGCGGCCCCGGCACGGGCCCCGTGGGCGTCAAGGCTCACCTCGCCGAGTTCCTGCCCGTGCCCGTGATCGCCAAGCGCGGCGAGGAGTACTTGGCCGACGTCGACAGGCCGCGCTCGATCGGGCGCTTGCGCAGCCACTTCGGGAACTTCGGCAACCTCGTGCGCGCCTACACCTACATCCGGGCGCTCGGCCGCGAGGGCCTCAGGCAGGTCAGCGGCTACGCCGTGCTGAACGCGAACTACCTGCGCGTGAGGCTCAAGGAGCTCGGCTTCAGGGTGCCGTTCGACAGGGTGAACATGCACGAGTTCGTCGCGCAGCCGCCCGAGGGGCTCAAGACCCTCGACGTCGCCAAGGCCCTTCTCGACCACGGCATGCACCCGATGACCGTCTACTTCCCCCTCACGGTGAAGGAGGCGATGATGATCGAGCCGACCGAGACGGAGTCGCTCGAGACGCTCGACGCCTACGTCGAGGCTCTGCGGCAGGTGCTGGAGCGCGCCGCCGCGGACCCCGACTACCTCAAGGGCGCCCCTTACGAGACGCCGGTGAGGCGCCTCGACGAGGTGAAGGCGGCGCGGCAGCCCGTGCTGCGCTACCGCTTCCCGGAGCCGGCCGACGGGGCCTAGCCGGACGAGCGCCGGCGCCTCGCCGGCCTCCTAGGCCCTTACGAGGTACTCGCACCCGACGAGGAAGGGCGCGCCGGAGCGGCGCGCCCTTCGTGTTCCCTGAGAAGCGAGTCGGCTAGCTGCAGCTGGCGCCGTCGGCGGGCGGCGGGGCGCCGTCGGTGCGGAAGCTGTGGCCGCAGCCGCACTCCGACGAGGCGTTGGGGTTCCTCACGCTGAAGCCGCCGCCCATGAGGTTCTCGACGAAGTCGACCTCGCAGCCCTTGAGGAGCGGCCAGCTGCGCTGGTCGACGACCAGCTGCACGCCGTTCGACTCGAACTCGCGGTCGCCCTCGAGGCGCTTGTCGTCGATCTTCATGCCGTACTGATAGCCGCTGCAGCCGCCCGACTTCACGAAGATGCGCACGGCGCCGCCCTGCAGACCGCTGCCGGCCAGCAGCTCGCGAGCCCGCTTCGCGCCGGCTTCGGTGAACGTCACGCGTTCCAGGTCGATGGTGCCCGACTGCATGCGGCCACTTATAGCACGCTGCGGGCGGGGCTTCCGGTCATGGGGACCAGCGCTCACCGATGACGAGACGGCGCCCCTCTTGGAGAGGAGCGCCGTCGCCTGCGTGGCGGGGGCAGTAGGACTCGAACCCACGACCTACGGTTTTGGAGACCGCCGCTCTACCGACTGAGCTATACCCCCGCGCTTCGCGGCCGTCGGCCGGGAGGCCGACCGAAGACAGAGTATACCCGAAGGGCGCGCGTTCCTGGGAGGCCCGCGCACCGTGCCGGCGGTGCTCGGGGACGGCTCGGGCCGTGCCGGGGCGCGCCGACGGGCCGCTGCGGCGAGCGCCAGGACGCAAGCCGCGGAGTCCGTTCGGGACGCGAGGGGTGGTATCTTGACCGCGTGATGCGAACCCTGGCCCCGGCGCGGCGCGCCCTGGCGGCAGCGCTGGCGCTCTTGGGCCTCGTCGCGCTCCCGGCCGCCGTGGCGCAGCCCGCGCCCGCCGGCGTGCTCAACGAGGTGTGGCTCGTCCCCGTCGAGGGTGAGATCACGGCCGCCACCACCGCGTTCCTGCAGAGCCGCGTGGCGCGCGCCAACGACGCCAGGCCGCTGGCGCTCGTCCTCTACGTCGACACGCCGGGCGGCTCCGTCGACGCGATGCGCGACATCGTCGGCCTGATCCTCCATCAGGCGCAGGTGCCCACGATCGCCGTCGTTCAGAACGCGTTCAGCGCCGGCGCGCTCATCGCGATGTCGGCCGAGAGGCTCGCGATGCTGCCTGGCTCGTCGATCGGGGCGGCGCTGCCGATCCTCGCGACGCCCACGGGCATCGCGCCCGTCGACGAGAAGTTCACCTCGGCGCTCCGCGGCGAGTTCCGCAGCGTGGCCGAGGCGCGGGGCCGCAACGCCACCGTCGCCGAGGGCATGGTGGACCAGAGCGTAGTGATCCCCGGGCTCTCGACGGCGAGCGAGCTCGTCACGCTGACGGCCGCGCAGGCCGTCGAGCACGGCATCGCGGACGTGCAGGCCAGCACCCTCGCCGACGCGCTCACCCGCTTCGGCTACGGCGGCGTGCCCGTCGAGCGGCTGGAGCCGTCGTTCGGCGAGCGCCTCGGCGCCTTCCTCTCCCAGCCCCTGCTCGCGGCCGTGCTGCTCGTCGTCGGCATCGGCGGCCTCCTGATCGAGATCTTCTCGCCCGGGTTCGGCGTGCCCGGCGCGATCGGCGTCATCGCGCTCGCCGCCTTCGCCTACTCGGCGTTCATCGCCACACCGGCCGGGCCCGTCGACATCCTCCTGCTCGTGCTCGGTGTGGTGCTGCTGGCCGTCGAGGTCCTGGTGCTGCCCGGCTTCGGCGTGGCGGGCGTGATCGGCCTGGCCGCGATCGTCTTCGCCGTCGTGCGCATCTTCGAGGAGGGCAGCCTCACCGTCATCGGCTACAGCGCGCTGTTCGGCGGCGTGCTGATGGCCGTCCTCCTGTGGATGCTGCCGAACAGCCGCTTGGCGTCGGCCTTCCGGCTCTCGACGCGCCTCGCCACGCCCGCCGGCCCCAGCGTGATCGCCGAGGACGTCCCCGACCTGCAGGGCGCCGTCGGGACCGCTCTCTCCGACCTCAGGCCCGCGGGCGTCGCCCGCTTCGGCTCGGCGCGCGTCGACGTCGTCTCCGAGGGCGACTACGTGCCTGCAGGCAGCCGCATCAAGGTCCTGCGCGTCGAGGGCAACCGGGTGACGGTGCGGGTCGTCGACGACGCCACCCCAGCCACGACCAGCGCTACCGGCGGCGAGGCCCACGGGCTCGCTGCCAGCGACGACTCGGCCGACAGCGGCCGCGAGGAGACTTGATGGACGTACCCCTGATCATCCTGGCCGGCGCCGTAATCCTCTTCTTCATCATCCTGTTCTCGATCATCCCGATCGGGCTGTGGATCTCGGCGATCGCCGCCGGCGTCAAGGTGAGCCTCACCAGCCTCGTCGCCATGCGCCTCCGGCGCGTGCCGCCGCACAAGATCATCCTGCCGCTGATCAAGGCCGACAAGGCCGGCATCGAGGTGAACCAGAACCAGCTCGAGGCCCACTACCTGGCCGGCGGCAACGTCGACAGGGTCGTCGACGCACTGATCGCCGCCGACAAGGCGCGCATCGCGCTCCCGTTCGACCGGGCGGCCGCCATCGACCTCGCCGGCCGCGACGTCCTCGACGCCGTGCGCGTGTCCGTGAACCCGCGCGTGATCCAGACGCCCAACATCTCGGCCGTCGCCAAGGACGGCATCGAGCTGATCGCCACGGCCCGCATCACGGTGCGCGCGAACCTCGAGCGGCTCGTGGGCGGCGCCGGCGAGGAGACGATCATCGCGCGCGTCGGCGAGGGCGTCGTCTCCTCCATCGGCTCGACTCAGTCCCACAAGGGCGTGCTCGAGAACCCGGACATCATCTCGAAGACGGTCCTGGCCAAGGGCCTCGACTCGGGCACTGCCTTCGAGATCCTCTCCATCGACATCGCCGACGTCAACGTCGGCCGCAACATCGGCGCTCAGCTGCAGACCGACCAGGCCGAGGCCGACAAGCGCGTCGCGCAGGCCAAGGCCGAGGAGCGCCGCGCCATGGCCGTGGCCGAGGAGCAGGAGAACAGCGCCCGCGTCGAGGCGATGCGCGCCAAGGTGGTGGAGGCCGAGGCGGAGGTGCCGCTGGCGATCGCCGAGGCGTTCCGGAGCGGCAACATCGGCGTGATGGACTACTACCAGCTCCAGAACATCCAGTCCGACACGACCATGCGCGGCAACATCGCCCGCGCCGCCGGCGAAGAGGACGGCGCCTGAGGTCGTGGACCTGGACACGATCCTCGGCATCCTGTTCTTCATCGTCTTCGTCGTCCTGCCGCTCTTCAGCGGCGCGGGCCGGCGCGGCCAGGGACGGGGTCGCACGGGGCCGGGCCAGGGACGCGGCCAGGCGACAGGAGCGCCCGGCCAGGCCGGCGCCTCCCGCGACGAGCCGTCCGTCACGCTGGCCGAGATAAGGCGCCGCGTCGAGGAGGCTCAGCGCCGCGAGGACGAGCGCGGCCGGGCGCTAGGCGCCGGCCGACCCCAGGCGAGCACCACCCAGCCGAGGGGTCTGGTGACGAGCGATCCGTTCGAGGGGTCGCTCGTGAGCGGCTCCGAGAGGCGCTTGAGCGACCTGGGCAGGGGCTCATCGGGCTCCCTGGGACCGGAGGGCGCGGGGCGGGGTGCCGACGGCGCGGCGGCCGCGGAGCGCGCGCGTCCGGCCGCCGAGCGCTACGTCATCGGGCCGGAGGGCGCCATGCCCGAGCCGTTCCCCACGGGCGGCTACGTGATCGGGCGCGAGGGCGCCGCCCCGGCGCAGCCGCGGCCGACGGGCGGGACGCTCGGGCGGGAAGGCCTGGCGGGTCGCGAGGGCGTGGGCACGACCCGCTCGCGCTCCGACCTGCTCGGCCGCGAGGGGGCCGCCGCGCGGGCCCAGCCGACGGTGACCCCCTCCGTCTCGCCCTCGCGGCGCGAGAGGCTCCGAGCCAAGGCGGAGGCCGAGATCGGTGGCCGCGAGCGCCGTGACGACGGGCGACCGGCCGCGGGTGGGGCCAAGGCTAGAATCAGCCGCGCCGGTCTGCTGCGCACGGACAGGGACAGCGTCCTCGCCGGCCTCGTCTGGCACGAGGTGCTGAGCCCGCCGCGTGCGCTCCGGCACTGGAGGGGAAGATAGCGACGTCACTGACCCTGAAGCTGAGGAGCCCGCAGGAGGCCCTCTCGCTCTACGGCAAGAACGACGAGAACCTGAAGCTGCTACGGTCCAAGCTGCGGGCCAAGGTCGTGGCCCGCGGCGACGAGCTCAAGCTCGTGGGCGAGGAGCCCGACGTCGAGGAGGCCGCCGCGACGTTCCGCAGCCTGCTCGACGCGATCCGCAGCGGCTCGGAGGTCAGCTTGGCCGAGATCGAGTTCGGCGCGTTCGACCGGCCCGAGGGCGCGGCCACGAACGGCGAGCACGACGCCCCGCGCGGCGAAGGCCCGCGGCTGCCCGGCCGCGCCAGGCCGAAGACCGCCGGCCAGCGGCGGTACGTCGCGGCGATCGCCGCGAACCCCATCACGTTCGGGCTGGGGCCGGCCGGGACCGGCAAGACCTACCTCGCCGTGGCCATGGCCGTCGAGGCGCTCACCGCGAACCGCGTCAAGCGCATCATCCTCACGCGTCCCGCCGTGGAGGCCGGCGAGCGGCTGGGCTTCCTGCCCGGCGACCTGCAGGCCAAGATCGACCCGTACCTGCGGCCCCTCTACGACGCCCTCTACGACATGCTGCCCGCCGACCGCGTCGAGCGGCTGCTCGAGCAGGGCACGATCGAGGTCGCGCCGCTGGCGTTCATGCGCGGCCGCACGCTCAACGACGCCTTCATCATCCTCGACGAGGCGCAGAACACGACGCCCGAGCAGATGAAGATGTTCCTCACGCGCATGGGCTTCAACAGCAAGGTCGTGGTCACCGGCGACACCACCCAGGTGGACCTGCCGGGGTCGGTGCAGAGCGGCCTGAAGGTCGCGCAGTCCATACTCAGGGACATCGAGGGGATCAGCTTCATCGAGTTCAGCAAGGCCGACGTCGTGCGTCACCCGCTGGTGGCGCAGATCATCCTGGCCTATGAACAGCACACCTGACAGGAACACGCGTCCCGGCAAGGGCTCCTGGCTCCTGGCCGCGGCTCTCGCGCTCGTGCTGGCGCTGCTGCTCTACTCCGTCTACGGGCTGAGGCAGCGCACGCCCCTCCGGCTCGGCGAGCCGAGCCCGCAGACGTTCGTAGCCCCGGTGCAGACC
>DATGNP010000342.1:0-3473 GCA_035306665.1 Trueperaceae bacterium
CCGCCGCCCGACTTCCTCCCCAGCCGGCCGGCCTCGACGAGCTTCCTGAGGGTCTGCGGCGCCCTGAACCTGTCGCCGTAGGCCGCGGCCATCGCGTCGGCGATCAGCAGGACCGTGTCGAGCCCGATGTAGTCGGCGAGCTCGAGCGGGCCCATGGGGTGGTTCAGGCCCAGCTTCACGGCCGTGTCGATGTCCTCGCGGCTCGCGACGCCCTCCTCCAGGAGCCGCGCGCCCTCGAGCAGCACGGCCGCGACCACGCGCGTGGTGACGAAGCCCTGCCTGTCCTCGACGGTGACGACGGTCTTCCCGCACGCCTCCGCCACGCTCGCGACGGCCGCCAGGGCCTCCGGCGAACTGCGGACGCCCCTCACCATCTCCACGAGACGCATCCGCTCCGGCGGGTTGAACCAGTGCATGCCGACGACGCGCTCCGGCCGCGAGGTCGCGGCCGCGACGGCCGTGACCGACAGCTCGCTCGTGTTCGTCGCCAGGTAGGCCGCCGCGGGGGCAGCGGCGTCGACGCGCGCGAACACCTCGCGCTTGAGCTCCATGACCTCGGGGACGGCCTCGATCACCAGGTCGGCGGCGGCCACCGCGGTCTCGAGGTCGTCGTGGGTCGCGAGCGCTGCCGCCCGCTCGCCGGCGTGCTTCGCGACCCGCGCCCGCGCCCGGTCCAGCGCCGCCGCCGCAGTGTCGTACAGGTCGACGTCGAACCCCGCGGCGACGAGCACGGCCGCGATGCCGCTGCCCATGAGCCCCGCTCCCACCACCGCGACGCGGCGCGTCGCGGGCCCGTCTCCCTCGGTCATGCCACCTCCCGCGCCGGCATCATAGCGGCGCGTAGACGTCGAACCTGACCGTCCGCCCCCGCAGGGAGCCACTGGGAGGGACGCCGCCGAGCGGCCCGGCGCGGAGGTGCCGCTTGACGACGACCCGGCGCGTCGCCGCCCGGCGCGCGACGGCCAGCAGCTCGGCGCCGTCCTCGTCGTCGGGACCGAGGACCGCGCGCAGGAGCGCCATGCCCTTGGGCGGCAGCGCGCTGCCGCCGCGCGCGGCGAACATCGGGTCGAGGTAGACGACGCCGCGGCGCTCCGCGGGCAGGCCTCCCCCGGCGAGCGCGTCGCGGGCGTCTGCCGCGACGAGCTCCACGCGGTCCGCGGCCGCCGCCGCGTCGGGACCGAGCTCGCCGGCGCGGGCCCGGGACAGGGCGTCGGCGAGCAGCGCGGCCAGCAGAGGCGAGCGCTCGATGAGCGTGACGCGGGCGCCGCGGGCGGCGAGGTGGAAGCCGTCGGCGCCGAGGCCGGCGGTGGCGTCGACGACGGCCTCGGCGCCGGCCAGCACGGCGCGCCACAGCGGGTCGGGCACCTGCCGCCGTGGTCGCCGCAGCGCCTCGGCCGCGGCCGCGACGCGGGGCCCGTCGCCCAGCCTGAGGCCCAGGCCGTCGGGCCCGACGACGAGCGCCAGGTCGCCGGGCGGGACGTCGTCGGCCGCCACGGGACCGCGCGCGCCCAGCGACGCTGCCACGGCCACCGCCCGCTCGTGCCAGGCCGGCCCCTCGGCGACGACGTGGACGCGGTCCGTATCCACACCGGGATCGTACGTGGGCCGCCGCGCTCCCGCGCGCGCGGCGCCGCGCCGGCGGGCGAACCGCGACCGCGTCCAGGGACGGCGGACGCGGCGGCCGCGGACGGGGCCCCGTGCTACGATTCATCGCGTAGGGAAGCGTGATGGCGTTCGATTCCTTGGCGCTATGACAGTTTCCGTTACGAACCGGAAGCGACAGCCCAGGACCGCCACCGCGAGAGGAGGCTTGAGATGACCAACGAGCAGCTCAGACAGCGGCGGGCGGCGGCCGTCACACCGGGTGCGACGAGCGTCCACCCGTTCCACCCCGTGAAGGGCCGGGGCTCGTACGTCTGGGACGTAGAGGGCAAGCGCTACCTCGACTTCTCGACCGGCATCGCGGTCATGAACGTCGGGCACTCCCACCCGCGGGTCGTGGAGGCCGTCAAGCGCCAGGCCGAGGAGTTCCAGCACCTGTGCTTCGCGGTGGGCATGCACCCCAGCTACATCGAGCTGGCCGAGCGCCTCAACGCGCTCGCGCCCGGCGACACGCCCAAGAAGACGTTCCTGGCGAACTCCGGCGCCGAGGCGGTGGAGAACGCGGTGAAGATCGCCCGCACCGTGACCGGCCGCAACGGCATCGTGGCCTTCACGCACGCGTTCCACGGCCGCACCTACATGGCGTTCTCGCTGACCGGCAAGGCCAAGCCGTACAAGGCCGGCTTCGGCCTGCGCGCCGCCGAGGTCTACCGGGCGCCGTACCCGTACCACTTCCGCAACCCCTGGGGCGCGGCCACCGAGGAGGAGACGGGCGAGAAGGCGCTCGCCGTGCTCAAGGACCTGGTGGAGGTGACGATCGGCGCCAGCGAGGTCGCCGCGTTCGTCATCGAGCCGATCGCCGGCGAGGGCGGGTTCATCCCGGCCCCGGCGAGCTTCCTCAAGGGCCTGCGCGAGTTCGCCTCGGAGATCGGCGCCCTGTGGGTCGACGACGAGGTCCAGGCGGGCATCGGCCGCACCGGCAGGATGTGGGCCGTCGAGCACCACGACCTCGAGCCCGACCTCGTCACCTCGGCCAAGGCGCTCTCCTCCGGCCACCCGCTGTCGGCCGTCGTCGGCAAGGCCGCGATCATGGACCAGGTGAAGCCGGGGCAGCTCGGCACGACGTTCGGCGGCAACCCGCTCTCGGTCGCGGCCGCGCTCGCGACGCTCGACGTGATCGAGGAGGAGGGCCTGCTGGAGCGCGCGGCCGAGATCGGCCGCAAGTCCACGGCGCGTTTCGCGGAGCTGCAGCGCCGCTTCCCCGGCATCGGCGACGTCCGCGGCAAGGGCGCCATGATCGCTCTCGAGTTCGTCGGCGATGACGGCGTCACGCCCGACCACGACAGCGTCGAGCGGATCGTGGCCTTCGCCCGCGACGCCGGTCTGATCCTGCTGCCGACGGGCTCGTACGGCAACGTCATCCGCCTGCTGCCGCCCCTGAACCTCTCCGACGCCGAGCTCGAGGAGGGCCTGACCATCATCGAGCACGCGGTCACGGCGGTGCTCGGCCGGGGCCAGGACGCCGCGAGGGCGGAGGCCGCGCCGGTCGCCTGAGACGGGCCGTCGGCGCCGGCGGCGCGAGGCGCCGGCGCGGGCAGCCGGCCCCGCGGCCGTGACCCCACCGTCCGGCCGCGAGGCCGCCGGCCGCGGCGGCAGGAGCGCCAACGACGACGAGAGAGGCCCCGCGGACCACCGCGGGGCCTCCCCTCGCGCTCGAGGCCGGCGCCGGCCCGCGCCGGTAGCTGGTGGGCTCAGCGCTCCGGGCCCTGCTTGATGGGCACGCCGACCATGTTCCCCCACTCGGTCCACGACCCGTCGTAGTTGCGCACGCTCGGGTAGCCGAGGAGGTACTTGAGCACGAACCACGAGTG
>DATGNP010000343.1:0-2173 GCA_035306665.1 Trueperaceae bacterium
CCGACCGCCTGCCGCTGTTCGCCGACGCCAGGGTCTTCGGCGCCGACGTCACCGTCGAGCCCGGCCCGGCCGACTGGCACGAGCTGAGGGAGAAGGTCGTCGTCAGCCTCGACCGGGCGCTCAGCCCCGTGCCCGCCGACCCGCGCGCGCTGGCGCTGCGGCTCGAGGCGGGGCGCGACTACCACCGCGACGACCTGCTCGCCTCCCTGGTGAGGCTCGGCTTCGAGCGCGACGCCCTGCCCGGCTTCACCGTGCGGGGCGACACCGTGACGGTGCACCTCTCCGCCGACGACGCCGACGGCGCGCTCCGCCTCGAGTTCTTCGGCGACGAGCTCGAGGCGCTCACGTTGGCCGGTGAGCCCAGGTCCTCCCACGTGCTGGCCCCCGTGTCGCTCGCCGAGTACGACAGGTCGACGTGGACCACCAGGCTCCTCGAGCACCTGCCCGGGGTCGTGTTCCTCGACGCGCCCGAGCTGATGCCCGGCGCGGTACCCGACGAAGCGGCCGAGACGCGCGGCGGGCGAGGGGCCGCGGGGGACGGCGCGCCGCGGCGTGGCGACGAGGGGCCGGGGAGCGCGCCCGACGACGACCAGCCGCCGTCAGGCGACACCGGAGGGGCCGCCGCGACTGAGGTCCTCGGCACGGCCTGGCTGTGGGGCTACCTGGCGGGGCGGGAGGTCGTGAGCTTCGGCCGCGACCCCCTCGACCTGGAGCGCGCCGGCGCGCCGCTCGAGCCGCTCGGCTACTACCGCGGCAAGCTGACGGCGTTCGCGCAGGACGTCCACATGTGGCTGCGCGACGGCTACTCGGTGCACCTGCTCCTGCGCTTCGAGCGCACCGGGCGCTACCTGCGCGAGAAGGTCCTGGACGAGCAGGAGTCGCACTGGCGCAACGAGGTGGGCGACCGGCCGGGCCAGGTGTCGCTGCTGATCGCGAAGGGCGCGCAGGGCGGCTACCGCGACCCGGAGCGCCGCGAGGTCGTGCTCAGCGAGGAGCTGCTCTACGGCTACCAGGGCGGCCGCCGCCTCAAGCGGCTGCCCGGCAAGGCCGTCCACGACGCCTCCCAGCTCACCGTGGGCGACTACCTGATCCACCCCGACCACGGCATCGGCCGCTTCCTCGGCCTGGAGCCGCGGCAGGTGGTGGGCGTCACGCGCGACTACCTGCTGCTCCAGTACGCCGGCGAGGGCAAGCTCTACCTGCCCGTCGAGCAGCTCCCGCTGGTGCGCCGGCACCCCGGCACCACGGACGACCCGCCGCGCCTGTCGACCCTGGGCACGAACGAGTGGGCGCGGGCGCGCGAGAAGGCGCGCGTCAACGCGTCCGAGCTGGCGGCCGAGCTCATCAAGGCCTACGCCAAGCGGCAGGTCTCGAAGGGCACGGCGTTCCCGCCGCTGCCCGACTGGGACCCGCTCATCGAGAGGAACTTCGGCTTCGAGCTGACGCCGGACCAGGCCAAGGCCGTCGAGGACGTCTTCGCCGACCTAGGGCGCGAGGTGCCGATGGACCGCCTGATCTCGGGCGACGTCGGCTTCGGCAAGACCGAGGTCGCGATACGCGCCGCGCACCGCGTCGTCGGGCACGGCTACCAGGTCGCGATGCTCGTGCCCACGACGGTCCTGGCGAAGCAGCACTTCGACACGTTCAGGGAGCGCTTCGCGGGTCTGCCGGTGCGCGTCGAGATGCTCTCGCGCTTCACGCCAGACAGGCAGGCCAGGGACGTCATCGAGGGCCTGAAGAGCGGCAGCGTGGACATCGTCGTCGGCACGCACCGGCTGCTGGCCGACGGCGTGGCCTACAAGCGCCTCGGGCTCCTCGTCGTGGACGAGGAGCACCGCTTCGGCGTGGGGCAGAAGGAGCGCCTGAAGAGCCTCAAGGCCGACGTCGACGTCCTGTCGCTGTCGGCCACGCCGATCCCGCGCACGCTCTACATGAGCCTGGTGGGCCTGCGGGACGTCAGCCAGATCCTCACCCCGCCGCAGGGTCGCAAGCCCATACAGACCGTTCTACAGCCCTACGACCCGCTCACCGTGCGCGACGCGGTGCTGTTCGAGATGGAGCGCGGCGGCAAGGTGTTCTACATCCACGACCGCGTCGGGTCGATGAGCCTGCGGGCGCGCACGCTGTCCCAGCTCGTGCCCGAGGCGCGCATCGGCGTGGCGCACGGCCAGAT
>DATGNP010000344.1:0-9705 GCA_035306665.1 Trueperaceae bacterium
ACGCAGCGCGTCCGCGTGCCAATGCTGAGCGAGCTCGGCTGCACCGGCTGCCACGAGGTGGCCGGCGCCGGCGGCGGGATCGGGCCCGTCCTCGACCAGTTCGGGTTCAACTACCGCATCACCGAGCACCTGAACTCACGCCCCTACGAGGACCGGCTGCGCGCTATGATGGCGGACCCGAACGACCCGTTCGCGCACCTGAACCAGGCGCGGGCCGAGGTGCTGTCCGCCTCGGGCCGGCGCCGCACGCACGCGTGGCTGTACCACATGCTCCTCGAGCCCCGGTTCGACGACCCGACGCGGCAGATGCCCAACCTCGGGCTGACCGAGGAGCAGGCGCGCGCCGCTCGCGACGAGCTGTTCCGCGTCCTCCGGGTAAACGTCGGCGCCGGCAGCGCGCTGCGGGGGGCCTGGGGGCTGTTCCTCAGGAACTGGCGTGAGCTCGCCGTCGGCGCCGTCGCGGGCGCCGCCCTCGTGCTGGCGGTGCAGGCCGCCCGCCGCGGTCGGGCGGCCTAGGCGCCAGGCGTCAGTCGAGGAAGGGGTCGCCGCCCTCCAGGGCCAGGTGGCGGGTGTCGTTGACGCGCTCGACCAGCACCTCGTCGCCGCGGAAGAGGACCCGGCTGACGCTGGCGTGACGCAGGTAGATGCGCTTGCGCCAGCGCACCTTCTCGACGCCGAGCACGTGCGCCAGCAGCATCTGGATCGTGCCCGAGTGCGTCACGGCCACCACGTGGTCGGGCCCGGCGGCCACGACCTCCTCCATCCACGCGACCGCGCGCGCGCGCAGCATCGCGTACGACTCGCCGCCGGGGGCGGGCAGCTGGTAGGGGTCCCCGAACCACGTCGCCCAGCCGGGGTGCAGCTCGTTCTCGGCCTGGGTCTTGCCCTCGAACTCGCCGAAGTCGATCTCCTTCAGGCGGGCGTCGAGGCGCAGCTCGCGGCCCGGGAACGCGATGGCGGCGGTCTCGACGGCGCGCTTCAGCGGGCTCGAGTAGACGACCGCCTCGGGCTCCAGCCGCGCCACGTAGGCGGCCAGACGCCGGGCCTGGTCCCGGCCCTCGCTGTTCAGCGCCACGTCGGCGGCGCCCTGGAAGCGCCCGGACGCGTTCCAGTCGGTGAGAGCGTGCCGGATCAGCGTCAGGCGCAGCAGCACGTGGGCGAGTCTAACAGGGGCGTGATAGCCTCCGGCATGCCGACAGGCAGCACCGACAACGGCGCGACCGAGGTCGCTCTCGTCACCGGCGCGAGCCGGGGCATCGGGCTCGCGGTCGCCGAGGCCCTCCTCCGCGAGGGCATGGCCGTGGCGCTCAACGCGCGGGACGGCGAGCGGCTCGCGGCGGCCGCCGAGCGGCTGGGCCGCGAGCACCCGGGCCGCGTGCTCGGCGTGCCCTTCGACGTCAGGGACCTCCCCGCCCAGGAGGCGGCGGTGGAGCGCGTGCTGGCCGAGTTCGGGCGCCTCGACCTGTTCGTGGCGAACGCCGGCATCGGCGTGTTCGCGCCGGTCGACGCGCTCGCGCCGGAGCAGTGGTCGCGCGTCATCGACACGAACCTCACGGGCGTCTTCTACGGGTTCAAGGCCACGGTGCCCGCCCTGGAGCGTACCCGCGGCATGATCGTCACGATCGGCAGCCTGGCGGGGGTGAACTTCTTCGCCGGCGGCGCCGCCTACAACGCCAGCAAGTTCGGCCTCGTCGGCTTCACGCAGGCCGCGATGCTCGACCTGCGCGAGCGCGGCGTCCGCGTCAGCACCATCTTGCCCGGCTCGGTGGCCACGGGCTTCAACGACCGCGAGGTCACCGAGGCCGACGCCTGGAAGGTCCAGCCCGAGGACATCGCCGCCACGGTCCTCTACCTCTACCGCATGCCCCACCGCACGCTCCCCAGCAAGGTCGAGATCCGCCCCACCCGCCCCCGCCGCGGCTGAGCGCGTGAGCCTCTACCGGCGCCTGCGCCCCGCGCTGTTCCGCCTCGACCCCGAGCGCGCCCACGAGCTCGCCCTCGCGGGCCTGGCGCTCGCCTCGCGCTCGCGCCTCGCGCTGCGGGCGCTGCAGGCCATCGGCCGCGGCACGCGCGACGCCTCGCTGAGGGTCGAGGCGTTCGGCCTCAGCTTCCCGAACCCCGTCGGCCTCGCCGCCGGCCTCGACAAGGACGGCGTCGCCGTGCCGGCCCTCGCCGCCCTGGGGTTCGGCTCCGTGGAGGTGGGCACGGTCACGGCGCTCCCGCAGCCGGGCAACCCCAAGCCGCGCCTCTTCCGGCTGCCGGAGGACGCGGCGCTCGTGAACCGCATGGGCTTCAACAACCGCGGCGCCGACGCCTTGGCTGCCCGCCTCCGCGAGGCTCGCGCCGCCCACGGCGGCTGGCTGCCCCCGGTCGGGGTGAACGTCGGGAAGTCTCGCGCCGCCGCGGCCGAGGACGCGCCCGAGGACTACCGGCGCGCCCTGCACGCCGTCTGGGACGTCGCCGACTACCTCGTGCTCAACGTCTCCTCGCCGAACACGCCGGGCCTGCGCGGGCTGCAGGCCGCGGGCCCCCTGCGCGCGGTCATGGGCGCGGCGCGGCGCGTCGCGGCGGAGCGCGGCGAGAGGCCCGTGCTCGTGAAGCTCGCCCCCGACCTGGGGCCGGAGGACCTCGTCGCGGCCGCCCGCGCCGCCGAGGACGAGGGCGCTGCCGGCATCGTGGCCACGAACACGACGACGTCGCGGCCGGCGCTGCGCTCCCCGCAGGGCGCCGAGGCGGGCGGCCTCTCTGGCCGTCCGCTGGCGCCGCTGGCCAGGGCCGCGCTCGAGGCGCTGGCCGCGTCGACGTCGCTGCCCGTCGTGTCGGTGGGCGGCGTGTGGGACGCGCGCGACGTCGCCGACAGGCTGGCGGCCGGGGCGACGCTGGTGCAGGTCTACACGGCGTTCGTCTACGAGGGGCCCACGCTGCCTGCCGAGCTGTGCCGCGGCCTCGTCGCCGCCCGCGAGGCGGCGTCGCGCGCCGGCGGCTCCTCCGGCGCCGGGTCGCCCGCCGGCGGTCCCTCCGGCGCGCGCTCAGGCGCGGGCGCCGCCGGCGGCGGGGGCGGCCGCGCCGCCGCCTCCCCCTAGCGCCGCGCGGTCCACGCGACCTCCTCGGCGCCCGCGCGCAGGTTCGCGACCCGCGCGAGGGTGAAGAGGAGGTCCGAGGCGCGGTTGAGCACGACCAGCGCCTGCGGGTTCACGTCGGCGTGGCGGCTGAGCGTGAGCGTGTCGCGCTCGGCGCGGCGCACCACCGCCCGCGCCAGGTGCAGCGCCGCGGCCGCGGGCGTGCCGGCCGGCAGCACGAAGCTCGTCAGCGGCGGCAGCTCCGCCGCGTAGGCGTCGATGAGGTCCTCGAGGCGCGCGACGTCGGCGGCGTCGACGGGCGTGACGTACGAGCGGGTCTTCGCGCCCAACGGCGTGGCGAGGTCGGCGCCGAGGTCGAAGAGCAGCGACTGCAGGGCCTGGAGGTCGGCGTCGAGGGCGCGCAGCGGCGAGCCCTCCGGCTCGGCCCGCAGCGCCGCGCGCGCCAGGCCCAGCGCCGAGTTCGCCTCGTCGACCGCGCCGTAGGCCCTCACCCGCGGGTCGTCCTTCGGCACGCGGCCGCCCCCGAAGAGCCCGGTGGTGCCGTCGTCCCCCGTGCGCGTGTAGACCTTCACCCCGCCGCCTCCGCGGTCCTCTCGGCCGGCGTCGCGGCGGCGTCCGCCTCGCCCCGTCCGAAGCGCCTGGCGACGTACTCCGCGACCATCGCCGTGAAGCGCGCGGCGATGTCGTCCCCCTGCAGCGTGGCGACGAGGCGGCCGTCCTGGTAGACGGGCGCCCGCGGCGACTCGCCGGTGCCAGGCAGGCTGATGCCGATGTCGGCGTGCTTCGACTCCCCCGGCCCGTTCACGACGCAGCCCATGACGGCCACGCGTAGCTCCTCGGCGCCCGGGTAGCGCTCGCGCCACACGGGCATCTGCGCCTTCAGGTAGGCGTCCACGTCGCGCGCCAGCTCCTGGAACAGGGTGCTCGTCGTGCGGCCGCAGCCCGGGCAGGCCGTAACGCTCGGCGCGTACCGCCTGAGGCCGAGCGCCTGCAGCACCTCCTGCGCGACCTCGACCTCACGCTCGCGCGGCGCGCCGGGGTCGGGCGTGAGCGAGACGCGGATCGTGTCGCCGATGCCGTCGGCGAGCAGGGGGACCAGGGCGGCGGTGCTGTGGACGGCGCCGCGGGCCCCCATCCCGGCCTCGGTGAGGCCGAGGTGCAGCGGGTAGTCGCAGCGCGCGGCCAGGCGACGGTAGACGTCCCACAGGTCGCGGACGCCCGAGACCTTGGCGCTGATCACGATGCGGTCGTGCGGCAGGCCGCGCTCCTCCGCCAGCGCCGCCGAGTCGAGGGCGCTCCTGAGCATGGCCTCGATCAGGACCTCGCGCGCGTCCAGCGGGTCGGGCCGGCGCGCGTTCTCGTCCATCATGGCCGTGAGGAGCTCCTGGTCGAGCGAGCCCCAGTTCACCCCGATGCGCACGGGCTTGCCGTGGTACAGCGCGACGTCGACGATCGCCGCGAAGTTCTCGTCGTGGCGCCGCCTCGGTCCGACGTTGCCGGGGTTGACGCGGTACTTGTCGAGCGCCGCGGCCATGGCGGGGTGGGCGGTGAGCAGCTTGTGGCCGTTGAAGTGGAAGTCGCCGACGAGCGGCACGTCGGCGCCCATGTCGCGCAGCCGCTGCCTGACCTCGGGCACCGCGCGCGCGGCGGCGTCGTCGTTGACGGTCACGCGCACGATCTCGCTGCCGGCCCGCCACAGGTCGTAGACCTGCCGCGCGGTCGCGGCGGCGTCGGCCGTGTCGGTGTTCGTCATGCTCTGCACCACGACCGGGTGCCCGCTGCCGATGGGCACGCTGCCGACCCACGTGGTCGGGGTGCTGCGCCTGAGGGTCAGCTCCACGCGGGTCAGGATACCGCCGCGTCGTCGTCGGGGGCGTTCAGCGCGGCCATCACCTGTGGCAGGAGCGCGCGCGTGCACGAGACGCCCGAGCCGCCGTGGATGCCGGGCCGGCCGCGCACGTCGCCGAACCAGCCGCCGGCCTCGGGGAGGATGACGCCGAACGGCCCCGCGTCGTGGGGCGCCAGGACGGGGTCGATCATGACCTCGGCGCGGCCCGCGGCCACGCAGGCGTGCCCGTAGGCGTCGCCCCAGCCGGGACGGTGGTAGGCGCGCGCCGTCAGGCGACGCCACGCCCCGCCCATGCCGGCGGCCTCGAACGAGCGGGCGTCGGTGAAGGCGACGAACGCCTCCTCCAGCCGCGCCGTGTCCCTCACGCGCACGCGCCGACCGTTGAGGTAGGCGCCCCGGCCCTTGGCCGCGTAGAGGGTCTCGCCCAGCGCCGGGAACGCGGCCGCGCCCACGACGACCTCGCCTGCCACCTCGAGCGCGAGCAGCACGGCGTAGAGGGGCACGCCCCTGACGAACGACTTCGTGCCGTCGATCGGGTCGATGTACCAGCGGGCCTCCGCGCCGGCGTTCGTGACGCCGTGCTCCTCGCCCACGACGCCGTGGTCGGGGAACGCCGCCCGCAGGCGGGCGCGGATCAGCTCCTCGGCCGCCTCGTCGGCCTCGGTGACGGGGGTCATGTCGTCCTTGAGGCGGGCGCCGACGCCCCGCGCGAAGTAGCCCAGGGTGAGGCGACCGGCGTCGTGGACGGCGCCGAGGCACACGTCCAGGGCGTGGCCGAGGTCCATGCGGTGGTACCATACCAGCCGTCATGCTGGTGACCAGGGAGCAGCTCGAGCAGAGCGAACGCGAGACGCTGGCGCCGTACGCCTGCCTCGCCGCCGAGTCGCGCGGACGCGTCTACCCCGAGAGCGAGAGCGCCCACCGGACCGCGTTCCAGAAGGACCGCGACCGCGTGCTCCACACCAGCGCGTTCCGCCGGCTGGAGTACAAGACGCAGGTCTTCGTGAACTTCGAGGGCGACTACTACCGGACCCGCCTGACCCACACGCTCGAGGTCGCCCAGGTCGCGACGAGCATCGCGCGCGCCCTGGGGCTGAACGAGGACCTCGCCGAGACGATCGCGCTCGCCCACGACCTCGGGCACCCGCCGTTCGGCCACTCGGGCGAGCGGGCCCTCGACCAGCTCACGAAGCACGCCGGGGGCTTCGACCACAACCGGCAGAGCCTGCGCATCGTCACGCAGCTGGAGAAGCGCTACCCCGGCTTCCCGGGGCTGAACCTTACCTGGGAGACGCTCGAGGGGATCATGAAGCACGAGACCGAGTACGACGTCCCCGACCCCGACTGGGAGCCCGACGCCCAGCCCTCCTTGGAGGCGCAGGTCGTGAACGTCGCCGACGAGGTCGCGTACAACGCCCACGACCTCGACGACGGTCTCCGCTCGGGGCACCTCACGCCGCGGCAGATCTACGAGGTCCCCCTGGTGGGCGAGCTGATGAAGCGCCTCGGCATGGACCCCGACGGGTTCACGAAGTACGACCGCTACACGCTGCAGCGCGAGCTCCTCGGCGACGTCATCACCGACGTCGTGACCGCCACGGACGCGCGCCTGCGCGACGCGGGGGTGGAGACCCTGGCGGACGTGCGCGCCCACGAGACGAAGCTCCTGGGGCCGTCGGAGGCGATGGCAACGCGCCTGAAGGAGCTGAAGTCGTTCCTATACGCGAACTTCTACTTCCACTACCGCCTGATCCGCGCCTCGCGCAAGGCGCACCACATCCTGGAGAAGCTCTACGACGCCTACTGCGACACCGCCGAGATGCTGCCGCCCGAGGTCCAGCAACAGGCGGAGACGGACGGCATCGAGCGCGCCCTCGTCGACTACCTCTCGGGCATGACCGACCGGTACGCGAACGACGAGTACCGGCGCCTGTTCATCCCCTACGAGCTGACCTGAGGCCCGGGCCCGCCGCCGGCCGGGCAGCGCGCCGGCGGCCCCCGCGGCCGTCGCCAGGTCAGCCCTGCGCCGACGCGGCGCGGCCCCTCACGAGGCGCGGAGCCCGGCCGCGCGCTCGACGCCGCCGCTCACTCGGTGCGGCGCGCGACCCCCACGAGCGTGCCGTCACTGGCGTCCCTGATCCAGGCGACGGGGTAGCCGCCGCGCAGCACCCGCACCAGGGTCCACGGGCTGGTGACCGCCTGCGTCGTCATCGCGCCGGCCGCGGGCGCGACGAACGCGACGTCGAGGTAGAGCTCGCCGCGCTCGTCGGAGACGCGGCGCACCTCGACGGCGTGGCCGCCCGTCGGCCTTTGGCCCATGAAGATCGCGACGAGCGTCTCGCGCCGGAAGTCGGCGTCTGGCAGCGGCGGCGGCTGGAGCTGGCTGGCGTGCGCCCGCGTCCAGAACGAGACGAGCTGCTGCTGGCTCGCGATGATCTCGAAGCGCTGGTCCTGCACGCCGGTGGCCTGCGTGCCGCTGGCGACGGTCTCCCACGTGACCTGCTCGGGCGCCGGCCGGAACGCCGACTCGTCCGTCGTGATCTCGGGCTGCAAGTACAGGCCGGTGCGCCTGTGCTCGGCGAGCCCGTCGATCGGGTGCGGCGGCAGGTCGGAGCCGTCCAGCTCGACGAGCACGTACGGCCCACGACCCGCGAGCGCGCTGGCCAGGGCGTCGGCCTCGGCGTTGGTCAGCTGACCGAGCCCGCGCAGGCCGTTGAGCCTGGGGCGCGGCACGACGCGCTGCGTGACGCCTGGCGAGCCGTCGGGCACGAGCGTGAGGTAGCTGCCGCCGTCGAAGTAGACGACCTCGCCGACGTCGTCGACGACCGTGAGCTGCATGTCGGTGGTGAGGGGGATCCGGCCGACGGTGGCCGGCGCCTGGGGCAGCGGCTCGACCGGGCTCGCCAGGTAGGGGCGCCCGTCCACGAGGAGGGTGCCGGGGAACGCGAGGTCCGCCGCGCGGCGCTGGTCGTCGGCCGGGGCGTCCTCGAGGGTCAGCGTGCCGCCCTGGTACGCGAGCTCGCCGGGGCCGCCGTAGAAGTACGTCAGGCGACGGGGCTCGTCGCCGTAGAGGAAGAGGTCGTGGGCGCTGCGCTGCGCCCCCGGCTCGCAGGCGGCGAGCACGAGCGCGACGATGGCGATGGCGAGCGGGTAGGTGGCGCGCATGCGGTCCTCCGGGCCGCATGCTAACACCGGCCGCCCCAGAGGCACTTGTAGCTATGCTTGCCGGGTGCCGGT
Source organism: Trueperaceae bacterium (assembly GCA_035306665.1). Classification (GTDB taxonomy): domain Bacteria; phylum Deinococcota; class Deinococci; order Deinococcales; family Trueperaceae; genus DASRWD01. The sequence continues at coordinate 8,167 of DATGNP010000344.1, forward strand.
GTCGAGCGAACGCGTGCTGGTGCTCTCGGCGTCGATCGGCGGCGGCCACGTGGCCTGCGCCAAGGCCCTCGAGGCCGCGTTCGCCGCGCGCGGCGTGGAGGCCGGGCACGTCGACCTGCTCGAGCACACGGCGGCGCCGTTCCGGCGCCTCTACCGCCAGGCGTACTTCGACCTCGTGCGCAACGTCCCCGACCTCGTGGAGTGGTTCGGCCGGCGCCTGGACAGGCGCCCCACCGAGACGCTCACGGTGCAGCGGCGGCTCAGGGCCCGCGTCGTGCGCATGCTCTCGTACGAGCTGCCGCGCATCATCGACCGCTTCGCGCCGCAGGCGGTCGTCCACACCCACTTCCTCGGCCCCGAGGTCATGGCCGGCCGCATGCGCCCGCGCGCGCCGCTGCCGCAGGCCGAGGTCATCACGGACTTCTTCGCCCACAGCCTGTGGCTGCAGCCCGGCATCGCCAGGTACTTCGTCGCGATCGAGGAGGTGAAGGTCCACCTCGTCTCCGCCGGCGTCGACGAGCACCGGGTGCGCGTGACGGGCATCCCCGTCGACCCCGCGTTCGCCGACCTGCCGGCCAAGGCCGCGGCCCGCGCGCGCCTGGGGCTGCACGTCGACCGCGACGTGCTCCTCGTGATGGCGGGCGGCCTCGACGCGGACGACCTCGAGGGCGTGCTCGCGCCGCTCGTCCAGCTGCGCTGGCCCCTCGACGTCGAGGTCGTCACGGGCCGCAGCCAGCGCCTGGCGCGCGTCGCCGAGCGCTACGCCGACACGGAAGGGCCCGTGCGGCTGCGCGTGCACGGGTTCGTCACCGACGTGCCGCTCCGCATGGCCGCCGCCGACATCGCGCTCACCAAGCCCGGGGGCCTGACCTGCAGCGAGGCGCTGGCGGCCGGCCTGCCGCTGCTGCTGGTCAGCCCCTACCCGCTCCACGAGGAGGCCAACGCGACGGTGCTGCTGGAGAACGGGGCCGCCCTGCGGGTCGAGCCCCTGTCGACCCTGAGCTTCAAGCTCCGCCGGCTGCTGGCCGAGCGTGACCGTCTCGAGCGGATGCGGTCGGCGGCCCGCGAGCTGGGCCGGCCGGACGCGGCCGGCCGCGTCGCCGACACCGTCCTCGCCGAGCTCGTGCGCGAGGACCGCGCCGGGGGGAGCGCGTGAGGCCAGGCCCGGCGCCGGACGCCGCGGGCGTCCACACGCGGCGGCTCGGGCGCGTCGCCGCGCGGGCGCTGGCGGCGCTGGCGGTCGTCGCCCTGGCGCTGGCGGCGGCCGGCGCCCGGGCCGCCCCCGGCGCAGGCGCCGCGCCGCCCGCGGCGGGCGCGGAGCCGGACGTGAACCGCCTCGGCGTCGACGTCCTCGTCTACGGCAGCGAGCCCGAGGCGATCGCCGCGGCGGTCGCCGCCGCCGAGGAGGGCGCGCGCACCCTGCTCGTCACGCCCGACGACCGCCTCGGCGGCCTGTTCGTGCTGGGAGAGCTCAACGTCCTCGACCTCAAGACTCAGCCGCACGACTTCCAGCTCGGCCTCTTCGACCGCTGGTGGCGC
>DATGNP010000345.1:0-22908 GCA_035306665.1 Trueperaceae bacterium
CGCTCGGGCGTGCTGCAGAACCTCGACGTGGCGCCGGGGCTGAGGCACATCTTCGACAGGGTCCTGGAGCTCAGGCCGGAGGACCCGGACGCCCTGGTGGCGCTGGGCATGTGGCACCTCGAGCTCGTGCAGGCCGGCGTGGGGTGGCTCTACGGCGGCCGGCGCGACCAGGTGCTGCCGCTGGTGGCGCGGGGCGTGGAGGCGGCGCCGGAGCAGGTGAACCTCAGGGTCGAGTACGCCGTGGCGCTCCATGCGCTCGGCCGCCCCGAGGACGCGATCGACCAGCTCAGGCTCGCGCTGGAGATGCCGGCAGCGACGGCCGTCGACAGGGCGGAACAGGACAGGGCCAGGCGCCTGCTGGCCGAGTGGTGAGGCGGCGCGGCGACCCCGCCGCCGCGCCCTCGCTCTAGGATGGCCGCATGAGCCAAGGCAGCGTCCCCGCCCCCACCGCCGCGTCACCACGGAGCGGCACCGGCCCGGTCGGGCAGTTCGTCAGGCACCACTTCAGGCACTTCAACGCCGCGGCGCTCGTCGACGCCGCCGACGCCTACTCCGCCCACATGGACCGGGGCGGGGCGATGATGATCACGCTGGCGGGCGCGATGAGCACCGCCGAGCTGGGCCTGTCGCTCGCCGAGATGATCAGGCAGGACAAGGTCCAGATCATCAGCTGCACCGGCGCGAACCTCGAGGAGGACGTCTTCAACCTCATCGCGCACGACTTCTACGAGCGGCTGCCCCACTACCGCGACCTGACGCCCGAGCAGGAGCAGGAGCTCCTCGAGCGCCACCTCAACCGCGTGACCGACACGGCGATCCCCGAGGGCGAGGCCATGCGCCGGCTCGAGGACGCGCTGCGCGACGAGTGGGTGAGGGCCGACCAGGCGGGCGAGCGCTACTTCCCGCACGAGTTCCTCTACCGCATCATCCGGAGCGGACGGCTCGAGCGGCACTACCAGATCGACCCCAAGGACTCGTGGCTCGTCGCCGCCGCCGAGAAGGACCTGCCGATCGTCGTCCCCGGCTGGGAGGACTCGACCTCGGGGAACATGTACGCGGCGGCCGTCATCGAGGGCACGGTGAGGAACGTGCACACGGTCAGGACGGGCATCGAGTACATGACGTCCCTCGCCGACTGGTACACGCGCGTCGCGCCCGAGCGCTCCGTCGGGTTCTTCCAGATCGGCGGCGGCATCGCCGGCGACTTCCCCATCTGCGTCGTGCCGATGCTCCACCAGGACCTGCGGCGCGAGAACGTGCCCATGTGGGGCTACTTCTGCCAGATCTCGGACTCGACGACGAGCTACGGCTCCTACTCGGGCGCCGTGCCCAACGAGAAGATCACCTGGGGCAAGCTCGCCGTCGACACCCCGAAGTTCATCATCGAGTCGGACGCCACGATCGTCGCGCCGCTCGTCTTCGCGCTCGTGCTGGGGTGGTGAGCGGCGCTGGGGTGGCCTGACCGGCCTCGCCCTCGCGCCGTCGTCCGGGGCTGGGCAGCCGCGCCCTCGCGCGCCCCGCCACACACGCGGCGGGGCCCGGGCGGAGCATGATCGTCGCATGGCTGACGAGCTACGCTTCCCCGGCTACCACCACCTGACGGCGGTGTCTGCGGCCATCGGCGAGAACAAGCGCTTCTACACGGAGGTCATGGGGCTGCGCCTCGTGAAGCGCTCGGTGAACCAGGACGACGTCTCGGCGTACCACCTCTTCTACGCCGACGCCGCGGGCACGCCCGGCACCGACATCACGTTCTTCGACTGGGACGTCCCGCCCGAGCGGCGCGGCTCGGGCACGATCACGCGCACCGGGTTCCGCGTGGCCGGCGAGGCCTCTCTCGAGTACTGGATGGGCCGGCTCGCCGACCTGGGCGTCACGCGCGGCGAAGTCGAGACCGTCGATGGCCGCGCGCAGCTGCGCTTCGAGGACCCCGAGGGCCAGCGGCTGGCGCTCGTCGTCGACGGCGGCGCCGGCCCCGGCAGCGTGCCGTGGGAGGCGAGCCCCGTGCCGGCCGAGCACCAGCTCAGGGGCCTCGGCCCCGTGACGATGACGGTCGCGAGCCTCCCGCCGACCGACGCGGTCCTGCGCGAGGTCGCGAACATGCGCCCCTTGCGCGAGTACGAGGACCCGGAACGGCCCGGGGCGAGCGTGCACGTCTACGGCATGGACGGCGAGGGGCCGCACGCCGAGCTGCACGTGGCCGAGCGCCCCGACCTGCCGCCGGCCCGCCCCGGCGCCGGCGGCGTGCACCACGTCGCGTTCCGCGCGCCGGACGACAAGACGCACCGCGCCTGGCTCGACCGCCTGACCGAGATGCGGGTCCCCAACTCGGGCTGGGTCGACAGGTTCTGGTTCCGCAGCATCTACTTCCGCGAGCCGGGCGGCATCCTGTTCGAGATCGCCACCGACGGGCCCGGGTTCACCGTCGACGAGGACCCCGCCACGCTGGGCGAGTCGGTCGTGCTGCCGCCGTTCCTCGAGCCGCACCGCGAGCGCATCGTGGGGGCCCTCAAGCCGATCGACTGAAGGCTTCGCTTCGCGGGGCGGCGGGCCCTATGATGCCGGCGATCGTGCAACCGAAGAACCGTCGGCCGGGGGAGTCGGCGGGTTCACGCTGGCCGCGGTCATGCGATCCGGGGAGGGGGCGCGATGAGGCTGGCCGTCTCGCTCTTCGCGATCGTTCTAGGGATGGCTGCTGCACAAACGCCCGCGCCGAGTGGGGTGCTCTCGTCGCTGTCGCTCGGGACCGCCGGCCGGTCCGGCGGCCCCATCGAACTCCGCTTGGGACCGGGAGACACTTCTACCTCGGCCCGACTGAGCCTGTTCAACGCAGGGGCCGTGACTGTGACGGGAGTGACCGTCTCAGGCGAGTTCCTGCCGTGCCCGGGCTCCTACGCGGGGTTGGGGACAGGGGTTGTAGAGGTCCTCGAGTGGGAGACAGGCCTGCCTGTCGTGCGGCGCGACTTCACGGTGTCCGGTCGTGAGGAACCGTTGCGCCTCAGGGTCAGCGGCGTACCGGCCGACGTGGACGAGGCCTGTGCGGTGCTGTGGGCCGACGCAGGAGGCCTCTCGTCCCCGCTGGCCGACTTGAGGGTCACCAGGGCGCCCACACTCGAGGTCGTCTCGGGGGACGCGAGCATAGACCTCACGACAGACCACGGGACCTTCGCGTGGAGCGCCTTGCTCAAGAAGCGTGGTCAGCTGAGCTGGGACGACGTCGAGGTCGCCGTCCTGCAGCCGCTGGCCGGGTCGGCGCAGGCGCGGGTACACGCCCAGTTGAGCGACGAGAACGGGTCGTTCGGCAGGCTCTCGCTCACCGGGTCGGCGCCGATTCCCGGCCGCTTCGAGGCCGGCTCCGTGATCATCAAGTGGCCCGACGGCGAACTGGCGCTGCCGCTGAGCGTGGAACGTCCTGCGCTGGGGGCCGTGCGGGTGTTCCCGGAGACGGTGGCGCTCCAGGGGAACTACCGCGAGGCGACCGTACCCGAGCTGTTCGTGGACCAGCCACGAGCCGTGCCGCATGGGACTGCGGTCCCGGTGCTGCGGGTCGTGGACGACGGCCGACGGACGGGCACGGCCGTGAGGGCGCGGCTGGTGTCGTGCGTGAGTGCGGCCGACAGTGCCTGCAGGCAGCTCCGCCTGGATTCGCTGACGCCAGGTGAGTACGAGGTGGTGATCGCGGGGGCGGAGACCGACGACCCGACGGTCGTCACCGTGTACTACCGCCACGCCTGGGGCTGGGCGCTCCTGGCGATCACCGTCGGGGCCCTAGTCTCGTACCTGCTGCGCCGCTGGCTGGCCATGGGAAGGGCGGCCACGGTGGCCCGGGTGCGGGTAGCCGCGCTGGCGAAGCAGATCGACAACGCCTTGAAGCACAAGGGGAGAGACGACCTGGACGAAACGGCCCGCATGGCATTCTTGCGCCGCCTCTCGCGTGTGCTGTCGGTCCTGACGGTCCAACCCGAGCTCGACGTCGACCCCGAGTTGATCGAGGTACAGAGCCACTACGACCACTACCTCGGGGTCCGGTTCGTCATCGATAGGAGTCTGGACTCGATATCAGACTCGACCACCAAGCGAAAGCTCAAGGCAGCCCAGCGGGTGCTGCGCCGGGACGCCAAGGGAGCTTTGGATAGAGACGACCTCGGCCGCCTGCCCTCGCTGCGGGAGAGGGCCGACAAGCTCGGTATCCAGATCGACGATGAGTTCAGGAAGCAGCCCCTCGAACAGGGCACCGAGACGATGGTGGCAGTCACCGAGCGCCGTCGCTCGGAGGTCGACCTTGACCCGCGCCACTGGTTGAGGCGCCTACATTGGAACGACTTCCTCGTGACGGTGCTCGTCGCGGCCATCACGGGCATCCTCGGCCTGAACGCGCTGTGGGCCAACGACCTGACGTTCGGTGACCCCATCGACTACTTCCTCGCCCTCTTGTTCGGCTTCGGGCTGCACGAGATCAACAAGGTGGCCTTGCCCGCTGCCGTCCAGCGACTGGGCCTCCCCTACTTCCCTACCAGCAAGCAGGGGCCCTGAGCACAGCTCAGCCGACCAGCTTCGCCTCGAGGGCCGCGAACGTCTCGTCGCTGACGCCGGCGCGCGCCAGGTAGGCGACCGCGCCGCCGTGGCGGGCGTCGAGGTGCGCCAGCGCCGGCTCGATCAGGTCGGGCGTGGCGCCGAGCAGGCGCTGGAACTGGCTGCGCGGCACGCCGTCCCTCTCGGCCCGCTCCAGGAGCCGTTCGCGCAGTGGGCCGATGCGGTCCTCGGTGAGCGCGAAGTCCTCTAGGACCACCGCGCGGTCGACGCCGACGGCCTCGAGGATCAGGGCCGCCAGCAGGCCGGTGCGGTCCTTGCCGGCGGCGCAGTGGAACAGGGCCGTGCCTGACGTCTCGGTGATCAGCCGCGTGGCGTCGGCGAAGGCCGGGCCGGCGTGGTCGAGCGCCGCGAGGTAGAACGCCGTGATGTCGAAGCGGTCCTTCGGCTCCTGGCCGGCGGCGTTGATGTGCGCCCACACCTCGACGTTGTGCACGCGGCAGCTCCGGCGGCCGAGGAAGCTGTTGGGCTCGCGCTCGCGCTCCTGGGCGCCGCGGAGGTCGATGACGGTCGTGACGGGCAGGCGGTCGAGCAGGTCGAGGTCGGCGTCGGTGAGCTGGACGGGACCGTCGGAGCGCAGCACCTGGCCCCGGCGCGTCTGGCGGCCGCCGGCGACGGGCAGGCCGCCGAGGTCGCGGGTGTTGAGCGTGCCCTGCAGGGGGAGGAACCGCGAGTCGTGGTCGATGGGGGCGAGGACTGACATCGACAGATGGTACCGCGCCTCCACCACCGGCCCGTAGCGAGCTTCGTCCCGGTCGCCGTCTCACGATAGTGGTGGGGACTCACATGAAGGGCGGTGCTACGTTCGTGCCACACGGAGGTCTGTCATGAAGTGGGAGGACCGCGGCAGGAGCCGCAACCTCGAGGACCGCAGGGCGTCGGGCCCGGCCCGCATGGGGCTGCCGCTGGGGATCGGCGGCGTGCTGCTCGTGCTGGCGATCTCGGCCATCACCGGCATCGACCTGTCGGGGCTCCTGGGCGTCGGCCCGAGCTCGCAGGTCGGCCCGCCCGTTTCGCAGGAGGAGCTGCAGGCCGAGGAGCCGCAGGTCCGCTTCGTCTCGTTCGTGCTCGACGACGTGCAGGGCACGTGGCAGCAGCTCGTCGACGGCGAGTACCCCGAGGCGCGCCTGGTGCTGTTCCGCGACGCCGTCGAGTCGGGCTGCGGCACGGCCCCGGCCGCCGCCGGCCCGTTCTACTGCCCGGTCGACACGACCGTGTACATCGACCTCGCCTTCTACGACGACCTGCAGGGTCGCTTCGGGGCGCCGGGGGACCTGGCGCAGGCGTACGTGATCGCGCACGAGATCGGTCACCACCTTCAGAACCTGACGGGCACGCTCGCCCAGGTCAGGCAGGGCCAGCAGGCCGCGCCGGGCCAGGCGAACGCCCTGTCGGTCGCGTTGGAGCTCCAGGCCGACTGCTACGCCGGCGTCTGGGCCGCCTCCGCCGACCAGCGCGGCGTGCTCGAGGCGGGTGACGTGCAGGAGGGCCTCAACGCGGCCGCGGCCGTCGGCGACGACCGCCTCTCGGGCATGGCGGGACGCACCGCCAGCCAGGAGACGTTCACGCACGGCTCCTCGGAGCAGCGCATGCGGTGGTTCGCGACGGGCTACGAGACCGGCGACCCCAACGCCTGCGACACGTTCGCGTCGGGGTTCTAGCCGGCCGCCTGCGCGCGCTCGTGCTCGTCGAGGATCGCGTCCACGGCGGCCGCGTCCTCGGGGCTCAGCTCCCACGCACCCGCCTGGGCGTTGCGGCGCACCTGCTCGGCGCTGGTGGCGCCGGCGATGACGCTGGCGACCTCGGGCTTGGCGAGCAGCCAGGCGAAGGCCAGGTCGACGAGCTCCTTGCCCCGCTCCGCGGCGAACGCGATCAGGCGCTCGATGAGGTCGAGGTTCGCGTCGGTGAGGTGCTTCTCCCAGCGCGGGTTGCCCGTGATGCGCGTGCCCTCGGGCAGCGGCTGCCCGCGGCGGTACTTGCCCGTCAGCAGGCCGCTGAACAGCGGGAAGTAGGGCAGGTAGGCGAGCCCGTGCTCGCGACAGGCGGGCAGCACGTCACGCTCGTCCTGGCGCCTGAGCAGGCTGAGCTCGTTCTGGACGCTGACGAAGCGCGGGGCGTCCGGCGCGACGGCCGCCGCGGCCTCGGCGATCTGCTCGGCCGTGAAGTTCGAGCAGCCGATCTCGCGCACCAGCCCGGCCGCCACCGCCTCGGCGAGCGCACCGAGCGTGTCGGCTATGGGCACTTCGGGGTCCGGCCTGTGGAGCTGGTAGAGGTCGACGTGGTCGGTGCGCAGCCGCCTGAGGCTGTCCTCGAGCGCCTGCCTGACGTACTCGGGCCGCGCGCCCTGCTTGCCCTCGGCGACCTTGCTGCCGAACTTCGTGGCCAGCACGACGCGGTCGCGCCGTCCCTCCAGGACGCGGCCGAGGAAGGTCTCGCTGTACGTCTCGCCGTAGACGTCGGCGGTGTCGAGGAAGTCGACGCCGGCGTCGAGCGCGGCGTCGACCACGGAGCGGGTGGCGGCCTCGTCCAGCCGCCTGCCGAAGTTGTTGCAGCCCAGGCCCACGACTGAGACCTCGAGGCTCCCGATGCGGCGCCTTGCCATCCTCGTCATGCGCCGAGCTTAGCCGTGACGCGGGCGGGCCGTGGGGCCCGCCCTGTCGTCAGGTCAGGTTGGCTGCCGCGTAGACCTTCATCGCGGCCACGAGCAGCTTCACGGTCGCCTCGTCGCCGATGTTCCTGGCGAAGCGCTCGTCGCTGACGTAGCTGTCGGCGAGGCCCTCGTAGGCGGCCCTGTTCGGTTCCCAGGCGAGGCGTACGAGGCCGATGTGCTCCTCGACGGCCGCCTGGACCCGCGGGTCGTCCGGCGCGGCGCCGGCGTGGGCCAGCTCGGCGATCCGGGCGTGGACCTGCGCCCAGCCGGCGCCGGTGATGAGGCGCTCGCGGTCTGCCTTGGGCAGGCGGCGGATGCGCTCGTAGGAGCGGTCGACGGCCGCGTCGCCCCACTCGTCCCTGGCTTCCTTCTCGTACGGGTTCGGGATCACCCCGTCGAAGATCTCCTCTGGTGACATGCTCTTGCCCTCCTCCAGGCTGGCTATCGTCCTGTCGACGGTGGCGACGAGCCGTGCCAGGCGCTCCTGCTCCTTGACGAGCTGCTCCCGGTGACGCCTGAGGACGTGGATCCGGTCGTCCTCGGCGCGGCTGGCCAGCACCGCGCCCACGTCGTCCAGGCCCAGGCCGAGCTGCTTGAGGAGCAGTATCTCCTGCAGCCGCAGGAGCTCCTCCTGGCCGTAGTGCCGGCGCCCGCCGTCGCTGGTGAACGCCGGCGGCAGCAGCCCGATGGCGTCGTAGTGCCTGAGCGTCCGGGAGGTGACGCCCGTCATGCGGGCGACCTCCTCGATCGACCAGCTCGCTGCCAAGCCGCCCTCCTTCCGCGGGGCGCCGCGCCCCGTCGAGGGGCCCGCGCTCGGCGGGCCGAGACAGAGCATAGAAGTTGACGCTACGTCAACTGCAAGGGGTCAGGCTGCGGCGCGCCTTAACATGCCCCGCCATGGAGGAGCGCTGGAACGAGCTGGCGGCGGCGCGGGTGCGCAACGCCCTGCTCGGCGAGCGCACGGCGACCGACCCCGTCGCCGCGGTGCGCACCCTGCTCGCCGTGCAGGCCCAGGAGCCCGCCTTCTCGCGCTGGTCGGTCGGGCAGCGGCTGGCGGGCAGCCCCGGCGAGGCCGACGTCGTCGCCGCCGTCGACGCCGGCAGCCTGGTGCGCACCCACGTCCTGAGGCCGACGTGGCACTACGTCGCGGCCGAGGACCTGCGCTGGCTGCAGGCCCTGACCGGCGAGCGCGTGATCAGGGCCAGCGCGGGCTGGTACCGCAGCCACGGCGTCGACGAGGCGTTCCTCGCCCGCTCCCGCGACGTGCTCGTGCGCGCACTGGAGGGCGGGCGCCACAAGACGCGCGACGAGCTGCGCGCGGAGCTCACCGCCGCCGGGCTCGACGTGAGCGGCCAACGGCTGATCGTGGCGCTGTTCGACGCCGAGCTGAGGTGCCTGATCTGCTCGGGCAGGCTCGCGGGCAAGCACCACGCCTACGCTCTCGTCGACGAGCGCGTGCCGCCGCAGCCCGCGCTCGCGCCCGAGGAGGCGACGGCGCGGCTGGTGGAGCGCTACCTGCGCGGCCACGCCCCCGCCACTCTGAAGGACCTGCGCTGGTGGTCGACCCTGACCGTGGCCCAGCTCCGCGCCGGCGCCGACGCCCTGGGCGACAGGGTCGTGCGCGAGCGCGTCGGCGGCGTCGAGTACCTCTGGCTCGCCGACGACCCGCCGCGGGTCGAGCCCGGCGCGTCGGCGCCGCGCTTCCAGCTGCTGCAGGTGTTCGACGAGCTCTTCGTCGGCTACTCCGAGACCCGCGGCCTCCTCGACCCCGACGGCGAGTTCGGCGCCGTGCTGCACATCGCGTTCAGCAAGCTGAGCCACGTCGTCGTCGAGGGCGAGCGGCTCGCGGGCCGCTGGCGCCAGGACAGGCGCGGCGAGGGGCTCGAGCTGACGTTCGAGCTCGCGCGGCCGCTGGACCGCTACGACGTCGCGGAGCTCGAGCGCGCGGCCGCACGCTACGGCGCGTTCGTCGGCAAGGACGTCGCCGTCACGGTGCGGGCGGACAGCACGCGCTGAGCCAGGAGGGCGCCGGGCAGCAGCGGCAGCACCGAGAGGGCCATCGCGGCGTTCATGCCGATCGTCTCCTGCAGGGCCCCGACGCCGAGGTAGAGCACGCCGGCCGTGCCCCAGGTCAGGCCCATCATCATCCCAGAGGCCGTCGCGACGGCGTGCGGCGCCATGTCCTGGGCGGCGACGACCATTATCGGCAGGCCGCCGTTCACGAGGACGCCCGAAGCCATCACGCAGGCGAAGTAGGCGAGGGACCCCGGCTCGGAGACGAGCAGCAGGTAGAGAGGGACGAGCGCCAGCAGCATCGTCCCGGTCACGAGCTGGACGCGCGTGAAGCGGGCCTCGACCAGACCGGCCGCGATCCCGCCGAGCGCGCCGGCGAACGTGAACGCCGTGATCGTCCAGAACACGACGGGGTCTGTGGGCGCCAGGCCGCGGGCGTTCACGAGCCACAGCGGCGCGCCGTTCGTCACGGCCGTCCACGACATCGAGCGCAGCACGCCCGCCAGGCACAGGCGCCCGACCGGCCCCCTGAACAGCTCGACGTCGAACACCTTGGCGCGCAGCGCCGGCTGCTCGCGCGGCTGCGGCGGCACCAGCAGGTAGATCAGGGCGCCGAGGACGACGCCCGGCACCATCAGCCACGGCGTGAGGGGCAGCCAGCCGCGCATCAGGAACAGCCCGATCACGAGCGGGCCCACGGCCATCCCGACGGTGCCGCCGGCGCTGAAGACGCCGAGCGCGAGGCCGCCCTTCCGGCGCGCCGCCGCCCGCGCCAGGCTGGTCGCGGCGGGGTGGAACGCGGCCGATCCCAGGCCGCCGAGCAGCAGGAGCGGCGCCAGCAGCCACGGCGAGGGCATCACGGCCATCGAGGATAGGACAGCCGACGAGAGGACGACGCCGCCCGCGGCGACCACGCGCCGCCCGAGCCTGTCGGCGACGGCGCCGAACAGCGGCTGCAGCACCGAGGAGCTGAACGACAGCGTGGCGACGAACAGCGCCAGGGTCAGCTCGCCCGCGGTGAAGCGGACCTGGAACGTCGGCAGGAGCGCCGAGAGGGTGCCGGAGAAGAAGTCGTTGCAGAAGTGCGCGAGGAAGAGGAGCGCCGCGAGGGAGGTACCCGTCACCTGCAGCCTGTCAGCGCGGCGCATCGGGCCAGCTTATCCCCGACCGGGGGCCGGTGGGCGTCGAGAGCGCCGGCCCCTAGGAGGGTAGGCGCGTCGAGCGACCGGCGGCCCGCGCCCGGTGTGCCGGGTGCGCGGTCGGTGGGCGGCGCGTGTGTAGCCTGACGCCATGGACCACGACACGCGGGCGATGCTCGGGCGCGCGATCGAGCTGGCGGTCGCGAACGTCGCGGCCGGCGGCGGCCCGTTCGGCGCCGTCGTCGTTACTCGGGACGGCCGCGCGTTCGAGGGCGTGAACCGCGTGACCCGCGACAACGACCCCACCGCGCACGCGGAGGTCGTCGCGATCCGCGAGGCCTGTCGCGAGCTGGGCACCTTCGACCTGACCGGCGCGACCCTGTACGCGAGCTGCGAGCCGTGCCCGATGTGCCTGGCGACGTCCCTGTGGGCGCGCGTCGCGGCCGTCCACTACGCGGCCGACAGGCACGCCGCCGCTGCCGCCGGTTTCGGCGACGCGGCGTTCTACGACTTCATCGCGGGCAAGGACCGCAGCCTCATGCGGGTGGTCCACACGCGTCACGGCGACGCGCTCGCGCCGTTCGCGGCCTGGGAGCGCTACGAGCGGCGCGTGGAGTACTGAGCGCGGGTCGGGCCCGAGACCGCGGACCGGGCGCGGCGACCTGGGGGTCACGACGCCGGACGGCCGCCGGCGACGACCCCGTTCGCCCGTGCCCCGACGCCGCCGACGCTCCGCCCTCACCCTCCTCATGGGTCACGGAACCCCGGTCATGACGGGGCACCTAGGCTGCCCTCACGAGGAGGTACGGCATGGACAGGGATGAAAGGACCGCCGAAGGCCTGGAACCCGGAGCTCCCTTCGCCCCCAGCGAGGAGCAGGCGGCGCTCGAGGACGCCCTCACGCGGGACCGCGCCGACGCCGGCTGGGAGCGTGCCGGCGAGCTCGACACCGAGCCGGCGCGCCTGGGCGGCAGGGAGGGCCTGGGCGTGATGCGCGTCGTGCGCAGCGCGGACGGGGTGCCGGTCGCGATGCCGGGCACCTGGCGACCGCCGGCGGGCGCCGCCGCGAACGGCCGCTACGAGGTCGGGACGGTGCTGCGCTACGAGGGTCCGCTCCACGTCGGCGACGGCACCGTGGAGGACGTGGTCGAGGAGGTGCGCGTGACCAGCGCCGGGCGCTACGTGACCGAGGACGGCGAGGAGTACGAGATCGTGAACTTCGAGGCCGTGGACAGCCCTCGGCTGCTTCAGCCCTGAGCGCGCGCCCTGCGGTTGCGCTGCCAGACGATCCAGCCGACGACCGTGACGCCGAGCAGCACCCACAGGAAGGCCTCGAGCCTGTCGACGACGTCGAGGACCGCCTCCCAGCGCTCGCCCAGCAGCCAGCCGGCGGCGAGGAGGGCACCGTTCCACAGCACCGTGCCCAGGAGCGTGTAGAGCGCGAAGCGCCCGAACCGCATGCCGGCGACGCCGGCGGGTAGCGAGATCAGGCTGCGCACCCCCGGCACGAACCGGGCCCAGAACACGACCTTCGCGTCGTGGCGCTGGAAGAACGCGAGCGCGTCGTCGTAATCGGCGACGCGGAGCAGCACGTAGCGTCCGTAGCGGGCGATGAAAGCGCGCACGCGCGTCTCCCCCAAGGCCATGCCCAGCCAGTAGAAGGCCGTGGTGCCGACGAACCCCCCGGCGGCGGTGACGACCAGGACCAACGGGGCGGACAGCTCCCCCTCGGCCACGAGGAAGCCGGCGAAGGGCAGCACGAACTCCGACGGTATGGGCGGGACCAGGTTCTCGAGCAGCGACAGGAACGCCAGGCCGGCGTAGCCCAGGGCCTCGACGAGGCGGACCATCAGGTCCTTGAGGCCGTCGAGGATCGCCGTCACGCCCGTCACGGTAACCCGTTGGGCCCGCGGCGCGCGGGTTAGTCTGCGCCCCGTGGCGTACCGGCCGTGCGGACACACCGGCAGCAGCGGGCGCCTCCTGACGCGCCGCGAGTTCGTCCGCTCCGCCGGCGTGGCCGGCCTCGCCGCCGTGATGGTCTCCGCCGCGCCGTTCCAGCCGCCCCGGTCCTTCGTCGTCAGCCGCCACGAGCGCTCGCTACGCGGCCTGGACGGGCCCCTGAGGCTGGCGCTGCTCACCGACCTGCACCTGGGGCCGTACCTGGGCGAGGAGGAGCTGGAGCGCTGGGTGGCGGCGACGCTGCGGGAGGAGCCCGACGTCGTCCTGCTCGGCGGGGACCTCGTCGACCAGCGCTACCGCGGCGACCTCTCCGAGCTGGCGCGCCACCTGCCCCGGCTGGCCGCGCCGCTGGGCGTGTACGCGGTCCTCGGCAACCACGACCACGCCCGCTTCCGGCGGATCGACGCGCTCACGGACATGCTCGCCGCCGCCGGCGTGACGCTCCTCGCGAACGACGCCGCGCGCCTGCGCGAGGACCTCGTGCTGGCCGGCATCGACGACCTGCGCGTCGGCAGGCCGGACCTGGACGCGACGCTGGCGGCGGCCCGTCGCTCGGGCGCGGAAGACGGCGGCGCCACGGCGCTGCTGTCGCACAACCCCGACGTCATCCCCGAGGTGCCGGGCGACGTCGACCTCGTCCTCGCCGGCCACACCCACGGCGGGCAGGTAAGGCTCCCGCTCGTGGGCGCCGTCGTGACGTCGTCGCGCTACGGGCGCCGCTACCTGTCGGGCTGGGTCGAGGCGCCGATGCCCGCGTTCGTCTCGCGCGGACTCGGCGTCACGGGCCTGCCGTTCCGCTACGACTGCCCCGCCGAGCTGGCCGTGATCACGCTGCTGCCGGGCTGACCCGGCGACTGAGCGCGACGCCGGCGCCCGCGCCGAACCGGCCGCGCCGAGCGGCCCCGCCTACGCCCGGGCGCCGGTCGGGCTCGCTCCGGTCGCCGCGCTCAGTCGCCCTTGGCGACCCACCTGCCGCCCTCGTCCTTGCGGTAGCTCTGCTTCACGGCGCTCCAGGCGACCTTGTGGGCGACCTCCTCGCGGGAGGCGTCGCCGCGCCGCTCCTCGGGCTCGTCGTACTGCTCCCAGGCGCTGTTGAAGGCCTCCTTGTAGATCTCCTGCGCGTGCTTCGGAAGGTTGTCCTTGACGCTGTCGGGGAGCTCGCTGATCCTGGCGTACGGCACGGCCGTCACCTCCTCGTTCGTCGCCCTGCGAAGGGCGCGTCGGTGAGCCGATGCTCCGGCGCGGCGCGGTGTGAGGCGTGTGACGCCGATGTGGCGCCTTCCGGGCTCCGGTCGACCGGGTCGCGGCCTCGCTGCGCCCACGTCCGACCCGGCGGCCCGCGGTCGGGGCTCCCGCCCCTCGCCAGGTCTCACCGCGGCCCGTCGCGGCGGTTATCGTCGCGGCGTGGAGACCGTGAGCGGTCGCGAGTCCGGCGGCCACCTCCCCGACACCGGGCCGGTGTGGGACGAGGGCGGCGCGCTCGACCTGCCGGCGCTCGACGGCGACGTCACCGCCGACGTGTGCGTGGTCGGGCTCGGCGGCAGCGGCCTGGCCGCGGTGCGGGAGGCGAGGGCGCGCGGCCTGAGCGTCGTGGGCCTCGACGCCGTCGGCGTCGGCGCGGGCGCCGCCGGGCGCAACGGCGGCTTCCTGCTGGCCGGGCTGGCCGCGTTCCACCACGACGCGGTGCGGTCGTTGGGCGCGGCGCGGGCGACCGCTCTCTACCGCCTGACGCTCGCCGAGCTGGACGCCATGGAGGACCTCACGCCGGGCCTCGTGCGCCGCACCGGGTCGCTACGCGTCGCCGCCTCGGCCGAGGAGCTCGCCGACTGCGGTGAGCAGCTCGCGCGCATGCGCGAGGACGGGCTGCCCGCCGAGCCCTACGCCGGGCCCGAGGGCGAGGGCCTGCTGTTCCCCGAGGACAGGGTCTTCGACCCGCTCGCCCGCTGCCGGCGCCTGGCTTCGCTGGCCGCGGCGGAGGGCGCGGCGCTCTACGGCGGGACTCCCGCCGTGGACGTGGCCGCGGGCGCGGTGACGACACCGGGAGGGCGCGTGAGCTGCGGCGCCGTGGTAGTGGCGGTCGACGGCAGGCTCGAGCGCCTCCTACCCGAGCTGGCCGGCAGGGTCCGCACCGCCCGCCTGCAGATGCTCGCGACGGCCCCGACCGGCGAGGTGCGGCTGCCGCGCCCCGTCTACCGCCGGTACGGCTTCGAGTACTACCAGCAGCTGCCGAACGGCCGCCTCGTGTTCGGCGGCTTCCGCGACCGCGGCGGCGACGGGGAGTGGACCGCCGACGCGCGGCCCCACGAGGCCGTCCAGACGCTCCTCGAGCGGTACCTCCGCGACGAGCTCGGCGTGACGGCGCCGATCACCCACCGCTGGGCGGCGAGCGTCGGGTACTCGCGGGGCGTGCTGCCGGTCTTCGCCCGCCTGCGCGGCGGCGTGGTCGCGATCGGGGGCTACAGCGGCACCGGGAACGTCGTCGGCGCGGTCCTCGCGCGCGAGGCCGTGGCCGCGGCGGTCGGGGACGACGAGGGCCTATCGGGCCTCTTCGACCTCGTCGAGCTCGGCTGACGGACCCCACAAAGGGTCGGCCCAGAGGGGCGCGGCGTGAAGGGCGGAGCGGGCCTGGCGCCAGCCCGGCAGGTGGCGCGCGACGAGGGCCCAGAACCGCGGGCTGTGGTCGGGCACGAGCAGGTGGGCGAGCTCGTGGACGACGACGTACTCGAGGTCGCGGCGCGGCCTGGTCACGAGGGCGAGGTTGAGGAACACCTTGCCGGCGTCGACGTGGCACGTGCCCCAGCGCGAGGTCATGCGCCTGACGTGGACCTCCGGCGTCGGCACGCCGAGCCGGGGCGACCACGCCGCGACCTCGGCGGCGAACTCGCGCTTGGCGACGCCGCGCAGGGCCTCGCGGAGCGCCCTGAGCCGCGCGGCCCTGTCGGCGCCGGCGGCCACGGGGACGAGCAGGGGAGGGGCGGTGTCGACCGCGTCCGGCCGGCGGCCCGCCCGCCGCGTGACGAAGCGGAGCGTGCGCCGCTGGCCGAGCACGCACAGCGTCTCGCCGTCCGCGCACGCCGGCGGCTCGGGCCGGGGCACGGCCGCGACGCGGCGACGGTGCCGCTCGATCCAGGCGCGCCGGGAGACGAGCGCCGCGACGACGTCGCGCTCGGGCATGCGCATGGGCGCGCTGACCTCGACCCTGCCGTCGGGCGGGTAGACGCGCAGCGTCACGTTCTTCACGCGCTTGCGCACGAGGACGGCGGTGAGGCCGTCGACGGTCAGCGGCTTGCCGGCGGTGGGGGTCCTGCCGCGCACCACGCGAACATACCTGCTATCCTTCCGCCGATGCGGCCAACCGAAGAGGTCACGTCCGGCTTCCCCGTCGCCAGCGACCTTGCCCGGCCCGACGAGCACGTCCCGCCGCTCGGGCGCGGACGCGCCGCCTCGTTGGCGCTGCGACTGCTCCCGCGCCCGGCCCCGGGGCCGGCGACCACGTTCTGGCGCGTGTTCGTCAAGGCGTTCCACAGCCTCGCCGTCCTGACCATGGCCGCGGCGTCCCTCTACCTCGTCTACTGCGCCCTCACCGGCCGGCGCGACGTGTTCACGGTGCTGTCGCTGGCGATGATCGGGGTCGAGGCGCTCGTCTACTTGGCGTTCGGGCGCGCCTGCCCCCTGACGATCCTCGCGCGCAACCTCGGGGACGAGGGCGGCCACGACTACCTCTTCGAGTGGCTCCTCGGGCGCTCCCGCATCCACTACGTGGCGCGCACCCTGGCCTTGCTGGCCGTCCTGGGCGTCGCCTCGATCCTGCTCGCCCAGCTGTTGTCCTGACGCTCGGGTCAGGACGCCGCCCCGGCCCGCCCCTCGGGCGGCCGGTCGAGGGGCGACGGCGTGGCGCCCCTGTGCGATTACGCGCACCAAACTTGACACCACTACGCTCAGGTTTCATAATAGGGATAGCGGCCGTGGCGCCGCCGCGTCACGGCTGATCCCCGAGTAGAGGAGGTGAGTCATGACGCTCAGCACCAGGTTCAACAGACCACGGAGCATGCGGTGGCTCGCGCCGTCGCCCCTCGACCTGTTCCAGGAGTTCGAGCAGTTCCTCCAGCCCTGGTCGGGGCTGACGCGGGGCAACATCGGCGTCTACCATCCCATCGACCTCTACGAGACCGATGACGCCGTGGTCCTCGAGATGGCGGTGCCCGGCATCGCGGCCGAGGACCTCGACCTCAGCATCGAGGGCCGTCAGGTCACGATCCGCGGGCGCTCGGCCGAGGTGGAGGCCGACGAGGACCGCCACTACTGGCTGCGTGGCATGCCGCGCGGTGAGTTCAGCCGCACGGTGACGGTGCCCAGCGGCATCGACGCCAACGCCATCCAGGCGACCGTCGACCAGGGCGTGCTGCGCCTGCGCATGCCCAAGGCGCCCGAGGCCCGGGCCCGGAAGATCGCGGTCAGCGGCGCCGGTCGCGCCGAGGACGCCAAGGCGCTGGAGGCGGCGCACGTCCCCGTCACGGCCGAGGGTGCTACCGAGACCCCCGAGTACCAGGGGTCCTGAGGCGCGCCACGCATCTCGCTGACGCCGCCGGCCATAACGGTCGGCGGCGTACCTATCTAGTGCGGCAGAGGTTCAGTCCCGGTTCGCCCATGTACTACCCGCTACCACGCACGCCGGCCTTCGTTCGGGTGTACACTCGCGCGTGGGGGAGATGGTGAGGGGGCGACGGGAGAAACCACATGGCCTTGACAGAAGTCATCGTCCTCATTCCTGAGGAGCGCGTCGGCGAGTTCTACCGGCTCGTCGGCTCATGGATGGCCGGCGGCAGCGAGGACCAGGAGGAGGCGCCGGCCCGCGGACGCGGTCGGCGTCGCCGCGCCGAAGGGCAGAAGCTGGCCAGCACCAGCCGCTACGCGCCGCTCCACGAGCACCTGAAGGGCCTCCCCAAGGACCGGAAGACCTACGAGCTCAGCTTCGACGAGATCGCCACGATCCTCGGCGACAAGCTCCCGCAGTCCGCGTACGACCACCGCGCCTGGTGGGCGAACACCGAGTCGCACTCGCAGGCGCTGGCCTGGATCTCGGCCGGCTGGAAGGTCGACAGGGTCGACCTCGAGCAGCAGCTCATCCACCTGGTGAGGCAGCGCTGACCACCGGGTAGTCCGGGCGTACCCGCACCGCTGAGCCGGCGGCCGGCTCCGTGAAGGAGCCGGCCGCCATGTCGTCGTCTAGGGTCTGGCCGCGCAGGCCGCCGCGTCGTCGTCGCCCCTGGTCGGGCCGCGCACGACCGTCGGCCCGGTCGCCGTGAGCCGGGCGAAGGCCCCGCCCGGCGTCGCCTAGGCCGTCGGCCCGGTCGCCGGGTTCGGGCGCCTCAGCCTGGCCAGGTGCTGCTTCCGGAACTTCGCCACCTTGGGCGCGATCACGACGGCGCAGTACGGCTGGTCGGGGTTACGCGCGAAGTAGTCGTCGTGGTACCCCTCGGCCGGGTAGAACTCGGCGGCCCGCTCGATGCGCGTCACCACCGGGTCGGGGTAGAGGCCTTGCGCCGTCACGCGCTCGATCGCCTCCCTGGCCTTGCGCTCCTGCTCAGCGGTGAGGGGGAACACCGCCGAGCGGTACTGCGGCCCCACGTCGTTGCCCTGCCGGTCGACGGTCGTCGGGTCGTGGATCGTGAAGAAGACGTCCAGCAGGTCGTCGTAGGAGATCACGTCGGGGTCGTATGTCACCCGCACGACCTCGGCGTGGCCGGTCGTGCCGGCGCAGACCTGCTCGTAGGTCGGGTGCGACACGTGCCCTCCGGCGTAGCCCGACTTGACCTCGACCACGCCCGCCAGCTCCTTGTAGACGGCCTCGAGGCACCAGAAGCAGCCGCCCGCGAGGATCGCCGTCTCGAGTCGTTCCACCAGGACCTCCGTCCGCGGCCGGGCCGC
This sequence comes from Trueperaceae bacterium, assembly GCA_035306665.1. GTDB lineage: Bacteria > Deinococcota > Deinococci > Deinococcales > Trueperaceae > DASRWD01. Next base: position 18,280 of record DATGNP010000345.1, read on the forward strand.
AGCGCGCCCAGCCGCACCCATCATGTCCGGCTAGGGCCGCGGCGCGCGTGCCGCCAGGAACTCGACGAGCAGGCGCACGCCGTAGCCGCTGGCGCCGGCCTGCAGGTACGAGCGCGGTCCCGGCTTCTCGACCAGCTCCATGCCGGCCATGTCGACGTGCGCCCACGGGTAGTCCACGAATGCCTTCAGGAACGCCGCGGCCGTGCCGACGCCGCCGCGGGCGCCGCCGGAGTTCTTCAGGTCGGCGACCTGGCCCTCGATCGTCTTGGCGTACTCCTCGAAGAGCGGCATGCGCCAGACGCGCTCGCCCGTCTCCTCGGCGGCCCGCTCGAGGTCGGCCGCCAGCGCGTCGTCGTTCGCGAACAGCGACGCGCTCACGCCCGCTCCCAGCGCCACGATCGACGACCCGGTGAGCGTCGCGACGTCGACCACCGCCGCCGGACGGTAGCGGCGGGCGTAGACGAGCGCGTCGGCGAGGGCCAGGCGACCCTCGGCGTCGGTGTTGAGCACCTCGATGCTGGTGCCGTCGCTGGCGACGATCACGTCCGAGGGGCGGTACGCCCGGCCGTCGGCCATGTTCTCGACGCACGGGCACAGGCCCACGACCCGGAGCTCGAGCCCGAGCTCGGCCGCCGCCGACATCGCGCCGATCACGGCGGCGGCGCCGGCCATGTCGCCCTTCATGGGCACCATGCCGTCCCGGGTCTTGAGCGAGAAGCCGCCGGTGTCGAACGTCACGCCCTTGCCGACGAGGACCACCGTCGGGAGGTCGTCGCGGCCGGCGTTGTGCTCCATGACGACGAAGCGCGGGCCGTTCTCGCTGCCGCGTGCCACGGCCAGCAGCGCGCCCATGCGCTGCTCGGCCGCCCAGGCCGCGTCGCCGACGGTGACCCGTAGGCCCACGGTCTCGGACAGGCCCGTGGCCGCCGCGGCCAGGCGCTCGGGCGTCACGACGTTCGCCGGCGCGTTCACGAGGTCGCGGGCCAGGTAGGAGCCGCGCACGACGGCACGGGCCAGGCGCGCGCCCGCCTCGAGCGCGGGCAGCTTGCCGGTGTCGGCCTCGAGCAGCGTGACCCGCTCGAGCCGCGCTCCCTCCTCGCCCCGACGCTTCCAGCCGCGGAACTCGTAGGCCGCCAGGCCGGAGCCCTCGAGCGTCGCCCGCGCCGACCTGGCCGGGTCGAGGCCCCCGACGCCGGCGCCGTGGGCGATCGTGGCCAGGTGGCGGACGCCCAGCTCCTGGGCCCGCTTCGCGGCCGACGCCGCCGCCCGGCGCGCCGCCTCCGGTCCGAACCCGTCGGACGGACCGAGGCCCACGACGAGCACGCGCTTGACGGGCAGCGCGCCGCGGGTGTGGACCACGGCGACCTGCCCAGCCTTGCCGGTGAGCTCGCCGGACGCGATCAGCTCGCTGACCGCGCCGCCGAGCGCGCGGTCGACGGCGCCGGTCGCGCCGCCGGGCGAGGTGACGCCCTCGAACAGGTTCACGACCAGCGCCTCGCCCTCCCACTCCTCGAGGCGCGCGTGCGCGGCCTCCAGGATGGGGGGCGTGCTGGGCTGGGCGGGGGTGGTGGCTACGGCGTCGTAGGGTTCGCGGGGGTCTGGCGCGTCGGACATGCGCCGATGCTAACCAGCGGCCGACCGGAGGCCGCGTTCGCGACTCGCGGAGCGAGGAGCGGCCCGGGCTCCGCGGCGCCCTGTCTCCCGGCCGCCGTCAGTTGTCGAGCCGGCCCTGGCCCGCCGCGACGAGGTCGGCGACCCAGACGGGGCGGCCCGGCGCCGTGGCGGCGCCGCCCGCCACCGTGGCGGCGAGCGCCTGGAAGGCCTGGTAGACGGGCTCGGCCTCCTCGGCGTCGAACAGCACGTACTCGACGCCGCCCGTCGACACCGCCACGAGCTCGTAGAGGTCGGGCTCGGCGGCGCCGGCCTCGAGCTGGGCGGTGTCGACGTCGTCGGGGTACACCTCGATCACCTCGATGCTCTCCACGACGTCCAAGTTGATGAGCCTATCGTCGAGTGTCCAGACCCACATGGTGCGCTCCGCCTTGTCGGGGTTAGGTGGCCGGCCCCTGCCGGCGCAGGTCGATGATACCCGTCACGACCGCCGGTCGAGCCTGTCGCGCATGCCGTCGGCCACGAACTGGAACGAGAGCGACGCCGCCGCCAGGAACAGGCCGGGCCCCACGGCGGCCCAGGGCTGGCGCGTGAGGAACGCCCGCGACTCCTGCAGCACGTTCCCCCAGCTCGGCGTGGGCAGCGGCACGCCCAGGCCCAGGTAGGAGAGCGAGGCCTCGACGAGCAGGAAGGTCGCCGCCGTGCTGGCGCCCTGCACGAGGATGCTGCCGGCGAAGTTGGGCAGCGCGTGCCTCAGGACCTGGCGCGGGCGGGAAGCTCCGAGGGCCAGCGCGGCCGTGACGTACTCGCTCCTCAGCTCGCTGCGGGCGTAGGCGCGCGCCAGCCGGAAGTAGACCGGCGAGCCGGCGACGCCCAGCGCCAGCACCGTCTGCGCCGCCCCGCCCCCGAGGATCGCGACGACGAGCAGGACGAGCAGGAAGCCGGGGAAGGCGAGGAGCGAGTCGAAGGCCCGCGACAGCACCGTGTCGACCGCGCCGCCGACCGCGGCGGCGAGCGCGCCGAGCGAGCCGCCCAGCAGGATCGTCAGGGCAGTGGCGGAGAGCGCGATCGACAGCGACACGCGCCCGCCGGCGAGCGCGCGGGACAGCACGTCGCGCCCCAGCCTGTCGGTGCCGAGCGGGTGCTCGGCGCTGATGCCCGCGTAGGTGGCCCGGTAGTTCGGCTCGAGGGGGTCGACAGGCCGCAGCACCGGCGCGAGCAGCGTGGCGAGCAGCACGACCGCGAAGAGCGCCGCGCCGAAGACCGCGCGTCCCACTCAGGCCGTCCTCAGGCGCGGGTCGGCTACGAGCTGGAGCAGGTCGGCGACCCAGTTCACGCCCACGTAGACGACTACGGCCAGCAGGGTCACGCCCTGCACGACGGGGTAGTCGCGGGCCGAGATCGCGCCCAGGATCGTGGCGCCGAGGCCGGGCAGGCCGAACACCTGCTCGACGACGATCGTGCCCGTGAGCAGCCCGCCCAGCTCGAGCGCGAGGAGCGGCAGCACGCCCGGCAGGGCGTTGGCGGCGATGTGGCGCGCCACGGCGTGGCCGGCGAGGCCCTTGCTGCGTGCGGTCCGCACGTAGTCGGCGCGGCGTTGCTCGAGCACCTGGGCGCGCGTGAGCCGCGCCACCTGCGCCGAGCGCGGGATCGCCAGCGTGACGGCGGGCAGCAGCAGGTGCCACGACGCCTGCCACGACAGACCGGTCGGCGGCAGCCCCAGCACGGGGAACCACCCCAGGTTCACGGCGAACAGGAGTATCAGCAGGAAGCCGAACCAGAACTCGGGCAGGGCCAGCGCCGCCGTGGCGAAGAGCGTCGTGACGCGGTCGAAGAGGCCGCCGGGCTTGAGGCCGGCGAGGAGCCCGAGGCCGACGCCGATCGCGAGCGAGATCACGAAGGCCAGCGCGGCCAGCGCCAGCGTCACGGGCAGGCGGTCGAGGAGCACGGCCGTGACGGGCCGGCGCTCGCGCAGCGAGTCGCCGAGGTCGCCGCGCGCGACGTCGCCGATGAAGCCCACGTACTGGACGCCCAGCGAGCCGGCCAGGCCGAGCCGCTCGCGGATCACGGCGATCTGCTCGGCGCTGGCGTCCATGCCGCCGAGGATCGTGGCGGCGTCGCCGGGCAGGGCGCGCATCCCCAGGAAGACGAGCGTGAGCACGACCCAGAGCGTGACGAGGAAGCTGAGGGCCTGTCCGAGGAGGTAGCGGGTCAACGTGCCTCTGGGTGGAGACGGCCCCGGGCGTGAAGCGCACGCCCGGGGCCGAGACCGTCACTCGAAGCGAGCCGTCCGGAAGTCGAACGAGTCGAGCATCGGGGTGATCCAGAAGCCCTGCAGGTCGGCGCTGCGCGCGTGCACGCGGTCGGGGGTGCCCAGGTAGATGAAGGGCGCGCCCTCGTGGAGCCGCGTCAGGACGTTCGCGTAGAGCTCGCGGCGGGTCTCGACGTCGGTCTCACGCGCGCCCGCCTCGAGCCAGGCGGCGACCTCGGGGTCGTCGAAGCCGGGGTAGTTGTCGGCCTCGGTGCCGTAGCCGTCGAGGCGCCCGGTCGGGTCGAGCTTGCCCGTGTGGCCGATCACGGTGACGTCGAAGTCGTGGGCGCCGCCGTAGACGTCGGACAGCCACACGCCCCACTCGACGATGCGGATCTCGGCGCTCACGCCGACGTCGCGCAGGTAGTCCTGGATCATCTGACCGGCCTGGATGTGGTTCTCGTACGGCTGCGGCAGGGCCATGTCGAGCGTGACGCTGCCGTCCCAGCCGGCCTCGTCTAGCAGCGCGCGGGCCGCCTCGGGGTCGTAGGCGAACGGCTCGATGCTGGCGGGCATCCAGGGGCTGCCGGCCTCCATGAACGTGCCGATCGGCGTGCCGCCGCCGTAGGCGACGTCGAGGACGGTCTGGCTGTCGACGGCGTAGTTGAGCGCCTGCCGCACCCGGGGGTCGGAAAGGGCTTCCTGACGCGTGTTGAGCGCGGCCACCAGCGCCAAGCCGGAAGGGTCGCGCACCAGGGCGAGCTCAG
>DATGNP010000346.1:0-8011 GCA_035306665.1 Trueperaceae bacterium
CTCCTCCTCGAAGCTGCTGGCCTGGCGTAGGGCCCGGGCGCGCTCGACGTCGGCCAGGACGCGGCCCACGTCAGGTCCCTCGGGCAGCCCCAAAGCTACCACATCCCTCCCGCGCAGCCGCCGGCGGGGCGGCTCCTCCGACAGGCGCACGAGCCGCTCGGCGAGCGGGCCGCCGCGCGCCCTCACGACCGCCGCCTCGGCGGGGGTGAGCTGCTCGAGGTCGACGTCGGTGGCGGCGTCGGGCGCCGCGGTGAGGCGCCGCAGTCGCTCGCGCGCCGCCAGCAGGCGACGCGGCCAGTTGAACGTCTCGACGTGCTCCTCTGCGGCCGCGGCGGGCTGGGCGGCCAGCAGAGCGAGCAGGTACGCCTCCTCCGGCACGGGACCCCGCGCGCGGGCGTCGTCGAGGGCCTCGAGCGTCGCCTCGGCGCCGTCCAGGCTCAGCCCGAACAGCGGACCCAGCACGCCCAGCTGCTCCATCACGCGCAGCGCCGGCGTGACGCGCTGCTCGGCGAAGGTCAGCTCCAGCTCGGCGCGCAGCCGCGAGCGGCTCACGCCGGCGCTGAGGCCCTCGGCCACGACGGCCCTCGCCTTGGCGGCGGTGTCGCCGGCGAACTCGAAGGCGAGGCGGCCGGCGAGGCGCGCGCCGCGCAGGATGCGCGTGGGGTCCTCGACGAAGGACAGGGGGTGCAGCACCCGCAGCTGGCGCCTGGCGAGGTCCGCGCGCCCGCCGAACGGGTCGAGGACCGCGACGGGCTCGGGCTTGAGCCTGATCGCCATGGCGTTGATCGTGAAGTCGCGCCGGGCGAGGTCCTGCCTGACGCTGCTGGGGCTGACGTCCGGCAGGGCGCCGGGGCGGGCGTAGGTCTCCTCGCGCGCGGTGGCGACGTCGAGGACGAGGCCGCCGGGCAGCTCCAGGGTGCAGGTGCCGAAGTCGACGTGGCACGAGAGCGAGCCGCCGAGCCGGCGCTGCAGCCGCGAGCCGAACGCCTCGACGTTGCCGCCCTCGATCACGAGGTCGACGTCCTTCGAGCCGGCTCCCAGCATCAGGTCGCGCACTGTGCCGCCGACGAGGTAGACGGCCGTGTCGCCGGCGACCTCCTTCGCCGTCGCGACGACGGCCTGGGCCCGGGGCGGGAGGCGGGCGAGGAGCGCCATCGCCTCGTCGGCGTCGTCGCGACGGTGCCGCGCCGAGATCAGGTCGGCGCGCGTGACGATGCCGACCAGCTTGCCGTCCGCGACGATCGGGATGCGGCCGACGTTGTGCGCGAGGACCAAGCTCTCGAGCTCGGGGATCGTCGCCTCCGGCGGTGCCGACACGACGGCGCGGCTCATGAAGCCGCTGACGCGGCTGGCCCCGAGGTCGTGACGCAGGGCCCTGTCGATGTCGCGCCGCGACACCACGCCGACCACGCGTCCCTGCGCGTCGACGACCGGCATGCCGTTGTGGCCGTGGACGAGGAGCTGCGCCTGCGCCTCGGCGACGGTGGCGTGGTCCGGCACCGTGCGCACCGGCGAGCTCATCACGTCGCGGGCGGTCAGGACGGGCGCGGCGTGGCGCTCCAAGGCCGCCAGCGCGCGCTCGGCCGCCTCCTCGGGGGGCAGGTCCGTCTTGCCGTAGGCCGCCCCGGGGTGGCCGGAGCCGCCGACGGCCTCCGCCAGGGCCGCCGCGCTGTCGAAGCGCTCGTTGCTGCGCGCGAACACGAGCGTGCGGCCCTCCATCCCGGCCGCGACGAGCGCGGCGTCGGCGTCGTGGGCGTCGAGCAGCTCGCTGACGAGGCCGCTGACGCCGGGCACGTAGGCCGGGTTGTCGAAGGCGGCCACGACGACGGGCCGGCCGGCGACGAGCGTGACGCGCGCCGCCTCGTGCAGGCGGTCGCGGAACGCGAGCTGGTCGGGCGTGAGCACGTCGTGCGCGAACCGCCGCACGAGCTGCAGGCTCCCGCCCTGCGCCAGCAGGTACGCCGCGGCGCGGTAGTCGTCGGGGGTCGTGCCGTCGTAGCTGAGGTTGCCCGTGTCCTCGTGGATACCGAGCAGGCCGAGGCTGGCCACGGCCGGCGGCACGGGCGTCGCGGTGGCGGCGAGCTCGCGGGTGAGCAGCGTGGCGGTGGCGCCCACGCGCTCGACGATCCCGCGGCCGGCCTGGATCGGGTGCTCGGGCAGCGGGTGGTGGTCGTAGAGCGTGACGGGCACGCGGCCGACGAGGGCGTCGAACGGCCGGATGCGCGTCGGGTCGGCGGTGTCGACGACGATCAGCTCGGTGACGGCGTCCAGGTCGACGTCCGACTCGTCGAGCAGGTCGAGGACGTCGCGGTAGAGCGACAGGAACGAGCCCATCGTGCGGCCGATCGCGCCCTGCACGGTGGCGCGGCCCCCGGGGAAGAGCACCTGCGCCAGCGCCAGCGAGGCCAGGGCGTCGAAGTCCGGCTGCTCGTGCGTGACGATCAGGCGCATCGGCGCGGGGCGCGGCTCACCGCACCGTGACCCGGCCCGACCCGACGCGCTCCAGCACGACCTCGATCACGCGCCCGCCGTCCCGCAGGCTGGCGCTCTCCCACACGCCGGTGTCGCCGCGCCCGCTGCGCCGCTCGAGGAAGGACGGCAGCCGCAGCGGCCCGGAGCCGTCGTCCTCGACGGTCAGGCGGATCGGCGCGCTGTCGGGGAGGTCGAGGTCTAAGGGGCCGCTGCCGAGGCGGAGCACGACTCGGGCGTCGGAGCCCTCGCCGACGAAGACGCTGGCGGCGCCGGAGCCGAGGTCGGCGCGCATGTCGAGCGAGGCGCCGGGAGCGACCCTCGCCTCGAGCGCCCCCGAGCCGCCGTCGATGTCGACGGCGTAGGGCTCGCCGCCGCCGGGCAGGTCGAGGACGACGCTGCCGCTGCCGGCGTCGAGCTCGAGGGAGGCGAGCTGCGTGCCGACGAGGTCGAGCGTGACGGGTCCCGAGCCGGCGTCGACGGCGAGGTCGAGCGGCACGGCGCGCGGCACCTCGAGCGCCCAGCGCCCGCGCGGCCCGAGCGTCATGAACGTCTCGCGCTCCGGCCGGACGCGCACGCTCGCCTCGGCGCCGTCCCGCACGTCGACCCTGCCGACGGGCTCGCCCGCGAACGAGGCCCTCACCAGGGTGGAGGCGGAGGCGGCCGGCGCGACGTGCGTGGCGTGGGCGCCCAGGTCGAGGTCGAACGTCACGCGCCGCGTCTGGGGCGAGAGCTCACGGTGGACCTCGGCGTCGCCCCTGGAGGCGCCGGCCGGCCAGAACAGCGCCAGCACGACGATGGCTCCGGCCGCCAGCGCGACGAACGGCACGTTGCGGGGTCGGTACCGGGGGACGAGCAGGTCGAGGCCGCCGCCGATCAGGAGCAGCGGCCACAGCCGCCCCAGCGCGGCGGCCAGCGACGGCGGCACGAAGCCCACCGCGTTGAGCAGCCAGATCGTGCCTACGGCGATGAGGGCGATGGGCAGGACGCGCTGGGTCACGGCTTCACCTCAGGCGCGGCCGTTCTCGTCGGGGTCGGACCCGTCCTCGGTCGCGTCGGCGGCGTCAACGGACGCCTCCTCGGCCGCTCCCGTCTCGGCCATCGCGTCGTCGGCCACCGGCCCGCCGAGGCGCTCCTCGGAGGGCGCCGGCCGCTCCGGCACCGGCTCGGTCGGCACGGGGCCCGGCGGGGGAGCGGAGGGCGGCTCGACCGGAGGCGCCGGCGGCGGCTCGGGCGCCGGGGGGGCTTCGGGCGCCGGCGGTGCGGGCGGTGCCGGCGGGGCTTCGGGCGCCGGCGGTGCCGGCGGCGGCTCGGGTGCGGGAGGAGCCGGCGGCGGCTCCGGCGCGGGCGGCGCGGGCGGCGGGGGAGGGGCGGGCCGCTCGCTCGCCGTAGCCGGTGCGGGTGGGGCCGAGGTGGCGCCCGGGGTGGGCTGCGGGCTCGCTGCGGGCGCCGTGGTCGTGCCCGTAGGCGCCACGCCAGCCGGCGGCGGCGCGTCGGGGCCCTGCGGCTCGCGCGGCGTGACCCACGGCAGCGGCGACCGCGGGTCGCGGAAGAACAGGAGGTAGACGCCGAAGCCGATCAAGACCAGCGGCAGGAGCCAGCGCAGCACGCCGGAGAAGCCCCCGAAGATGATGAACTCGAAGAAGACGCCGAACACCGCGAAGAGCGTCAGGCCGACGTAGACGGTGCGGAGGCCGTCGCGCTCCCTGGCGTTGTCCTGCGTGAGGGCACCGTAGACGAAGTTGCCCGCGCCCACGCCGGCGACGATAAGCGCCCAGCAGTACGACCACGCCTCCCATCGGTTCGTGGCGTTGAGCAGGAACAGGATCAGGCCGATGGTCGTGACGATGGCGCCGGGCACGGCCAGCGCCGCGGACTCCCGGCGGCCGAGGAACGCTGCTCCCAGGAGCAGCACGCCCGGCACGAGCACGAAGAGCGGCCAGGCGAACTGGCCGAGGTCCGTGACCCGCGCGAGCAGGAACAGGCCGCCGAGGACGATGAGGGCTATGCCCAGGGTCTTGTCGCGGTCGCGCATATCGCCTCCCAGCAGGCCCGGTCGCGCCGGGCACGACGTTCTGGACGTCGTGGCCGATTGTACCGGAGCCCCCTAGGGCTCACGGAGAGGCGATGGTGGCAGGCTCCTGCGACTTTCGTATGAGGTCGTCCATGGCGGAGCGGGCGTGGACGAGCCCGTTCTCGACGAATACCTCCGAGGTCTGGGTGCCGCTGGAGGCGGAGCCCACGACGTACAGGCCGGGCACGTTCGACTCGTAGGTGTCTGGGTTCACGTGCGCCTTGCGAGTGACCGGGTCGACGCGCACGCCGGCTCGCTCGATCAGCCACGTGGGCGCCGAGTAGCCGGTGAGCACGAACGCCTGGTCGGCGGGCAGCGCCTCCTCGCCCTCGCCGGGTGCCGCCGCGACCGGAGCTATCACGACGCGGCCGGGCTCGAAGCGCCTCACCGCCATGCCGAAGCGGGCGGCGATAGAGCCCTCCTTGATGCGGTTCTCGAGGTTCGGCCGGATCCAGTACTTGAGCGTGCGCTTCATGGCCTCGCCGCGGTGGACGATCGTGACCTTCGCGCCGGCGCGGTAGAGGTCGAGAGCGGCGTCGGCGGCGCTCGAGCCGCCGCCGACGATGACGACCGGGCGCGCGTAGTAGGGATGCGCCTCGGTGTAGTAGTGGCTGACCGTGGGGAGGTCCTCGCCGGGCACGCCGAGGAGGTTCGGGTTGTCGAAGTAGCCGGTGGCGACGACGACCGCGCGCGCGTGCACGGTGCCCTGCAGGCCCGATGGCGCTTGGGCCTCCACGTCAAGGGCGAACCTGGGGCTGAGCCTGTTCGTCCGGCGTGCCGCGCCCGCTCCGAGCGGCCGCAGCGCGACGACGCGGCTGAACTGCCTGACGTTCAGGCGCTCGTTCGCGACGACCTTGCGGTAGTAGTCGAGGGCCTCCTTGCGCGTCGGCTTGTCGGCCGCCGAGACGAGGGGGTGACCGCCGACCTCGAGCCGCTCGGAGGTCGTGAAGAAGAGCATGTACACCGGGTAGCGGGCGATGGCGGCGGCGACAGGCCCCTGGTCCAGCAGCAGGTGCGACAGCCCGGCGCGCTGGGCGCGGATGGCGCACTCGATGCCGATGGGGCCGGCGCCGACGATGACGACGTCGAAGGTCTGGGCCGTGCCTGCGGCCGCCCCGCTGCCCTGGAAGCCGCCTGTCATGGCCCCAAGGTATCAGGCCGGCGTGAGCCGGCCGGTCCGCCCGACCTACCGACGCCTAGCCCGTCTAGGCTCGCCTACCTTGCCGCACGACGGGCAGTCCGGGCAGAGTGGGCACACCTCGCAGGCCGGCCGCCTGGCCGTGCATACGCGCCGGCCGTGCAGGATCAGGGCGTGGTGCAGGAACACCCACTGCTCGGGCGGGAACGTCCGGCGCAGGTCGGCCTCCACCTGGTCGGGGTTCGTGTGGCGCGAGAACCCCAACCGGCGCGCCAGCCGGCCCACGTGCGTGTCGACCGCGATGGCCTCGCGGTCGAACGCGTTGGCCAGCACCACGTTCGCGGTCTTGCGGCCCACGCCGGGCAGCCGCGTCAGCTCCTCGAGCGTGTCCGGCACCTCGCCGCCGTGGCGTTCCACCAGGGCGCGTGCCGTCCCCACCGCGTTCCTCGCCTTGGTGCGGTAGAGGCCGATCGTGCGGATGTACGGCTCGACCTCCTCGGGGGTCGCGGCGGCGAGCGCGTGGGCGTCCGGGTAGCGCGCGAACAGCGCCGGCGTCGCGGCGTTCACGCTCACGTCCGTCGCCTGCGCGGAGAGGAGGGTCGCGATGAGCAGCTGGAAGGGGGTGCCGAAGTCGAGCTCGGTCCGGGCGTCGGGGTAGAGCTCCCGCAGGCGCGCCACCACGCGCTGCCCACGCTCCCGCTTGCTCGCCAGGGACTCGCGTGCCACCGTCCGATGCTAACCGGCGCCGTCGGCCCTCGCCGGTGTGCGTCCGGGACGCTGTTCGTCGAACAGTGACGAAAGTGACAGACCCGGCGTTGCGAGACCCCTAGGGTTCACCGGGGAGGGAACCTCACGCCGTGACACCGTTCAGGAGCGCCAAGCGGCTGGCCCGCACGGTGCTGAAACGGCTAAAGGGTGGGGGCGGGGTCGCGGGAGCGGCCCCCGGGTGTCCGAGTTCGCCGACGCCGTCGACCGGCGCCGCGAGTGGATGGACGTACACCTGCCGCCGGAGTCCGCCGAATACCTGTACGACATCCACGCCAAGGACAAGCAGAAGGCCCTGGCCCGGCAGCTCGGGCTGGCGGTGGCGGAGGAGTACCTGACGCGCGTGCCCTTCGCCGAGGCGCTCGCCTACGTCGAGACGTGCGAGCACGACGCCCTCGTCCTGAAGCCGATGCACGGCCGCTCCGGCGCCGGCGTCTTCACGTTGGTGCGGGAGGGGACGCGCTTCCGCGACCTCAAGAACGGCAAGCTCCTGAGCCTCGCCGACATCAAGCGGGAGGGCGACGAGAGCTACGGCAGCCTCGGCCGCAGGGACGAATGGCAGGTCGAGGAGCTGCTGCTGCCTCCCGACGGCTCCCACGAGCACATCGAGGACTACAAGTTCTTCTGCTTCGCCGGGCGCGTCGCGCTGATCCTGCAGAAGGGCGTCGTCGGCAAGGGCCGGCGCCGCAAGGGCGTGATCAGGTGGTACGACCCCGACTGGCAGCCCGTCGTTACGGGCGTGTGGCCGTGGGCCGTCAGCGACGCGCTCGAGCCGCCCGCGGCCGCGGACGCCCTGGTCAGCGAGGCGGAGCGGGCCACCAGGCAGATCCCGCTGCCGTTCATGCGCATCGACCTGTACGACTCCCACCGCGGCGTGGTCCTCGGAGAGTTCACGCCAGGCCCCGGCGGCCTCAGGCAGTTCAACGACGAGTGGCAGGCGCGCTTCATCCGCCTCTACCGCGAGGCCGCGGCCGAGCTGGAGGCGGGCCTGCGGACTGGCGCGATCGCGCCCCTGATGCCGCCCGGCAGCACGCGGCCACAACCCGTAGCGGCTCGCAAGTGAGCGATTCACCAGTCTCACCGCGTCCTCACACGGTAGGTTGACAGGCAGTGTTCTCGCGTGGCCGAGCCGCGCGGCACCACCCGTCGACGGCGGGCGAGGAGGCAGGATGCCCGTTTACGAGTACAAGGCGCGCGACCGCACCGGCAAGCTGATCGCCGCCACGATGGAGGCGGCCTCGGAGCGCGACGTCGCGGCGTCGCTGCGGCAGAAGGGCTACTTCATCTCCGAGATCAAGGCGCCCAAGTCCGGCCTCAACGCCGAGATCAAGCTGCCGAAGTGGCTCGACATCGGGTCCGTACCGAACACGCGCGACATCACGATCTTCTCGCGCCAGTTCGCGACGGTGATCAACGCCGGCCTCCCGGTCGTTCAGAGCCTCTCGATCCTGCAGCGCCAGGCCGAGAAGCAGGGCCTGAAGGACGCGCTCAAGCGCGTGCGCGAGGACGTCGAGACCGGCCAGAACCTCTCCGACGCGCTCGCTAAGCACCCGCGCCTGTTCAAC
>DATGNP010000347.1:0-3693 GCA_035306665.1 Trueperaceae bacterium
GACGTCAACCGCAGCCAGTCGTCGAACGACACCTTCCCCACGGCTATGCACATCGCCGCCTACGACAAGCTCGCCGGCCACACGCTGCCGGCCATGCGCCGGCTGCAGGCGGCGCTGGCGGCGAAGGCGCGCGAGTTCGCAGGGATCGTGAAGATCGGCCGCACGCACCTGATGGACGCCACGCCGTTGACCCTGGGCCAGGAGTTCGGCGGTTACGCGACGCAGGTGGCGAAGTCGATCGAGGCGGTCGAGGGCGCCCTGCCGCACCTCGCCGAGCTCGCGCTGGGCGGCACGGCCGTCGGGACCGGCCTCAACGCCCCGCGGGGCTTCGCCGAGGCGGCAGCGGCGCGGATCGCCGAGCTGACCGGGCACCCGTTCCGCACCGCCGACGACAAGTTCGAGGCGCTCTCGGCGAACGACGCGGTCGTCGAGGCCTCGGGCGCCCTGAAGCGCGCCGCCGTCGCGCTGATGGCGGTCGCGAACAACATCCGCCTGCTCGGCTCTGGCCCGCGCTGCGGCATCGGCGAGATCCGGCTGCCGGCGAACGAGCCCGGCTCGTCGATAATGCCCGGCAAGGTGAACCCGACGCAGGCCGAGGCGCTGACCATGGTGTGCGCCCAGGTCATGGGCAACGACGTCGCCGTCGGCGTCGCCGGCAGCCACGGGCACCTCCAGCTGAACGTGTTCAAGCCCGTGATGATCCACAACCTGCTGACGTCGGCGCAGCTCCTCGGCGACGCCTGCGACAGCTTCAGGGCGAAGTGCGTGGAGGGCATCGAGGCCGACGAGCGGCGCATCCGCATGCACCTCGACAACTCGCTGATGCTCGTGACGGCGCTGAACACGAGGATCGGCTACTACAAGGCCGCCGAGATCGCCCAGAAGGCCCACCGCGAGGGCACGACCCTGAAGGAGGCGGCGGTGGCCCTGGGCTACCTCACGGCCGAGGAGTTCGACGAGGCCGTGGTGCCCGAGAGGATGGTCTGAGGAGCCAACGGGTCCCGGGGCGGAAGGTGGCTCCCGAACAGCGTGACCGGCCAGGGACGGAGAAGCCATAGGGTCCCGGGCCTCCAAGCCCGGGACCCGAGAGGGGAGCGCGCCGGGACCCTGCGGCCCGCGCGCCGCTCTAGCGCCGCCGGTTGTCGATGACCTCGGCGTCCTCCGGCAGGGCGCGCACGTCGTCGGGGTCGAGGCCCTGGTCGATCACGAGCTGCTCGGCGTTGAGCTCGGCCACGACGCGGCCGTCAGCCTCCTTGAACACCAGCCGGCGCGGCAGCCAGTCGGCGGCCAGGACCCAGGCGTCGACGTCGAGGATCATCGCCTCGCGGTCGCGGTTCTGGAAGTTCAGGACGTAGACGGTGCCCTCGTCGCCCTCCTCGACGGCCACGACCGTGGCGTCGTAGCCCGCGAGGATCTGGCCCAGGTCGAGCGAGAGGTTCGCGGTCGCGCCGTCCTGGCCGGCGGGAAGCATGCCGCCGAGGGCGTCGGGGTCGTCGGCGTCGAAGATCGTGACCTGGTGCGTCAGGAACGAGTAGCTGTACACGGCGGCGCCGTCGAGGACGATCTGGTTGTCCGCCAGGGCGTCGGGCTGGATGATGTACGCGCTGGCGAGGTCCTCGCCCGGCATCACCTGGACCTCGATCTCGAGGGGGAACTCGGTGCCGTCGACGTCGACGACGCGGCCCGTGAGGAGGAAGGCGGCGTCCCGGAGCTCCCGCGCGGCGGCGGTCACGTTGTCGAGGACGGTGTCGACGGGGAGCGGTTCCTGCGCGCCTGCGGCGCCGGCCACCAGCACGGCGGCGGCGGCCAGGGCCCTGAGGCGGGGCGTGAGCGTGTGCATGCGCACAAGTTATCCGACGGGGCTCGCCGCGGCGCGGGGCGCGCGACGGCGCGGGGCCAGCATGAAGGAGCTTTTAAGTCGACCATCACGCGACTCCGTGACCCGGTGCTACCCTCCTCCCAGAAAGGAGGCAGGCCATGCTCAAACGACTGTCAGGCCTAGCCTTGCTCCTCGCCCTAGCCTCGGCCGCGTACGCCCAGATCGTGGTCAGCCCGCAAGCGATCGTCGTCAACCCGCGCCCCAGCTTCGGGGTGGAGGTCTGGCTCGACCGTGACGCGACCGGCGACGGCGCCCCGACCTACCAGGTCGGCGACGAGGTGCGCATCTCCGTGCGCCCCGCCGAGGACAGCTACATCTACGTCTTCGACGTCAGACCCAACGGCGAGGTCACGCAGATCTTCCCCAACCGGTTCGACAGCGACAACTTCGTCCGCAGCGGTCGGACCGTGACGCTGCCGCCCTCCGGCGCGCGCTACGTGTTCAACATCGCGCCGCCGCGCGGTCTCTCTAAGGTCATCGCGGTCGCGAGCCGGTCGCCCCTCGACACCAGGGAGCTCGCCCGGTTCGAGAACGAGTCCGCCATCTTCGCGCGGAGCTCGATCGGCGAGGAGGGCTTCGTCCAGGGCTTCCGCATCGTCGTGAACCCGATCCCGCAGGCGGACTGGGTCACCGACACCGCGCTCTACTACGTCGGCGACAGGCCGGCGCAGGCCGCCTTCGGGACGCTGCAGCTCCGGTCGAACCCGAGCGGCGCCGAGGCGTACGTCGACGGCAGCTTCGTCGGCTTCACGCCGGTCAGCTTCGGGACGCGGCCGGGCCGGCACGAGGTGCGGTTCGTCCTCAGCGGCTACGAGGAGTTCGTCACCAACGTGAACGTCTCGCCCGGGCGCACGGAGACCGTGTCCGCCGACCTCAGGCAGCGCGTGCAGGCCGGCACGGCGTCGTTCACCAGCTCCCCCTCGGGCGCGGACGTGTACGTCGACGGGCGCTTCGTCGGCACGACGCCTACGGGCTCGATACGTTTCCAGCCCGGGCAGTACCGGGCTACCTTCGAGCTGCCCGGCTTCCAGAGCCAGACGGTGAGCTTCCGCGTCACGCAGGGCCGCGACACGAACGTCGACGTCTCGCTGCGGGGCATGAGCGCCTCGGTCGTGATCCAGGCGAACGTGGGCGGCGCGACCGTGTTCCTCGACGGCAACTTCGCCGGCAACATCCCCAGCGGCAGCGGGCGCCTCGAGCTGCGCGACGTCCAGCCCGGCAGGCACGAGATCGTCGTCCTCGCGCCCGGCTACTCGACGTACGTCACGACCTTCACCCTCGAGGCCGGACGCACCGTCGAGCTGAACGTCCGCCAGTCCCGCCTCTGAGGCCAGATGCACCGTCCCCGACGTCGGAGCCCGCGGTCAGCGCGGGCTCCGACGCTTCGGTAGACTTCGCCATGTCGATGGCTGAGAGCGTTACGGCCGTGGTCCTCGCGGGCGGCGACGACCGCGACGAGCTGGCCGTCGCCGCCGGGGTGCCGGCGAAGGCGCTGATGCCCGTCGCCGGTCGCCCCCTCGCCGCCTACGTGCTCGAGGCGCTGGCGGCGTCGGGGCGCGTGCGGGAGGTGGTGCTGGTGGGCCCCTCCGACCCGGCGCTCGCGTCGTACGGCGCCGTGAGCGTCCCGGCCGGCAGGCGCTTCGAGGACTCCCTGGCGCTCGGGCTGGGCGCCGCGCTGGGCCGCGGCGCCGGGCACGTCCTCGCCGCGACCGCCGACCTGCCGTGGCTCGAGCCGGGCGCGGTGGCCCGCTTCGTCGACGCCGCCCTCGCGACCGGCGCCGACGTCGTCTACCCGGTCGTCGGCGAGGACGCCA
>DATGNP010000348.1:0-14389 GCA_035306665.1 Trueperaceae bacterium
CACCGAGGCCGGTTTGCTCCCCGGCCAGCTCGCTCGGAACCGCTCCCTCGGCTTCGAGTGCCGCGACGTCCACCTCCGCGTCGAGCGCGCGGCGGCGCCCTTCACCGGCAGGCTGGCCGTCGGGCAGGTCCTGCGGCTGCCGATCGCCCACGGCGAGGGCGCCTACCGCGCCGACGAGGACACCCTCGACAGGCTCGAGGGCGAGGGCCTGGTCGCCTTCCGCTACTGCGACGCCGACGGGAACGTCACCGCGGACGCGAACGTCAACGGCTCGGCGCGGGGCATCGCCGGCGTCGTCAACGCGGCCGGGAACGTGATGGGCATGATGCCGCACCCCGAGCGCGCGGTCGAGCCGCTCCTCGGCTACGAGGACGGCCGGCTGATCCTCGGCTCGCTCCTCGACGCCGTGGCGGCGGCGGCCGCGTGAGCGCGCGGGCGGCCGGCAGCTCCCTGCGGGAGCGCGCCGGGGAGTTCGGCCTCACCCGCGCCGAGTACGACCTCGTCGTCGAGCGTCTGGGGCGCGAGCCGAACGTCACCGAGGCCGGCGTGTTCGGCGCGCTGTGGAGCGAGCACTGCGGCTACAAGAACTCGAAGCCGCTCCTCAGGCGGCTCCCGACCCAGGGCCCGCAGGTCGTGCAGGGCCCGGGCGAGAACGCGGGCGTCGTCGACCTGGGCGAGGGCTGGGCGGTGGCGTTCAAGATGGAGAGCCACAACCACCCCAGCGCCGTCGAGCCCGTGCAGGGCGCGGCGACGGGCGTGGGCGGGATCCTGCGCGACATCTTCGCGATGGGCGCCAGGCCGATCGCGGTCCTCGACTCGCTGCGCTTCGGCGAGCTGACCTCGCCGCGCAGCCGGCACCTGCTCGCCGGCGTCGTCGCCGGCATCGCCTCGTACGGCAACGCCGTCGGCGTGCCGACCGTCGGCGGCGAGGTCGAGGTCAACCCCTGCTACGAGGAGAACCCCCTCGTGAACGTCATGGCCGTGGGCCTGATGCGCCGCGACGCCCTGCGCAAGGGCACGGTGGGCGAGGTCGGCAACCGGCTCTACTACGTGGGCTCGAAGACCGGCCGCGACGGGCTGGGCGGGGCGGTGTTCGCCTCGGCCGACCTCTCCGCCGCCTCCGAGGCCGACCGCCCCGCCGTGCAGGTCGGCGACCCCTTCATGGAGAAGCTGCTGCTGGAGGCCTGCCTCGAGGCGATGGAGGAGGACCTGGTCGCCGGCGTGCAGGACATGGGCGCCGCCGGCCTGTCCTCGAGCGTCGCCGAGATGGCGTACCGCGCCGGCCAGGGCGTCGACCTCCACCTCGACAGGGTGCCGCGCCGCGAGGCCGGCATGACCCCGCTCGAGGTCATGCTCTCCGAGTCGCAGGAGCGGATGATGCTCACGGCCCGGCCCGGCAAGGAGGAGGAGCTCAAGGCGCTGTTCGCGCGCTACGGCCTCGACGCCGTCGAGGTCGGGGTGGTCAGGGACCACGGCGAGCTGCGGCTCGTCGACGCGGGCGTCGTCGTGGCCGCGATGCCCGTGAGGGCCCTCAACGAGCCGCCCACCTACGTGCGCGAGGGCGTCGAGGACCCGGCCGCGCGGGCCGCGCGCGAGCGCGACCTGACCGGCTTGCGCCCCGTGCCCGACCCCGCGGCCGCGCTGCTCGCGCTGCTCGCGGCGCCGGCCGTCGCGAGCAAGGAGCCCGTCTACCGGCGCTTCGACCACCAGGTCATGACGAACACCGTCGTGCTGCCCGGCCAGGCCGACGCCGCCGTGCTGCGCGTGAAGGGGACGGCGCTCGGGATCGCCGCGACCGTCGACTGCAACTCGCGCTACGTCTGGCTCGACCCGCGGCTGGGGGCGGCGCACGCCGTCGCGGAGGCTGCGCGGAACCTCAGCTGCGTGGGCGCCGAGCCGCTGGGCGTGACCGACAACCTCAACTTCGGCAACCCGACCGACCCGGCCGTCTATCACCAGCTGGAGGAGTCCGTCGCCGGCATCGCCGAGGCGTGCCTCGCCCTGGGCACGCCCGTGACCGGGGGCAACGTCAGCCTCTACAACCAGTACGTGGAGGGGGGCGCCGTGCGCGCCGTCCACCCCACGCCCACGATCGGCATGGTCGGCGTGCTGCGCGACGTGACGCGGCGCGCCACTCAGGGCCTGAAGCGCGACGGGGACGTGCTCGTCCTCCTGGGCGGCGGCGAGCCGACGCTCGGCGGCAGCGAGTACCTCTACCGCCTCCACGGCCTCGAGGCCGGCGCGCCGCCGGCGCTCGACCTGGCGGCGGAGGCCGCCCTGTACGCGGCGGTGCGGGGGCTCGTCGCCGCCGGCGTCGTAGACACCGCGCACGACGTGTCGGTCGGCGGACTGGCCGTGTGCCTGGCCGAGATGGCGCTCACGGGCGGCCGTGGGCTCACGGCCACGGTCCCCGCGGGTGCCGGCACGGGCCGCGACGTCGCGCTCTTCGGCGAGTCCGCCGGACGGGTGGTCGTCGCCGTCACGCCCGAGGCGGCGGGCGACGTCGAGGCCGCCTGCGTCGCGGCGCGGGTGCCTACCGCGAGGCTCGGCGCCTCCGGCGGCGACCGCCTGGTGCTCGGCGTGGGGCGCGAGGAGCGGGTCGTCGACGTCGCCCTCGCGGCGATGTCGGCGGCCTGGACCCGCACGTTCGCGGAAGCGCTAGGCTGAACCATGACGCCTTGGGTCCCGCTCGACGTGGCCGACGACAAGCCGCGCGAGGAGTGCGGCGTGTTCGGCGTCTACCGCCCGTCCCACGGGGACGGCGACCCTGACCTCGACCTCGCCACCCTGTGCCAGCTCGGGCTGTTCGCGCTCCAGCACCGCGGCCAGGAGTCGTGCGGGATCTGCGTCACCGACGGCAGCGACGTGCGCCTCGAGAAGGGCATGGGCCTCGTGGCCCAGGTCTTCACCGACGAGAGGCTGCGGAAGCTCGCCCTGCCCGGCGCCCGGCTCGGCGTGGCGCACACCCGCTACTCGACGACGGGCTCGAGCCTGCTCTTCAACGCCCAGCCGCTGACCGTGCGCTCGAACAAGGGCGTGCTGGCGCTGGCGCACAACGGCAACTTCACCAACGCGCGCGAGCTCAGGAGCGCGATGCTCGCGAGCGGCGCCGTGTTCCAGACCACCAACGACTCCGAGGTCATGCTGAACCTGATCGCCCGCTACTCGCGTCTCGACCTCGCGCGCGCGACGGCGATGGCGATGACGGAGCTCGAGGGCGGGTTCTCCGTCGTGCTCATGGACCAGCGCAGCCTCATCGGCCTGCGCGACCGCCACGGCGTGAGGCCCCTCGTCCTCGGGTCGCTGCCCGGCGGCGGCTGGGTCCTGGCCTCGGAGCCGGCGGCGCTCCACGTGGTCGGTGCCGAGTACGTGCGCGACGTGCGGCCGGGCGAGATGGTCGTCGCCGACGCCGCCGGCCTGCGCTCCGAGCAGGTGCTGCCCGCGCGCCCGACGCCGTGCGCCTTCGAGTGGATCTACTTCGCGCGCGGCGACTCCGTGCTCGGCGGCGTCTCGGTGCACGAGGCGCGCGTGCGCATGGGCGAGGAGCTGGCCCGCGAGGCGCCCGTCGACGCCGACGTCGTCGTGGGCGTGCCGGAGTCCGGCCTCGCCGCGGCCCTGGGGTACGCGCGCGCCAGCGGCGTGCCGTACGACTACGGCCTCTACCGCTCGCCCTACGCCGGCAGGAGCTTCATCAACCCCACCCAGCACCTGCGCGACCAGAAGGTGCGCCTCAAGCTCGCCGCCACGACCGCCGTGGCGGGGAAGCGCGTCGTCCTCGTCGACGACTCGATCGTGCGCGGCACGACCTCGGGCCGCATCGTGCGGCTCCTGTTCGAGGCCGGCGCCGCTGAGGTCCACTTCCGCGTCTCGAGCCCGCCGATCCGCTACCCCTGCTACTACGGCATCGACACGGCGGCGCGGCAGGAGCTCGCTGCGGCCACGCTGAGCGTCGAGGAGATCAGGCAGCGCATCGGCGCGACGACCCTCGCCTACCTCAGCGAGGCGGGCCTCCAGCGCGCGCTGGGCCTGCCCGGCGCGTGCCTGGCGTGCTTCGACGGCCGCTACCCGGCGGGCAAGCCGCAGGCCGAGTCCGAAGGGGAGCGCACGGTACTGGCGTAGGCCGCGGCGCGCGGGGCCGGCGGCCGCCGACGCCTCGTGAGGGGCCGCGCGGTCGCGGTGGGCGGGGCCAGGGCGGGCCTAGCGGCGGCGGTTCAGCACCAGCAGCGCGAAGGTCCACAGCCTGGGCAGGCGGCGCCAGCGCTTCGGGTCGAGCCCGACCCGGAACAGCCACTCGACGCCCAGGCGCGTCGTCCAGCGCGGCATGCGCTTGACGCGGCCCGACAGGACGTCGAGCGTGCCGCCCACCCCGATCATCACGGCCGCCCCCAGCGCCTCGGCGTGGCGGTGCAGGAAGCGCTCCTGGCCCTCGCCCAGACCCGCCAGTAGCAGCGCGGCGCCGCTCTCCTTCACCGCGCGGCACACGGCCGTCACCTCGTCGGCGCCCCGCCCGAAGTAGCCGTGGTGGGTCCCGAGGACGCGGGTGCCGTAGCGCCGCGTCACCTCCCGCCCCGCCGCCTCCGCCACCCCGGGCGCGGCGCCGAGCAGGAACGCCGTGACCGCCGGGCCGCCGCGCTCCAGCACGGCCTGCACGAGGTCGACGCCCGGCACGCGCTCGGGCAGCTCGATGCCCTGGCGCCGGGCCGCCCACGCCACGCCCACGCCGTCGGCGACGACGAGGTCGGCGTGGCGCACCGCCTCGCCGAGCGCGTGGTCCTCACACGCCCGGACGACGATCTCCGGGTTCAGGGTCACGACGAGCCTGCCGCGGCCGCCGACGCCGACGCCCCGGCGCATCTCGGTGAGCACCCAGTCGGCCGCCTCGTCGAGCGTCACGGCGTCGAGGGGCATGCCCAAGACGTAGTTGCGCACGCCTCAGGCGGTCTCCGTCCGCGCGAAACGGTAGAGGGGGGCGACGCCGGCAACGTCGACCTCGGCGAGCACCGGCGCCGTCGGCGAGACCGACGCGGCGCCGGCCAGGCCCAGGTCCTGGTCGCTGCCGAGGGCGCGCAGGAAGTTGCCGACCGCCGAGTGCCACAGGGCCTCTATCGGGTCGGGGTAGGAGCGCATCATCGCGACGGCGAACGTCGTCGCGCCCGTGAGGGTGGCGCCGGGGGACGCGTCGCGCAGCAGGCCGGCGATCAGTCCGGCCGCCAGCGCGTCGTCGAGGTCGGGCTCGCCGCCGAAGCCCGAGCACACCAGGTACACCTTGCCGCGCGAGAGGCGCGAGGCGGTCTCGGCCGCCGCGCGCGCGTTGAGCAGCGACGCCAGCACGACGCGGGGCGCGGCGCCCGCCACGGCGAGGGCCCTGGGGGCGTTCTCCGTGAGGATCACGGCCGAGCGACCGGCGACGTCGAGGTGCCGCAGCTCGGCGGGGGAGGTGCCGTGGTTGAAGCGCTCGGGCGGGAAGCCGCCGCGCTCGCCCATCAGCAGCACGGCAGCGTCGCTCTCGGCCTCCTGCCGGGCGCGCCGCACCGACCCGGTGAGGGCGAAGCGGGTGAGGCCGAGGTCGAGGAGCATCGGCGCCAGCGTGCCCGTGCGCAGCACGTCGATGAGCACGACGACGTCGTCGTACGGTCCTGCGGGTGCCAGGTCGGTGTGGATCTGCATGTTCCTCGGGCTCCGCCGGCCGGGGAGGCGGCGAGCAGTGGGCGTCCTCCCCCCGGGTCGGGACGTGAGCGCGCCCCGCACGGCGGGGCATGCGGACTCTACCACTGGCGGCGACGACGCTGGCGTGACCGACGCGCGACCCGGGGCGAGGCCCGGTCTCGGTAGAGTGCGCCGTGCGACCCGGAACGCGACCTCCCGACCTCCGCACGGCGTACCTCTCAGGGGGCCTCGAAGGGTTCTTCCAGATCTCCCCCGGCGACACGGACGCCGCGCTGGGCTTGCGGCGCGACGTCGACCGCGCCGCGCTGGCCGCCGCCATCAGGCCGCACGCCGAGCGCCTCGGGGCGTCGGCGCGGACGCTGGCGAGCCTAGAGAAGCTGGCTCGGCCGGGCTCGCTGGCGGTCGTGACGGGCCAGCAGGCCGGCCTGCTCCTGGGGCCGATGTACACGCTCGCGAAGGCGATGACGGCCGTGCGGCTGGCCGCCCGCCTGAGCACCGAGGAGCGGCCCGTGGTGCCGGTCTTCTGGGTCGCCACCCAGGACCACGACGTGGCCGAGGTCGACCACGCCTACCTGCTCGACGGCTCGGAGACGCTCAGGCGCGCGCAGGTGGCCCTGCCGGAGGGCGTGGCCGTCGGACGCCTGCCGCTGCGCCCCGACATGCTGGCGGCGGTCGAGGGGTCGCTCGCCGCGCACACGCCGCGGCCCCCGTGCGAGGGCGAGGTCGTGGCGCTGCTGCGCGGCGCCGCGGAGAGGTCGCGGGGGTTCGCGGACTGGTTCGCGGCGCAGCTCTACCGCCTGCTCGGCGACACGGGGATCGTCGTCGTCGACCCGCTCGAGCCGGCCGTCGCCGCCCTCTTCGCCGGCGTCCTCGAGCGCGAGCTCGCGGACCCCCTGGCGGGGCCGGCGCGCGTCAACGAGGCGGGCAAGGGCCTCCGCCGCCTCGGCTTCGCGCCGCAGCTCGGGCGCGGCGAGGGCGCGACGAACCTCTTCGTCGAGCTGCCCGGCGACGGCGAGCTGCCGCGGCGCCAGCTGCTGCGCGCCGAGGACGGGGCCTTCGTCGCGGGCGGCGTGCGCCTCACCCGCGAGGACCTCCTGGCGCGCCTGCGCGACGACCCGACGTCGCTGACGCCGGCGGCGGGCCTCAGGCCCGTCGTGCAGGACGCGCTGCTGCCGACGGCCGTGGCCGTCCTGGGGCCGGGCGAGCTGGCCTACGTGGCCCAGCTGCGCGGCGTCTACGAGCTCCACGGTGTGCCGATGCCCCTGGCCTGGCCGCGGGCGACGGTGACGGTGATCGAGCCGGCCGCGGCCCGACTGCTGGCGGTGCACGGCCTCACGGCCGCGCGCCTGCGAGACGACCCCGAGGGCGAGCTCGAGCGCGTGCTGCTGGCGCGGCACGGCGCCGCCAGCGCGTTCAACCGCGCCACCAACGCCGTGGAGAAAGCGTTCGACGAGCTCCTCGCCGAGGTGGACGCGATCGACCCGACGCTGCGCGGCACGGTGAAGCGCGGCCGGCGCAACCTCGACGTCACGCTGTCGCGCCTGCGCGGCAAGACCGCCGCGGCCCTGGCGCGCCGCGACGCCGAGACCAGGCGCCAGTTCGAGCGGCTCCGCGCCCACCTGCTGCCGCTGGGGCAGCCGGCCGAGCGCGTGCTGTCGCCCTACAGCCACGCGCTGAAGTTCGGCCTCACCCCGCTGCTCGACCGGCTGTCCCAGGTGGGCGAGAGCGGCGAGCACGAGCTCTACCTGTGAGGCTCCCCCTCAGCGACTGACCGAGTAGTTGGGCGCGTCGGCGGTGATCGTGACGTCGTGCGGGTGGGACTCGACGAGGCTGGCCTGCGTGATCTGGACGAAGCGCGCGCCGGCGCGGAAGGCGTCGAGGTCGGGGGCGCCGCAGTAGCCCATAGCCGAGCGCAGGCCGCCGGCCAGCTGGTACAGCACGTCCTTGACCGGGCCCTTGTAGGCGACGACGCCCTCGATGCCCTCGGGCACGAGCTTGTCGCGGCCCTTGGCGTCGTCCTGGAAGTAGCGGTCGGCGCTGCCGCCCGACATCGCGCCCAGGCTGCCCATCCCGCGGTAGGCCTTGTAGCGCCTGCCCTCGCGCAGGACCTCCTCGCCCGGCGCCTCGGTCGTGCCCGCCAGCAGCGAGCCCATCATCACCGTGTCGGCGCCAGCGGCGAGCGCCTTCGCGAGGTCGCCCGAGTACTTCACGCCGCCGTCGGCGACGAGCGTCACGCCGGCGCCGCGCGTGACGTCCGCGACGGCCAGGATCGCCGAGAGCTGCGGCATGCCCACGCCGGTGACGACGCGTGTCGTGCAGATCGAGCCGGGGCCCACGCCGACCTTGACGCCGTCGGCGCCGCGCTCGACGAGGTCGGCGGCGGCCTCGGCCGTGGCGACGTTGCCGGCGATGACTTCGACGGGGTGGGACTCCTTGAGGTAGGTCAGCGCGTCGAGGACGCCCTGGCTGTGGCCGTGGGCGCTGTCGAGCACGAGGACGTCCACGCCGGCCTCGACCAGCGCGGCGGCCCGCGCCTCGAGGTCGGCGGCCACGCCCACAGCGGCCGCCACGCGCAGCCGCCCGAGGGCGTCCTTGGCGGCGTTCGGGTACTCGACGGCCTTGTTGATGTCCTTGATCGTGATCAGGCCTCTCAGCCTGCCCTCGTCGTCGACGACGAGCAGCTTCTCGACCTTGTGCCGCCTCAGGACCTCCTTGGCCTGCTCCAGGGTCGTGCCCACGGGCACGGTGATCAGGTCCTCGGAGGTCATCAGCTCGGTGACGCGGCGCGTCGGGTCGTCCTCGAAGCGCAGGTCGCGGTTCGTGAGGATGCCCGCCAACCGGCCGTCCGGCTCGACGATCGGCACGCCGCTGATGCGGTACTCGCGCATCAGGCGGTGGGCGTCGGCCACGCGGGCGTCCTTGCCGAGCGTGATCGGGTCGACGATCATGCCCGACTCCGAGCGCTTGACCTTGCGCACCATCTCGGCCTGGGCCTCGACGGACATCTTCTTGTGGATCACGCCGATGCCGCCGTTGCGCGCCATCGCGATCGCCATGGCCGTCTCGGTGACCGTGTCCATCGCGGCGGACACGATGGGCGTGTTGAGCCTCACGCCCGGCGTGAACCGGCTCCTCAGGTCGACGTCGCGCGGCAGGACCTGGCTGCGGGCCGGGACCAACAGCACGTCGTCGAAGGTCAGCGCGGTGCCGACGATCTTGGCCTGGGCCTCGCGGGCCCTGGTGGCGGTCTCGGTCATGAACCCTCCTCGGCCGTCGTGACGAGGCCCGCGAGCCAGCGGGCGGGCAGGCGCACCGCCCTGCCGCTCCTGTCCGTCGGCACGTGCTCGGTCCTGCCAGTGGCCACGAGCGCCCCGTCGGGGACGCGGTGGAGCCGGTACGCGAACGCGACGCTGCGGCTGCGGGCGCTCTCCAAGGTCGACACGACGGCGATCTCGTCGTCGAAGTAGGCCGCGCTGCGGTAGACGACCTCCAAGCG
This sequence comes from Trueperaceae bacterium, assembly GCA_035306665.1. Taxonomy (GTDB): domain Bacteria; phylum Deinococcota; class Deinococci; order Deinococcales; family Trueperaceae; genus DASRWD01. The sequence goes on from DATGNP010000348.1 coordinate 9,164, forward strand.
GGCGACGGCCAGCGAGAGGCCGGAGGCCTCCATCTCGCGGTAGGAGAGGCCGCGCTCACGCATCCACTCGACGCGCCCGGCCTCGAACCAGACGGGGTAGACGGAGTGGTGCACCACGCCCATCTGGTCGGTCTCGGCGAACCGCGCGCGCACCACCGTGACCGTGTCCTTGGGGCCGGTCCGGAGCGGGTCTCGGGGGCCGAGGGGCCTTGTGCTCACGCGGGTCGCACCGTTCCGTGGCCAGCATAGCGTGGCCGGGGACGGCCGCAGGGCCGGTGATAGACTCCGCCAGGGAGCGAGCCGTGAGCAGCCGCAGGCCGCGCACGATAGGCGCGGAGTTCCAGACGCAGACGAAGTACCGCCGCGGCCAGCTCCCGGCGGCGCGGACCCGCGTCTCTCCCGCCTTCAAGGTCTACGCCAACCCCAAGGAGATCGCCAGGCTGCCCCAGCCCCACCTCAAGGGCGGCACGGGCGTGTGGTCGGCGCTCTCGGGCGACAGGGGCGAGGCCGAGGGCGGCCGCATCAAGGAGGCGCAGCTATCTCAGCTCCTGTGGGCGGCGGCGGGCTTCACCGCGGGCGGCGAGCGCGTGCCCCTCAGCGCGCAGGGCGTGTCCTCCGTCGAGGTCTACGTCCTCGCCAGCCAGGTGCGCAACCTCCTCGCCGGCGTCTACCACTACGACCCGCGCGAGCACAGCCTCGCCCACCTCAGCGTCGGCGACCCGATGCCGGGGCTCGCCGAGGCGCTGCTCACCGACGTCGACCTCTCGGCCCAGGCCGCGCTGCTGTGCTTCACGGGCGTGCCGGGCCGCCACCGCGCCGCCGACGGCGGCCGCCCCTACCGCTACCTCTACCTCGACGCCGGGGCGGCGGCCCAGGCGGCGGCGCTGGCGGCCGTCGCGATGGGCCTGGCCGCGCGCATGGTCACCGACTTCTACGACGACGAGCTGGCCGAGCTCCTGAAGGTCGACGGTCGCGACGAGCACCCTCTCTGCGCCCTCGCCATCGGCCCCTGAGAGGAAGGTAGACTGGTATGTCCATCCCGGGTAACGTCGTCGCCGGCGGGAACGCGGCGGTCCTGGCCAGCCTCGAGCGCCACGCTCCCGGCCTGTGGCGCCCCGAGGTCGCGTTCGTGCGCGGCGACGGCGCCCTGCTCTACGACGCCGACGGCAAGGAGTACATCGACTGCCTCGCCGGCATCGGCGTGATCAGCGTGGGCCACGCGAACCCGCGCCTCACGTCCGCGGTCGCCGAGCAGGCCGCGCGCCTGATCGTCTGTCCCCAGAACCTGGGCAACGACGTCAGGGCCCGCTTCGCCGCCGAGCTGTTCACGTTCGTGCGGCCGCCCCTGGAGCGCGTCTTCCTCTCGAACTCCGGGACCGAGGCGAACGAGGCCGCGCTGAAGTGGGCGCGGGTCGCCACGGGGCGCAAGAGGTTCGTGGCCGCGAAGCGCGGCTTCTCCGGCCGCACGCTCGGCGTCCTGCCCCTGACGTGGGAGCCGAAGTACCGCGAGCCGTTCGAGAGCGGGCCCTCGCAGGTGACGTTCGTGACGTACGGCGACGAGGACGAGCTCAGGGCGGCCGTCACCGAGGAGACCGCCGCCGTGGTGCTCGAGCCGATCCAGGGCGAGAGCGGGATCCGGCCCGCCCCCGACGGCTACCTGCGGCTGGCGCGCGAGCTGACGCGCGCGACCGGCGCGCTGCTGGTCCTCGACGAGATCCAGAGCGGCGTCGGCCGTACCGGCACGTTCCTCGCCCACGAGCCCTCCGGCGTGGAGCCCGACGTCGTGACGCTGGCCAAGGGCCTGGCCGGCGGCGTGCCCATCGGCGCCACGCTGATGACAGCGGCCGTAGCCGCTGCGATGCCGCCCGGCGGCCACGGGACCACGTTCGGCGGCAACCCGCTCTCGGCCGCCGCCGGGCTAGCGGTGCTGGCCGAGCTGAGGGAGCGCGACCTCATGCGCCGCGCCGTCGAGCTGGGCGCCCGCCTCGTCGCGGGCCTGAGGTCCCTGCGTGACCCGAGGGTCGTCGAGGTGCGCGGCCGCGGGCTGATGGTCGGCATGGAGCTGTCCGTGCCGGCGGCCCCCGTGGTCTCGGCGCTGCTGCGCGCCGGCGTCGTCACGACCACGGGCGGGGGCGACACCGTGCGCTTCCTGCCGCCGCTGGTGATCGCCGCGGAGCAGGTGGACGAGGTCGTCCGCCGGGTGGGGGAGACCCTCGCGGCCCAGACGTGAGGAAGTACTGAGCCGCCCGTGAGGGCGTGCGCGTAAGATGGCGGCGATGTCGCTGCTCGAAGCCCTGGCCCTCGAGCTCCTCGAGTACAAGGTCGAGGAGTACGTCGCGAAGCGCACGGTGCGCGGCGGCGTCAAGGCGATGTGGGACCTGCTCGGCATGCTGACCCGCGACCGCGAGCGGCTCACGGGCGAGCAGCGCAAGCGCCTCGACGAGGCCGCCGCCAGGCTGCAAGCGGCCGGCGGCACGACCGAAACGGCGCCGGCGGTGGCGCTCGACATCGACGCGCTCGTCCTCGGCACGGACGCGGCCGTCGAGCTGGCCGAGGAGGACGTGCCCCCGCGGCCGGCGGACACGCCCGAGGAGCGCGAGGAGAACGCGGTGCTCCAGCGGCTCGCGCGCCGCGTGTGGTGGGACGACCTCGACGACTTCGTCCAGCAGCTCGCCGCGAGCTGGCGCTCCCAGCGCGACCGCTACGTCGCCCGCGTGGCGTACGCCACGCTCCAGAACCTCAAGCTCAACACCTCGCGCCAGACCTTCGTGCGCGACGCCAGCCTGCGCGGCTTCAAGGTCATGCAGCCGATCCCCTCCCTGTCGGACCCCCTGGTGTCGCTCTCGGACGTCGACAGCCTGGCCGAGATCGCCAGGGACCTCATCAACCTGATCATGACGCTGGGCCGGGAGGGCAGCCCGATCCCCGAGCTCGTGGTCCCCGAGTCCCAGGCCCTGCAGTACGTCAGGCAGGCGGCGATGGCCGTGGCGGCCGACCCCTACGCGGGTCGCGCCTCGCCGATCGACCCGCGCCTGCCGAGCAGCCGCCAGCTGCGGCTGGCGATCCAGGAGCTGAACCGCGAGCGCATGGCGGAGGAGCAGAAGGCCGTGCAGCGGCGCGAGCTGGAGCGCCGCCTCGCCGAGGCCCTGGCGATGGAGCGCAACGAGCGGCTCGCGTTCCACCGCGACGCCGCGATGCTGCAGGACCTCGTGCACGCGTTCTTCGAGCGCCTGGCCGACTACCTGCCGACGACCGTCGGTGGCCGCGCCGGCGGGCCGCAGCTCGGCGGCGGCGTGCTGTTCGGCGTGAACCCGGCCCTGCGCGTCGAGCACATCGGGCCGACGACGACCGAGGTCACGGTGCGCCTCGTGGGCCCGGTGCGCCTGTCGCTGGGCGGGCACGACTTCGCCTTCTCCGGCGCCGGCGGCTCGCACGTCCTGTTCGTCGACGACCAGGAGGTCGAGCTCGGGCGCGCGAACGTCGTCCAGCTCGGCCGGGAGCGCCTCTCCGTCTTCCGCGAGGGCGACTACGTCCACCTCCGCCTGCGCGACGAGGGGCGCAGCCTGGCGGTGCGGCTCGCCGAGGCGCTCGTCGTGCTGCACGTCCTCACCAGCCCCAGGCGGGAGGACCTCCTCACGGTCGCGAAGGTCATCGCGAACACCGTGCGGGGCGAGCCGCAGGAGCTCGTCGTGCAGGCCTTCAACCGCGCCAACCAGATCTCGTCGCGGGCGCCGGACAGGCGCCAGGCGCTGGTGGGCCTGCTGCGCGGCGCGGCGCGCGCCACGGGCGTCGACCTCGACAACGCGACCGTGATGGCCCTGGTGGACAGGATCATGGACGCCGTCACCCTCGACCCCGGCGACGTCGACGGCGCGCTGGCCAAGGCGGCCGCCGACGAGCAGGCCTTCCACCCGCTGACCGGGGAGCCGCTCACCGTGGAGCTCGCGGGCCAGAAGATCACCGTGCGGCAGTACCGCGGCCGCACCCGCGGGTCGCAGGAGAGCCTCGTGGCCATGCTCCCGGGCCAGGTGCTGGGGTCGTTCACCGACTACCTGCTCGCGCCGCTCGGCCCCGGTACCCTGCTCTTCGTGCGCGGCGACTCGGACCTGGCCGTCCTCTACCTGGCGCAGGCGCGCCTCTACAGCACCGCGGTCTGAGCCTCGCCGCCCGAGGGAGGTGAGCCATGGCGGAGGTGCTGGGGGCCGAGGAGCTCGGCCGCGTCGCGGGTGAGCTGCCGGGCTGGACGGTGTCGCCGGGTGCCTTGGTCAAGGAGCTGCGGTTCGACGGCTTCTCCGCCGCGTTCGCGTTCCTGACGCGCGTGGCCCTGCTCGCGGAGAAGCGGGGCCACCACCCCGACTTCACGTGCTCGTACTCGCGGGTGCGGCTGGAGCTGCGCAGCCACGACGCCGACGGCGTCACCGCGCGAGACGTCGACCTCGCCCGCGCCATCGAGGGCCTGCTGGCGGCTCCGCCGGCGCCGCGTCCGAGCTAGGGCCCGTCGGGGTCCTCGGGCTCGTCGGGCGCCGAGGGTCCCTCCGGCTCGTCCGGGACCTCCGTCTCGGGGTCCCCGGGCCCCGGCTCGGCTTCGTCGCCGGGCGCCGCGGGCTCCACCCCCTCGACGGCCTCCGCGCCCGCCGGGGGCGCGAACGTGTACGCGCGCCGGAGCTGCGCCAAGTCGTCGTCGTCGACGTCGCCGTCGCCGTCCAGGTCGGCCGGCAGGTTGACGCCCGAGCGCCCGTACTCGGCCGCCATGACGAGCAGGTCGCCGAAGCCGACGGTCCCGTCGCGGTCGAGGTCGGCCGGCTCGAAGGCGTGGATCGCCGCCAGCTCGGCGAGGTCGGCCGGCCCCGGCGCCGCGTCGGGGTCGGCCACGGCCATAGCCATCACGCCGGAGGCCGCGGGCGGGAGGCCCAGCAGCGCCCCGACCTCGTGCCGCAGCGCCACGTCGAGCGCCGGGTGCTCGTCGGGGCGCACGAGCACCCGCACCGCTCCGGGCCGCGCCAGGCTCAGCGTGAGCACACCGGGCCCGAACAGCTCCTGGGCGCCGTAGGCGAACCCGTGGTCGGCCCCGGGGTCGGGGAGGACCTCGATGTCCCCGGGCGCCAGCTCCGCCCACGCCGCGGCGGCCGCGGCCACGCGCTCCGAGAGCAGCAGCGGGCCGCCGGCGTCGTCGACGGCGTACCGGGCCGCGACGGGCTCGTCCGGCAGGTCGATCGGGGCGACGGC
>DATGNP010000349.1:0-2095 GCA_035306665.1 Trueperaceae bacterium
ACGAGGCCGCGCCCGAAGCGCCGACGACGGCCGCGGCCGGTGACGACCTCGAGGACCTCCTCGTCTCCGGCGACGAGCCGTTGCCGCTGGACGCCGCTGACCAGACGGCCCCGGCCGGCGGCGAGCCCGCCGGGTCGTTCGGTTCCGGGGCCTACGGCGCCGGCGAGTTCGGCGCTATGGCCGGCCAGGCCGACGTGGACGCTTTCGCCGCCGAGGAAGCGGCCGAGCCGGCGGACGAGTGGGGCGACGGCATCGAGCTCGGTCAGCCGCGGCCGGGGCCCGTGACCGACGCGCCCGACATCTGGGGTGAGCCGAGCCGCGCGGGCCACGACGACGTCGACCTGTTCGGTGACGCCGTGGGCGCGGACGGTGACGCGTCCGGCGCCGCGGACGCCGTGGCCGGCGCCTGGGGGGCGGACGACGACGGCGGGGCCGCGCAGGCGTCAGCCGAGGGCGGGGACCAGCCCGACCCGTGGGCCGCCGTGCCTCCCGCGACGGACTCGACCGGGTCCGACACGGGGACCGAGCGGCCGGACCCGTGGGGCCAGCAGCCCGAGCCCGTGGCCGAGGCCGCGGCGCCGGGACCGGTCGAGGCTCCGGCGCCCGAACCGGTGGAGGCCCAGGACGAGCCGGACCAGGCGCCAGGGGAGCTCGTCGCGAGCTCCGAGCCCGAGCCGCCGAGCGGCGTCGCCGAGCCTGACGCGGGCCTCGAGGTCGAGGAGGGTCCCGCCGACATGTTGGCCGCGGCGCCCAGCCTCGACAGCCTCCCGCTCGCGCGCGTCAGCCCCGTGCTGCGCCGGCACCTCGACGTGAGCGCCCTCGCCGCCGCGCAGCTCGCCGTCTCGCGCGAGCTGGGGCACGAGGAGCCGCTGGGCGCGGCGCCGTTCGTGCTGCGGGCGGTGGCCAAGGCCGTCGCCGCCTCCGGCGCAGTCACCGGCCAGGTGGCGCTGGCGGCGTTCGCCGACGGCGTGGTGCTCAGGCGCGTGGACGGCGCCGCCACGCGGCCCTTCGCCGACATCGTCCGCGAGCTCTCCGAGCCGGGCGGCGAGGAGGACGAGGCCGGCCTCGTCGTCGCCGACCTGAGCTCCCTCGACCTCGACGAGGTGGTCCTGGACCTCGACGTGCCCGTGCTGAGCCTGGGCCGGATCCTCTACGACAACCAGAGCGGCGGCTACCGCAGCACGCTGACGCTCGCCGGCGGCCTGCCCGCCGAGGCCGGGGCGCGGCTCCTCGCCCGCGTGGCCGAGCTGCTCGCCGCGCCCGTCAGGCTGGTGATGTGAGGGCCGGGCTGGCGACCGTAGGAACCTGATGCGTAGCGAGCCGGCGCTCCAGCGCCGGCTCGTTCGTCGGGGTCGTGCCGTAGGTCCGTAGCTTGGGGGTCTCGGCCGCGGTCCCGTTCGCCGCCGGCCGTCCGCGCAAGCGGGACCTAGTCCTTGGAGGCCGCCGCCGGCACCAGCGCCGAGAGCGCCAGGTAGGCCAGGGCCAGCGTGCCGAGCGTGAGCACGGCCCCGGCGACGAAGACGGTCCGCACCGCCGTGGGCGGGCTGCCGACGAACTCGGCGATGCCTGCGCATAGACCGGTCAGTACGCGTCCGTCCCGGGCGCGCGCCAGGCGGGGATGCGACGGGTCGAGCCGCAGCTCCTGCCCGTGGCCGCGCGGGCCGAGCGGGCTGGGTCTCGGGTCGAGGTCCGGGGTCGTCACGACGCGGCGAGTATACGTCCAGCACGCCCGGGTAACCTGGCGGGGTGAGTCGTTCGGGAACGCGTCCCAACCAGGAGGTCGTGGTGGCGGTCACGGGCGCCAGCGGCATGGTGTACGCCGTCGACCTCCTCGCGGTCCTCGGGGCCGCCGGCGTCCACACCCACCTGGTCGTCACGGCGGGCGCCAAGCGGGTGATCCCCACCGAGCTCGACGGCGGCCTCGCGGCCCTCACCGGCCTCGCCAGCGAGGTCCACAAGGACAGCGACAGCGGCGCGCCGATCGCGTCCGGCAGCCACCGCTTCGGGGCCATGGTGATCGTGCCGTGCAGCGCGGGCACGCTGGCGAAGGTCGCGCGCGGCATGACCGACAACCTGACGTCGCGCGCCGCGCACG
>DATGNP010000350.1:0-4561 GCA_035306665.1 Trueperaceae bacterium
CGCCGCCGCACCCTCCACCCTGTGCAAGGGCTGCGGCCACAACTCGATCGCGAACCAGATCGTCCAGGTCTGCTACGAGCTGAGCCTGCGGCCGCAGGACGTGATCAAGCTCTCGGGCATCGGCTGCTCGAGCAAGTCGCCCGCCTACTTCCTCGGCCAGTCGCACGGCTTCAACAGCCTGCACGGCCGCATGCCCTCCCTGGGCACCGGCGCGCTGCAGGCGAACCATCGCCTGCGGGCCATCGGCGTCAGCGGCGACGGCGACACCGGCTCGATCGGCCTCGGCCAGTTCAAGCACCTCGTCAGGCGCAACGTGCGCATGGCGTACATCGTCGAGAACAACGGCGTCTACGGGCTCACGAAGGGCCAGTTCTCGGCCACGGCCGAGTACGGCCAGGAGCTGAAGTACGCGGGCCACAACGACTTCCCGCCGATAGACGTCGCGGTGGAGGCGATCGTGGCCGGCGCCGGCTTCGTCGCCCGCTCGTTCGCAGGCGACGCGAAGCAGGTGCGCGAGCTCCTCAAGGCCGCCCTCAGCTACCGCGGGCTGGCCGTCCTCGACATCATCAGCCCCTGCGTGGCGTTCAACGACGAGGAGGACTCGCGCAAGAGCTACGCCTGGGGCCGGGCGAACGAGAAGGCGCTGCAGGAGCTCGGGTTCATCGCCCCGCAGGACGAGATCGTCATCGAGGACTACGACCCGGGCACCACGCGGGTCGTCGAGCTGCACGACGGCTCGCGCCTGACGCTGCGCAAGCTCGAGGAGGACTACGAGCCCAACGACCGCATGCGGGCGCTGGAGCGCCTGCGGCGCGGCGACGAGCAGGGGGAGCTGGTCACGGGCCTGCTCTACTACGACGACTCGCGGCCGTCGCTGGCCGAGGTGAGCGGCTTCGGCGACACGCCGCTCTCCGAGCTGCCCGACGACCTGCTCAGGCCGAGCCGGGCCGCGCTCGAGGGCGTGCTGGCGGGCTACGCCTGAGCCTTGGACGGCGCGCCGGGACAGAGCCCCCGACCGCAGCCTGAGGCGCCCGGCACGCTGACGGGCCGCGCCGAGGCGCCCCTCGTCGCCGTCGGCCCGCAGGCGGCGCCAGGCCGCGAGCGGCCGCTACGGGTCGCGCTCGTCACCGAGACGTTCCTGCCGAAGGTCGACGGCGTCGTCACCCGTCTCGTCGCGACGCTGGGTCCCCTGACCGCGCTCGGCCACGAGGTCCTGGTGCTGGCGCCCCCCGGGGCGCCGGAAGAGGTCGGGGGCGCGCGCGTCGTGTCCGCCGGCGGGCTGCCGTTCCCCTGGTACCCCGAGCACACGTTCGCCGTGCCGTCGACGCGCATCGCCCGCGAGATCGACGACTTCGCCCCGGACGTCGTCCACGTCGTGAACCCGGTGCTGTTCGGCACCTGGGGCGCGCTGCACGCTCGGCGCCGCGGGCTGCCGCTGCTGGCGTCCTTCCACACCGACCCCAAGGTCGTGCGGCGCCTGTCGCTGGGCTGGTTCGAGCGGCCCCTCGAGGTGCTCGACCGCGAGGTGCACAACCTCGCGCACGTGAACCTCTGCACCAGCCCACAGATGGTCGAGCTGGCGCGCGGCCTGGGCATCAGGCGCGTGCGGCTCTGGCCCAAGGCCGTCGACGCCGAGCTCTTCCACCCCGCCAAGCGCAGCGCCGAGATGCGGGCCCGCCTGGGGGCGACAGGGGACGAGCCGCTCGTCGTCTACGCCGGCAGGGTCTCGTTCGAGAAGCGCGTCGACGTGCTCGCCGAGGCCGTGCAGGCGATGCGGGGCGAGGCGCGCTTCGCCGTCGTGGGGGAGGGTCCGGCGCGGCCCTGGCTCGAGGAGCGACTGGCGGGCACGGGCACCGTGTTCACCGGCTTCCTGGCGGGCGACGAGCTCGGGGCGGCCTACGCCGCGGCCGACGCCTTCGCGTTCCCCTCCGACTCCGAGACCCTCGGCTTCGCGGCGCTGGAGGCGATGGCCGCCGGCGTGCCCGTCGTGGCGGCGCGGGCGGGCGGGATCCCGCACGTCGTCGCGGACGGACGGACCGGCCTGCTCGTCGCGCCCGGCAGCGGCGCCGCGCTCGCCGACGGCCTGAGGCGGCTCCTCGCCGACCCGGAGCTGCGCGCGCGCATGGCGGCGGAAGGCAGGCGCGAGGCCGAGCGCTGGTCGTGGCGGGCGTCGTCGGAGGCGCTGGTGGCCGCGTACCGCAAGGCGATCAGGCTGCGCGGGCTGGAGGCGGCCCGCCGGGCGTGAGCCGAGCCGGGACGGCCGAGGCGGGGGCCGCCTACGCCCGGCGCCTCGCCCTCGCCGTATACGTCCCCACCGCGATCACCTCGGTATGCGACGGTGTCCTGGCGCCGACGCTGCCGCTGTTCGTCGCCGCGCTCGAGCCGTCCCTGGCCCTGATCGGCCTGGCGCTGGCCGGCGAGGCGATCGGCATGCTGCTCGGCGACGTGCCGGCCGGCTGGTTCGTCGCCCGCACGTCCCCCAAGGCGGCGCTCGTGACCGGCGGCGCGCTCGCCATGCTGGCCGTGCTGGGCACGGCCGCGGCCACCGACCTCTGGGTGGTGGTGGCGCTGCGCGTCGTCGCGGGCGCCGGACTGGCTCTCTTCAACCTCTCGCGGCACGCCTACCTCACGCGGGCGACGCGCGTGGGCGAGCGCGGGCGCCTGATCGCCCTCTACGGCGGCGTCAACCGCTTCGGCGCCTTCGTTGGCCCCGCCCTCGGCGGCGCGGCGGCCGCCGCGCTGGGCCTCGCTGCCCCCTTGGTGCTGTACGCGGCCCTGATGCTCGTGGCGGTGGCAGTGGTGGCGTTCGCGCTGCCGAACGAGGACGACGGGACCGCGCGTCCCCCCGCCGAGGCCGCGCGGCAGGCGATGCGCGCGGCCGTGCCGACGCTCCTCAACGCCGGGTTCGGCCACGTGCTGGGGCAGGCGGTCAGGGCCGGCCGGCGCGTGCTGATCCCGCTCTTCGCCGCCGAGGCGCTGGGCCTCGACGCGCTCCAGGTCGGCCTCGTCGTCAGCGTCGGCGGCCTGGCCGACATGCTGATGTTCTACCCGGCCGGCTGGCTGATGGACCGGCGCGGCCGGAAGGCCGCGATCGTCCCCTGCTTCCTCGGCATGGGCTCGGCGCTGGCGCTGGTGCCGCTCACGACCGGGTTCTGGTCGCTGATGGGCGTGTCCGTCCTCGTGGCCCTCGCGAACGGCCTCGGCTCGGGCACGATGATGACCCTCGCCTCCGACCTCGCGCCCCGTGAGGCGGCCGCCGAGTTCATCGGGTGGTGGCGCCTCATCGGCGACGCCGGCATGGTCGGCGGCCCGATCGTCGTCGGGCTCGTGGCGCAGGCCGCCTCCCTGGGGCCGGCGGCCGTCGCCGTCGGAGCCGTGGGCCTGGCGGCCGCGGCGTGGTTCGGCGTGCGGGTGCCGGAGACACTCATGCCGTTATCATCTGGAGGCGAGCACAGGGGGGCCGCCTGAGGACGCGCGCCGGCGCGTCCTCGTCGGGCCGGAACGGGACCGATGGAGGAGAGCACGCGAAGCCCAGGCAGGGCCACGGAGGCCTTCTTCCGTACCCATCCGCAGGCCGTGGTGGTCTACGACCCGCCCTCGCTGGAGCTCCTCGCCGTGAACCCGCGCGCCGCCGCCGTCTTCGGCCTGCCGACCGGGCCGGCGCCCGGGCGCACCCTCCGCGACATCCACGCCGGCGACCTCCCGCCGGCCATCGCCCAGGCCTACGCCGGGGCGCAGACGCCGTTCCTCGCGGCCCTCAACGGCGCCCCGACCGTGCGGCTGCGCGGCGTGGCCGGCGAGTTCGAGGCCGTCGTCAGCGTCTTCGAGCTCGTCTACGGCGGCAAGGTCGCGCGCATGGCGATCTGCGCCGACCTCGGCGGCAGGCCCGGAGCCGACGCCCACGAGGAGGAGCGCAGGGCCCTGGCCCAGCGGGTCGAGTACCTCGCGAACAACGACCCCGTCACCGACCTCCCGAACCGCCAGCGCTTCGAGTCGCTGCTCCTCGACGCCCTCGCGGCGGCGCGCGCCGCCCGGCTCAAGGTGGCGGTGCTCTACCTGGAGCTGCACGGGTTCCGCCTGATCCACGACGCCGTCAGCCAGGACGCCGCCGACGACATGCTGCGCCTGGCGGCGCGGCGTCTGCGTAGCGTCGCCCAAGGTGCGACGGTCGCGCGCTTCGGCACCGACGAGTTCGCGATCGTCACCCGGCCGCTGCACGACACCGTCGATGCCACCGACATCGCCCAGCGCGTCGTGAGCGGGCTCGTCGAGCCGGTCGTGCTCGAGGGCCGCAGCGTGACGTTCCGGCCGCGCGTGGGCGTGGCCGTGTTCCCCGACCACGCCGAGACGCCGGCGGCGCTGCTGAAGGCCGCGTCGCAGGCGAAGTACCGCGCCAAGGCCGCCCGTGGCCCGGCGTTCGCGGTGTTCCGGCCGGCGATGCAGGTGCGCGTGCAGGAGAGGCTAGAGCTCGAGGACGAGCTCCGCGGGGCCCTCGGCAAGGGGCAGCTCACGCTCTACTACCAGCCGCGCGTCGAGCTCAGGACGGGCCGGCTGGCGGGCG
>DATGNP010000351.1:0-16272 GCA_035306665.1 Trueperaceae bacterium
GTCTGGCAGGGGCCGGGCCGGGCGGGCGGCACGGCGAGGCGCCGCTCCCTCCGGACCCCGCCGTCCTCATGTCCTCATGAGCCGCGGCGCCGAGGCCGCCGGCACGGATCGGCACGAGGCTAGGGCGGGCGGCTCATGAGCGCATGCGTGGGAACGCGTAGGCCTCAGGCCGTCGGGGGCCGCCCGCGGGAGGGTGGCCGCACGGCGCGAGGACGCGCGGTCCGGCGCTCCCCCTCGAGTCGATGACTCGTACCTAGACAGACCGGTTCATACAGGGTTTCGTCCCGATCGCGCCGGACGGCCTCGCTCTAACCCCCCTGTCAGGCCCTGCTCACCCGGGGCCCCCAATATGGCGTCGGAGGGTTCCCGCGACCTTCCATCGTGGGTCGAGGTAGCAACATCACCTCTCCCCATCCTCTTCCGAAGGACCCCGCGCCTCCCACGCGGGGTCCAACTCGTGCGCCCGCCGTCCGGGACGCGAGGGACCGCGGGCGGATACGCGTGACCGGCGCGAGCCGCGGACGGGGCCCGCTCCGGGCGGGCGCGAGTGCCGAGATTCCCCTTCACGACCAGCTAATCGGTCACGTCTAACCTTGCTTTGACCCGCCGCGATGTGATGTAATGGTCACTTGCGAGTCAATCCGTCCTCAGGAGGAACCCCATTTCATGGATGAAAACCTACGCCCCGCCACGGGGAGCCCTGCCCCGGGCACCGACCAGGCCAACGAACCGAGCGCCAGCCAGGCTCCAGTCGCGACCGCCGAACAGGGTGACGGCACGCAGCTGGTAAACGAAGTCTCCAACGACGAACGGGCTCCTTCGCAGGACGCAGACGGCCAGGAGAGCGGTGCCAGCCAGCCGGTGAACGGCCAGGCTGTCGAGAACGAGACCACGCAGGCTACCGGCGCCCAGACCGACGCCGGCCAGCCGAACGTCGAGCAGGCGGGCGCGACGCCCGCCGCCGGAGGCGTCGTCACCGACGAAGCCTCGGCCCAGGCGGCCCTGGACGCGATGGTCCAGGAGGCCACGAGCGCAGAGGCCTCCGCCGCGGCCTCCGTCAGTGCCGCCAACAACGCCCCCACGGTCGCCGTCGCCACCGAGGACGAGGACGACGGCACCGAGATCACGATGGAGGACGTGCTCGCCGCCTCGGACGAGCAGCTGGCGCGCAAGCCCGTCCACCGCGGCATGATCACGACCGGCGAGATCATCATGCTCCAGCAGGAGGGCATGGTCGTCGACGTCGGCGCCAAGATCGAGGGCATCCTCCCCTACAACCAGCTCTTCGAGTTCGAGACGAACCAGGAAGAGGCTGCCAAGTACTTCAAGCCCGGCGACCAGATCCAGGTCTACGTCGTCAGGGCCGACATCGCGAACAACACGATCGTCCTCTCGAAGAAGCGCGCCGACCAGGAGCGCGCCTGGAACCTCCTCCAGGAGATCTTCGAGAAGGAGAAGCCCGTCGAGGTCGAGATCGTCGAGAAGGTCCGCGGCGGCCTCGTCGCGAACCTGGGCGTGCGCGCGTTCCTGCCGGCCAGCCAGGTCGATGTCAGGCGCGTCAACGACCTCTCCCCCTACGTGGGCAAGCGCCTCCGCGTCCGCATCATCGAGCTCAACCGCCGCCGCAACCGCGTGATCATCTCGCGGCGCGCGATCCTCGAGGAGGAGATCGCCCACCTCAAGGAGGACACGCTCAAGCGGCTCGAGCCGGGCGCCCGCCTCGAGGGCGAGGTCGTCGAGATCACCGACTTCGGCGTCTTCGTGAACCTCGGCGGCATCGACGGCCTCGTGCACCGCTCCGAGCTGACGCACGGCCGCTTCAACCACCCGCGCGACGTCGTCAAGCTCGGCGACAAGGTCAAGGTCGAGGTCCTCGACATGGACCTCGAGCGCGAGCGCATCAACCTCTCGATGAAGAAGCTCGCGCCCAACCCGTGGGAGAACGTGCTGGCGAACTACGCCATCGGCCAGCGCGTCGCGGGCCGCGTCACGAACCTGACGCCGTTCGGCGCCTTCGTCGAGATCGAGCCGGGCCTCGAGGGCCTCATCCACGTCTCCGAGATGAGCTGGACCAAGCGCGTCCGCCATCCCAAGGAGATCGTGAACGAGGGCGACGAGGTCGAGGCGATGATCCTCAAGATCGACACGCAGCAGCAGCGGATCTCGCTCGGCCTGCGCCAGACCCAGCCCGACCCGTGGAGCAGCCTCCCCGACCGCTACCCGCCGGGCACCGAGGTCACCGGCCCCATCACCGGGATCACCGACTTCGGGGTCTTCATGGAGATCGAGGAGGGCATCGAGGGCCTGGTGCACATCTCCGAGCTCTCCCACGACCACATCGAGAACATCGCCGACCACTTCAACAAGGGCGACGAGATCACCGCGGTCATCCTCAACATCGACCCGGTCGAGCAGCGCGCCAGCCTCTCGCGCAAGCGCCTGATGCCGTACACGGCCGAGAACGCCGCCGAGTTCGGCGGCAACCAGCCGGCCGGCGGGCGCGGCGGCTTCGCCGGCGCTCCGCAGGCGGGCGGCGCGCGTCGCGGCCGCAGGGGCCGTCGCGGCGCCTCGGACATCGACTACGACTACAGCTACGTGGCGGCCGAGGCCGGCGCCAAGACGACCACCAAGCTCGGTGACGTCTACGCCGACCTGTTCGCCCAGTTCGGCCTGACCGACACGAAGAGCGAGCCCAAGGCCGAGGCCGATGAGGCCCAGGCCGCCACGGGCGGCTCCGCCGACGAGGTCGCCGGCGAGCAGGTCGGCCCCGTCGACACCCAGGCCACGGCCGAGGCCATCGACGCCGCGGGCGACGCCGGCGGCGCCGAGTCGGCCGGCCAGGTCGCCGCCTCGGTGACCGAGAAGGAGCTGGCCCAGACGGTCGCCGAGACCGCGGGCACCGCTCCCGAGGCCGAGGCGAAGGCCGCGGCCGCCGCCCCGGCGCAAGAGGCGAAGGCCGAGGCCCCGGCGCCGGCTGAAGAGGTCGACCCGGCCGACGCCATCGACGCCGCCGAGGCCGCCGCCCTCCTCACCGCCGCCTTCAGGCAGGGCAGGCGCCCCGCCAAGCCCGCCGAGGAGCAGGCCGAGGCGTCCGCCGCCGACGAGGCGCAGGCGGAGGCCGACGACGCCTCCGACCCGGCCGAGGACCTGGCCGAGGCCGAAGGCGACGAGGAGCAGGCCTGAGCCGCCGGGCTCACAGCACGGCCACCTCAGCGCCCTCCCGGAGACGGGAGGGCGCTCGCTCATGAGCGACCCCGCCTGCGTCTTCTGCCGGATCGTCGCGTGCGAGCTGCCGGCGACGTTCGTCCACGCCGACGACCGGGTCGTAGCGTTCCTCGACGTAGACCCGGTGACGCCGGGCCACCTGCTCGTGGTGCCCCGCGCCCACCTGCCGGCCCTCGAGGACCTCGACGACGACACGGCCGGCCGCATGCTCCAGGTCGCCAAGCGGATGGCGGCGGCCCTGCGGGCCAGCGGCCTGCGCTGCGAGGGCGTGAACCTCTTCTACGCCGACGGCGAGGCCGCCGGGCAGGAGGTGTTCCACGCCCACCTCCACGTGTTCCCGAGGCACGAGGGCGACGGCTTCGAGGTCAGCGCCCGCTGGGGGTCGAACCCGGCGCGCGAGGAGCTAGAGGCGATCGGCGCCCGGATCAGGGCCGCCCTGGACGCGAGGGGCCAGGAGCAGCCTGACGCGGCCGGCCCGGGAGCCCCTGGGCGCGATTGAGCAGGGGCCGAGAATGAAGAACGCCCTCCTCATCGGAGGGCGTTCCTGGAAGGCGGGCGGCCCCGGTCTGGGGGTCGGAATCAGGGCCGCACCTGGAGATAGCGTTTGAAGCGCGGAGGCCGCTGGTAACGGTAGCGGCTGAGGCGGTCGCGCCGGCGTGGCGAAGCGCGCGGAGGGCGAACCGACCCGCGACCCGCGTCCGGCGGCGTCATGGCCGGCCCCTCGCCTCCGCTCGAGCGGCCCGCGCGGGGCCGCGGTCGAACACGGGCACCGAGTCGACCCAGTCGGGGGTCAGGTACCGCGCCGCGCGCCGCCTGCTCGTGGGGGCGTAAGCCCCGATCTCGAGCAGGGCCTGGCGCATCAGGCGATCGACCGTGACGGCGGTCCTGCGTGGCGCGCTCATGCCGTGGTGGCCTCGACGTCTTCCCCGCGGATGCGCGCCTTCGTGACGCGCGCCCACGTCTCCCAGTCGAAGTCGTCCGAGCGGCCGTGCTGCTTCGCAACGGACCTCTGGGGCTCAGGCTCGGTCACAGCGGCACCGGCCTGGTGAGCCGCGAGCAGGGCGGCGTACGCGGCGCGCACGCGCGCTAGCTCGAGCTTCAGGCTAGCCACCTGCCTGAGGGCCTCTGCGAGGCGTTCCTCTAACCCGCGGTCGAAGGTCGGAGTGGCTGTCTTGGCCGCTGTCGGTCGAGACGTTCCAACCTTATCCATCGCGTGACCCTCCTCTTCCCGAGTGCTGCCGAGTCATGTTGGGTGACCGACCGGCACAGGTACACGGTAGCCGGTCATGGGTCAATGGTGAAGAAGCATTTGCACCAGGCGAGTAGGGCAGGTTACCCAAGCGCGCCCAGGAAGATGAGGATTCTCACAGAAAGCGCGCGGCCTCGGAGTTATAGGCGTCCAGGACGCGAGCCCGAGGCGAGCTCCGGCGTCGGGCTCTCACAGGTTGCCGCCCCGGGGCTCAGGTGGCGCCGCCCGGGGCTCACGTGACGCGTGACACGAGGCCCCGCTCGCGCGCCCAGACGATCGCCTCGGAGCGGTTGCGCGCCCCGATCTTCCCGTAGGTGTTCGTCAGGTGGTTGCGGGCGGTGCGCTGGGAGATGCCTAGCCGGTCCGCGACCTCCTCGTCGCCCAGGCCGGCGGCCACGAGCTCGAGCACCTCGCGCTCGCGCGGCGTCAGGTCCAGGTCCTCGAGCGTGCCCGGCTCGCCGTGCCGGATCTGCGCCAGGCGCTGCACCACCGACTTGCTGAACCACTCGGCGTCCGACATGACCTCGCGGATCGCCGCTATCAGCTCCTCCTGGGAGCGATGCTGCTCGGTGACGTCGTTGAACATCTTCAGCATGCAGCGCTGCCCGGCGTACGACACCTCCTCGCCGGAGAGGAGGATGTCGCGGACGTGACCGTCCTTCGTGCGCAGGCGCAGCTGCAGCTCGCGGAACTTGCCGCCCGCCCTGAGGGCGGCGTCGAGCTTCTGCCTGTCGTCCGGGCTCGACCACATGCCCAGCTCCCTGGCGGTCCGGCCCACGACCTCGTCGCGCTCGTAGCCGGTCAGCTTGAGGTACCAGTCGTTGACCTCGAGGAACCGGTCCTCGTCCCGCGTCGTGATCACCGCGGCCACGGGCCCGAGCTCGAACGCGCGCCGGAACATCAGCTCGCTCTCCAGCAGCGCGTCGCCCGCCACCCTGGCGTGCTCCTCCAGGCGCCTCAGGAGCTCGCCCGAGCGCTCCTCCATCAGCCGCCGGTCGAGCAGGGCCGCGGCCTGCAGGGCGAGCATCTTCAGGGCGTAGAAGTCGCGAGCGCTGGGCTGCGCCTCGCCGTCGAGGTGGACGCACATCTTGCCCAAGGCGGCGCCCGTGCCGCTGAGCAGGGACAGGCACAGCGCCCGGACGTGCGCGGCGTCCTCGCCGTCCTCGGCCAGCGCCGCGACCTGGTCCGCGGGCAGCTCGGTCCAGGCGAGGCCGGTGGAGGCCGGGTCGAGGACAGCGGGGTCGACGGGCAGCACCCCGAACTCGCTGAGGAAAGCGCCCTTGAACCCTACCTGCGCGAACACGCGCAGCTTGCCCTCGCCCTCGTCGAGGAGCCACACGCCGCCGCGCAGGCCGCCGGTGACCTCGATCGCGGCCGCGAGGAGCATCTCGACGCCCGCCCTGGCGTCCTCGGCCTCGGCGGCGCGGGTCATGACCTCGTAGAGGTGACGGTTCTCGCTCAGCTCGCGCCGCAGCCGCCTGTTGCCGGCCCGTAGCTGCTCCTCGACGCGCCTGACGGCCGTGACGTCCCATGTCATGACGACGTACGCGGACTCGCCGCCCGCGTCGTCCAAAGTGGCGTGCTCGGCGAGCCACGCGGTGGCGCCGTCGCGCGGCCGCCTGACGCGGTACTGCGCCTGCCACGGCTCGCCGCGCCGCGCGGCCTCGCTCACTGTGCGGTCGTACGCCTTGCGGTCGACGGGCAGCACCAGGGCGAGCTTCTGCTCGTGGCTGGCGAGCCGCTCGCCCTCGCGCAGACCGAAGACGTCGGCCTGGGCGCCCACGGGCGCGAGCGCCCCGTCGTGGGGCGTGAAGCGGTGGACCGCGACCTCCAAGGCCGAGGGCGGCACGCCCGGCCGCTGCTGGTCGGACGCCACGGAGTCCTCGTAGGGGTCGCGCACGAGGGCGGCGGTGCCGGCGCCCACCGGCTGCAGTAGCACCTCGACGGTCCGCCCGCGGACGGGCGAGAACGTCTCGAAGCGCAGCGGCTCGCCGCCGGCCACGGCCTCCACGTGGCGGAGCAGGAACTCGGTGTCCCGGACCTCGGGGAACACGTCGGCGAGGTGCCGGCCGAGGACCTCGGCGGGCCCCAAGCCCCACATGCGCTCGCACGCCTGGTTCAGGTAGACGAAGCGGAGGTGCTCCTCGAGGACGTAGAACGACTCGGGGAGGCGCCACATCGCCTCGGCGACGAGGTCCGTGGCGCTCTCTGGCGGGACGGCGGGGGCCGCGGCCACGGCCTCCGCGTCGGCCGTCGCGCGCATCGCGACGACGAAGCCGGCGGGCCGGCCGTCGGCGCCCAGCAGCAGGCTCACCGCGCCCGCGACCAGGGAGCGCCTGCCGCTCTTGCCCACGCGCCAACCGGCGAGGACGGCGTGCCCCTCGGCCTGCGCCGCGGCGAGGACCCGGTCGGGCTCGACGTCGTCGGCGGGGGCGAAGAGCTCCGTGAAGGGACGGCCCACGAACTCGTGGCTGGCGTACCCGAAGGCCTCCCGCACGGCGAGGCTCCAGGTCGTGGCGCGCCCGTCGGGCGACAGCGTGAACGCGACCGTGTCAGTCATGCGCGGTTCTGCGGTGTTGCCTCGCAAGGTGCCTCCCTACGCGTACCGCGAAGGGGCACGATGTGAGACTGTAGCACTCACATCCTGCGGAGCCTGTCTATGCGCTCCTGGATGGGCGGGTGGGTGGCCATCAGGTCGACGGCGTTCTGGCCCGCCAAGGGGTTCACGAAGAACATGTGCCTGACCCCCTCGCTGACCTCGAGCTGCGGCCCGCGGTAGTCCCTGATCTTCTCCAGGGCGCGGGCCAGGCCCTCCGGGTTCCGGGTGATGTACGCCGCGGCCGCGTCGGCCAGGTACTCGCGCCTGCGGCTCACCGCGAGCCGCAGCAGGGTGGCGAGGAGCGGCGCGAGGACGAGAAGGACTATGAGCAGCAGCGCCATCACGCCCTGGCCGCGGGCGCCGTCGCCGCCGCGGTCGGAGCGGCGCCGCCGGCCCGACCCGCTGCCGACCCCGCCCCAGTAGAGCCAGCGCATCACGAGGTCGCGCAGCACGAGGATCGCGCCGACCGTCGCGACGAGCATCGACATGAACCGGACGTCGTAGTTGCGGATGTGCGCCATCTCGTGCGCCACCACGCCCTCGAGCTCCTGGCGGTCCAGGAGCTGCAGCAGGCCCTTCGTGACGGCGATCGAGCTGCGCTGCGGGTCGCGCCCGGTCGCGAACGCGTTGGGCGCGGGCGAGTCGATGACGTACACCTGCGGCGCCGGCACGCCCGCGCCGATCGCCACGGCCTCGGTCACGTTCACCAGGTAGCGGTGGTCCTCGGCCGTGGCCTTGCGCGCTCCGGCCGCGGCCAGCGCGATCTTGTCGGACAGGAAGAAGCCCACCAGCCCCTGGGCGCCGCCGATCGCGACCGCCGAGCCCACGAAGAAGCCGGTGGACGCGATGTCGGTGACCTGCGCTAGCAGGTACGCCAGCGCCGCCAGGATCGCGGCCGTGAGCAGCGCCATCGCCCACGACAGCCGCATGTTCCTGGCCTTGTAGTCGAGGAGGTTGATGCGCTGCCCGCTGGCCGGGTCCGTGAAGACGTCCGGCAGGCGGCTGGGCGCCGTCGTCACCTAGCTACCGTCCCCCTGGCCCCGACGCGGGTCAGGCCTGGGGCTGGCCCTGGGCGCCGCCGAACGAGACCGACGGCACGGCGCGGTCCTGCTCCGGGATCTCGAGGAAGACGGCCTGCGTCTTGCCCATGGGGCCGGCGAAGAAGCTGCCGGGCACGGTCTCGATCGCGTTGTTGTACTGCAGGACGGCGTCGTTGTAGAACTGCCGCGCGTACGCGATCTTGTTCTCGATGCCCGCGAGCTCCTCCTGCAGCATCATGAAGTTCTGGTTCGCCTTCAGCTCGGGGTAGGCCTCGGCCAGGGCGAACAGGCGGCCGAGCGCGGCCGACATCATGTTCGCGGCCTCCGCCGACTCGCTGACCCCCTTGGCGTTGATCATCGCCTCCCGCGACCGGGCGATCTCCTCGAAGAGCTGCCGCTCGTGCGTGGCGTAGCCCTTCACGGTCTCCACGAGGTTGGGCACCAGGTCGGCGCGCCGCTTGAGCTGGACGTCGATCTGGCTCCAGGCGTTCTCGTAGCGGTTCTCCAGCTGGATGATGCGGTTGTAGACGCTGACGCCCCAGAGCACCAGCGCGGCCAGCACGACCAGGATCACGATCGTTGCCATGCGCGACCTCCTGCCGCGAGCATACGTCCTAGACGCGCCCCGTGACGCGCCTGGCCCCGCGGCTCGTCAGCGGTGCCGCTCGGCGATGACGCCGCCGCCCAGGAGGCGCTCGCCGTCGTAGACGACGGCCGACTGGCCCGGCGCCACGGCGAACTGCGGCACGTCGAACGTGAGCTCGAAGCGGTCGCCGTCCAAGAGCCGCAGCGTGGCCGGCTCCGGCGTCTGGCGGTAGCGCACCTGGGCCATAACGCGCTCCGGCAGCTCGCCCTCCTCGCAGAGGAAGTTGCGTCGCTCCGCGACCAGGCGCGGCCAGTGGCACATCTCCTTCGTGCCCACGACGACCTCGTTGGTGTCGGGCCTGAGCTCGATCACGTAGCGCTCGAGGTGCGAGCGCTCGAGCCCCAGGCCCTTGCGCTGGCCGATCGTGAACCGGGCGACGCCGTCGTGCCTCCCGGCCACTCGAAAGCCGTCGGCGGCGTCGAGGACGTCGCCGGGCTTGGGCGCGAGCGCGTCGGCGAGGTAGTCGCGCACGGTCGTGGGCACGAAGCACAGGCCCGAGGAGCTGGGCTTCTCGGCCGTGAGCAGGTCCTTCGCGGCCGCGATGCGCCTGACCTCGGCCTTCGTCATGTCCCCGAGCGGGAAGAGCAGGTAGGGCAGCACCTCGCGCGGCAGCGCCCACAGGAAGTAGGTCTGGTCCTTGTCGTCGTCGACGCCGCGGTGCAGCTCGGGCCCGCCGGGCCCGTCGACGCGCCTGACGTAGTGGCCGGTCGCCATGAACTCGCAGCCCAGGGCCTGCGCGCGCCTCACGAACGCCCCGAACTTGATCTCGCGGTTGCACCACACGCACGGGTTGGGCGTCGTGCCCGCCTGGTAGCTCGGCACGAACGGGTCGACGACGGTCTCCTGGAAGCGGTCGCGGAAGTCGAGCAGATAGAACGGTACGTCCAGTTCGTCGGCCACGCGCCTGGCGTCGTAGGCGGCGTCGGGGCTGCAGCAGAGGTCGAACGCGCCCTCGGGCCTGTCGTCGGGCCAGAAGCGCAGCATGCTGCCGACGACGTCGAAGCCCCTGTCGGCCAGCAGCGCCGCCGCCACCGACGAGTCCACGCCGCCCGACATCCCGACCAGCACCTTGGGCGGGACGGCGCCGGGGGCGGCGTCGCCTGACGTGGTGGGCACGTGCAGCGCGCTCACGGCCTGCCAGCATACCCATCACGCCGTCCCTCGCGGCGCCCGCGGGGGACGAACGCGGACGCCGCGCGCGGGAGGGGACTGGACGACCTGGTCCCGGAGACCCTGGAGCGCACGCGGACGCCGCGCGCGGGAAGGGCTCGGGGCCCTGGCGTGGACGAGGCGCTCGCGGACGCCGCGCGTGAGGGACCCGGGCCTGCGGTAGAGTCTCGTCAGAGTCTCGACGGAGGTCTGAGTGAAAGCCGCGCGCATCGCACAAGTGATCCTCGTCGTCCTCGCGGGCGTCTACCTCTGGCTCTTCCACACCGCCAACCCCGACTACGTCGAGCTGCCGTTCACGCGCCTCTTCCTCCCGCAGCTCCCCGTCGGGTTCGTCGTCGTCGTCGCGCTGCTCCTCGGGTGGCTGGTCGGGTGGGCCCCGACGCGCCTGGCGCTGTGGCGCCGCTCCCGCGAAGTGAGGCGGCTGCAGAACGAGCTGGCCGAGGAGCGCCGCCGGACCGCCCCCGAGGCCGTGCCCGTGAACCCGTACGTGACGCAGCCCGACATGCCGGTCATCCCCGATCGCCCCTACGACCCGGAGCTGGACGACCCGGACGAAGCTGCTTGATGGCCGGGCCGCTGTTCCCCGGCGGTGAGCCCGTCTGGACCGTGAGGCCGCCGGCGCCGCCGCGCCAGGTGGCCGCGCTGAGCCGCGCCCTCGGCGTGCCGCCCGCGATCGCCGCGATCCTGTGGGCGCGCGGCCTACGCGACGACGCGGCCGACCACCTCAACCCGCCGCTGCTGCGCAGCCCCAACCCCGGCCTCGAGGCCGCCGCCGCCAGGCTGGCGGCCGCCGTCGCCGGCGGCGAGCGCGTCCTGATCCACGGCGACTACGACGCCGACGGCATCTCCGGCACGGCGCTCCTGATGCTGGGCCTGCGCGAGCTGGGAGCGACCGTGGAGGCCCACGTCCCTAACCGCCTCACCGACGGCTACGGGATACACCCGGGGCGCGTCGACGAGCTCGCCGCGCGCGCCGACCTGTTGGTCACCGTCGACTGCGGCATCTCGAACCTGGCCGAGGTCGCGGCGCTCCGGGCGCGCGGCGTCGACGTCATCGTCACCGACCACCACACGCCGGGCGAGGAGCTGCCCGACTGCCTCGTCGTCCACCCGCGGCTCTCGCCGCTGGCCCGCGCCGGCCTGCCCGAGCTCACCGGCGCCGGCGTGGCGTTCCACCTGCTGTGGGCGCTGCGCGAGCGCCTCGGGCTCGAGCCCCCGCTCGACTACGCCGACCTCGCGACCCTCGGCACGGTCGCCGACGTCGCTCCGCTCCTGGGCGAGAACCGCGCGCTGATCAAGGAGGGCCTGGCGCGCATCCCCGACTCCCGCTGGGCGGGCGTGCGGGCGATGGTCAGGCTCTCGAAGCTCCGCGGCGAGGTCACGGCCCGCCACGTCGCCTTCGTCCTCGCCCCGCGCCTGAACGCCGCCGGTCGGCTCGGCGAGTCCGACAAGGCCCTCGAGCTGCTCACGACCGCCTCGGAGCGCAGGGCCAGCGAGCTCGCCGCCTACCTCGACGCCCGCAACGCCGACCGCCGCCGCATCCAGGACGAGATGCTCGCCCACGCCGACACGAAGGTGGACCCGGGCGCGCCCGCCCTGGTGCTCGAGGACCCGTCGTGGCACCCGGGCGTGATGGGCATCGTGGCCAGCAAGCTCCTCGAGCGCTACTACAAGCCCGTCTTCATCGCCGCCGCCGGTAAGGGCAGCGTGCGGTCCACGCCGAGCGTCTCGGCCGTCGAGGCCCTCAAGGCCGCCTCGGAGCACCTCACGCGCTTCGGCGGGCACAGGCAGGCGGCGGGGTTCGCCCTCGACATGAGCCGCTTCGGGTCGTTCCGGGAAGCGGTGTGGGAGTACGTCGGCGGCTTCGAGCCCGACGTCCGCACCGTGGTCGCCGACGCCCTCATCTCGCCCGCCGAGGTCGACGACGGCCTCTACTGGGCGATCCGCGACCTCGAGCCGTTCGGGGAGGGGCACGCGTCCCCCCTGTTCGCCGTCGCCGGCCGGCTCGAGCTGGCCCGCGCGGTGGGCGCGACCGGCTCGACGCTCCAGCTCCGCGTGGGCGGCGTGAAGGGCGTCGCCTGGCAGATGGGCGACCTCGCCGGCCGCCTCCCCCTTGGCGGCGACGTCTTCGTCGCCGCCACGATCCGCGAGAGCGAGTGGCAGGACCGGCGGAGCCTCGAGCTGATGGCCGAGGCCGTCAGGCCGTCGGGGCCCCTGCGGCTCGAGCCCGGCGCCAGGGGCGACGCGAGCGCGCGGGCCGCGCGCCTGGTGGCGCGCGCGCCGCGGCCGGGCGTGCCGACGGAGCCGGCCGGGCCCGGCCAGGCGGGGCGCCTGGTGGCCGGCCCGCTCGCGGACCCGGTCGCCGACCTGGAGAGGCTCGTCGCGGCCGGCGAGCCGTTCGTGCTGGACCTCTCGGACGCCGACCTGGCCCGCATCGAGGACGAGGCCCTGAGCTACCCCACCGTCCACGAGCTCAGGCGCGGGCTGGTCGCCTTCCGGCGCGGGCTGCAGCGCGGCATCCCCGAGCCCAAGCTGTCGCGACTGACCGCGGCGCTGCGCGAGCTCGGGCTCCTCGACGACATTGGCCGGGCGGTCGTCACCGAGCCGGGCGCGAAGCTGAACCCGATGGCCTCCGACTCGCTCCTCCACGGCCTGGTGAGGCGGTACCGCCTGCGGAACCTCGTGCACGCCTACCGGCACTTCGACGACGAGGCGTTCGCCGTGGCGGTCGTGACGCTGTTCGGCGCGGGGTCCTCCGAGGCGGCGGCGGAAGCGGTCGGGCGCGCCGAGGAAGAGGCCCGGCCCGCCGAGGACGAGGTCGTCCCCGCCGGCGCGTCTCGCCGCTGAGCCCTCAGCCGTCCCCGTGCCGGCCGTCCCCGTGGGCGCCGGGCCACGGCGCCGTCGGGAGTCCCCAGCCGCGGTGGATCGCCATCATGCGCAGGAAGAAGCACAGCCCCGCCCCCAGCACGGCGGTCGCGAGCCACGGCCAGCTCAGGAGGTGGCCGGCCACGACGACGAGGCCGCCCGCCAGCGCCGCGATCGCGTAGAGCTCGCTCCTCAGCACCGCCGGCGTCTCGTTGACGAGGACGTCGCGCAGGATCCCCCCGCCGATGCCGGTCGTCATGCCCATCACCGGCGCCATCACGGGGCTCAGGCCGGCCGAGAGCGCCGCCAGCGTGCCCGTTACCGCGAACAGGGCCAGGCCGGCGGCGTCGAAGTAGAGCACCAGGCGCCGGCGCCTGTCGATGTCCGGGTACCACAGGAACACGACCACGGCGGCCAGCACCGAGACCGCCAGGTAGCGCCAGTCGCTGAGGCTGCCGGCCGGGAAGCGGCCGAGGAGCACGTCGCGGGTGATGCCGCCGGCGTTGCCGGCCGCGAACGCCAGCACGGCCAGCCCGAACAGGTCCACACGGCCCTTGACGCCAGCGACCCCGCCGGAGAGCGCGAACACGAACGTCCCGACGAGGTTCGGGATCAGCACGGCCTGGCTCAGCAGGACCGCCGTCAGCCTGTCGATCCCCGGTTCCACCAGGGACCAGGCTATACGCCTGCGCGGGGCGGGCGCGACGTGGGCCCGGCCGGCGGGGCGGGGCGGGCGCGACGCGGGCCCCGCCGCCGCGGCGAGGCGCCGGGGCGGTGCCGCCGTCAGGGCGGGCGCGCGGGACGCACGGACCCTGTACCGGCGCGGCGCCAGGCGTTAGCCTGCCGCATGCCACAGGCGCCAGACGCCGCCCCCACCCTCACGGCGCCCGCCCGCCCCCTCCGCGCCCCGATGGCCGTCACCGCCGCCGTCGACGCCGGCGCCCTCGAGCGCGACCTGAGGGCCGCGGTCAAGGGCGAGGTGCGCTTCGACCCCAAGGCCCGCGCCCTCTACGCCACCGACGCCAGCCCCTACCGCATCCCGCCGATCGGCGTCGTGGTGCCCATCGACGAGGACGACGTCCGCGCCGCCGTGCGCGCCGCCGCGAGGCACGGCGCGCCGATCCTCCCCCGCGGCGGCGGCACGTCGCTGGCCGGCCAGACCGTGGGACAGGCGCTGGTCATCGACGTCTCCAAGCACCTGACGGGCGTCCTCGAGCTGAACCTGGAGGAGCGCTGGGTGCGGGTGCAGCCCGGCGTGGTGCGCGACCAGCTCAACCGCTTCCTCGCCCCCCACGGCCTGCAGTTCACGCCGGACGTCGCCACGACCGACCGCGCCAACGTCGGCGGCATGGTCGCGAACAACTCGTCGGGCACGCACTCGATCAAGTACGGCAAGACGGTCGACCAGGTCATCGCCATGCGCGTGCTCCTCGCCGACGGCACCGAGCTCGAGCTCGGGCCCCTGTCGCGCGAGGAGCTGGCGGCGAAGCTGTCGCAGGACGACCGCGAGGGCGAGCTCTACCGCGAGGTCACCCGCATCGTCCGCGAGAACGAGGACGAGATCGCCGCGCGCTACCCGAAGGTCATGCGGCGCGTCGGCGGCTACAACCTCGACGAGCTCGCCGCCGACGGCCCCTTCAACCTCGCGAAGCTCGTCTGCGGCAGCGAGGGGACGCTGGCGCTGATCCTCGAGGTCAAGCTCGCGCTGCACCGCCTGCCGCCCAAGCGCGTGCTCGACATGCGCCACTTCGACACGCTCGAGAAGTGCCTCACGGCCGTGCAGTACGTCAACCGTCACGGGCCCGCCGCCGTCGAGCTCCTCGACCGCGACCTCTTCGTCCTCGGCAAGGACAACCCCCACATGGCGCCCCTCACGACCTGGGTGCAGGGCGACCCCGCCGCCGTGCTGCTCGTAGAGTTCGACGGCGAGACCGACGCGGAGCTCGAGGCGCAGCTCGCCGCCCTCGCCGCCGACCCCCAGGTGAGCGCGCTCTCCTACGCCTCTTACGTCGCCAGGCACCCCGCCGAGCAGCGCGACATCGTGGAGCTCAGGCGCGCCGGCCTGGGCATCTACGCCACGATGAAGGGCCGCCAGAAGCCCACGCCGTTCATCGAGGACGCCGCGATCCCCGTCGACAAGCTGCCCCTCTACATCCCCGAGGTGATCGCGGTGTGCCGCCGCCACGGCGCGCGCACGGTGATGTACGCCCACGCCTCGGTGGGCGTGATCCACGTCAGGCCGCTCATCGACCTCAAGGCCGCGGACGGCGTCGAGGCCTACCGCCGCATCAGCGAGGAGGTCTTCGAGCTGGTCGTGAAGTACGGCGGGTCGTGGAGCGGCGAGCACGGCGACGGCCTGATCCGCTCCTACCAGAACCGCCGCATGTTCGGCGACCGCCTCTACGAGGCGTTCAAGGCGGTCAAGCGCGCCTTCGACCCCGACTGGCTGATGAACCCGGGCAAGGTCGTCGAGGCGCCGCCCATGACGGCGGACCTGCGCTACGGCACCGACTACCCCGAGCCGGAGGTGGCCACCGTCCTCGACTTCTCGCGCCAGGAGGGCTTCCTCGGCGCGATCGAGGCGTGCACCGGCGTCGGCGCCTGCCGCAAGGCCGGCGTCGGCACCATGTGCCCCAGCTACATGGCCACGCGCGACGAGGACCACTCCACCCGCGGCCGCGCGAACGTACTCAGGGAGGCGATCACGGGCGGGCTGCCCGGCGGCCTCACCAGCCGCGCCGTCTACGAGGTCCTCGACCTCTGCCTCGAGTGCAAGGCGTGCAAGGCCGAGTGCCCCAGCCAGGTCGACATGGCCAAGCTCAAGTACGAGTGGCTGCAGCACTACCACGACGAGCACGGCGTGAGCCTGCCGACCCTGGCCTTCGCGAACGTCGGCAAGGTGGCGCCGCTCGGCCAGGCCCTGGCGCCCGTCGCGAACGCCCTCCTGCCCCTGAGACCCGTGCGGTGGCTGCTGGAGAAGACCGTCGGCGTGGACGCCAGGCGGGTGATGCCGCGCTACGAGGCGGGCCGCTTCGAGCGCTGGTTCCGCGCGCGCGGCTCACGCGCCGCGGCCGCGACGGGGCCCGCCGCCGCCGCGGCGGACGGGCGGCCCGACCCGGACAGCGCCGCCGCCACCGGGGCGAACCGCCGCCGCGTCGCGCTGTTCGTCGACACCTGGACCCGCTTCAACGACCAGGGACCCGGCAAGGCCGCCGTCAGGGTCCTCGAGGCGCTGGGCTACGACGTCGAGCTCGCGCCCTACGGCTGCTGCGGACGCCCCCAGGTCTCCAAGGGCCTGCTGCGGCAGGCGCAGCGCATGGCGCACGACAACGTCGCCAGGCTCGGGCGCTACGTGGCGTACGGCGTGCCCGTGCTCGGGCTCGAGCCCTCGTGCGTGGCCGCGTTCCGCGACGACTACCCCGAGCCGGAGGTGGCCACCGTCCTCGACTTCTCGCGCCAGGAGGGCTTCCTCGGCGCG
>DATGNP010000352.1:0-4618 GCA_035306665.1 Trueperaceae bacterium
CAGCCGCCGCGCCACCGGCCGGCCGGAGGGCCGCCTGACCCTCACGCCGAACCACGCGCGCGTCAGCTCGGCGTCGGCCACGGCCGGCACGCTCCAGGCGAGGGCGTCGCGCAGGCCGGCGGCCGCGGCGCGCAGGTCGCCGTCGGCCACGGCGTCGGGGGCCAGGGAGCCTCCCGTCACGACGACGCGCCGGCGGTCGAAGACGGCGTTCACGGGCCCGGCGAGCGGGGGCAGCGAGCCCAGCCTCGCGGCCGCCTCGGGCCGCAGGTCGAGGACGGCCGCCACCCCGCCGTCCCGCGCCAGGCGAGGCAGGCGGCAGCCGGGGGGCGGGTCGCCGGCTCCGACGCACAGCACGACGTGACGCGCGCGCAGCGGCCCCACGGACGTGGCGACCGTCGCGCCGGCGTCGTCGGGTGAGACGCCCGTGACCTCGGCGCCGCGCAGCAGGGTGGCCCCGAGGCGCTCGGCGGCCGCCGCCAGGGCGGCGAGTAGCGCCGCGGGGTCGACCCAGCCGCCGCCGGCCACGAGGAGCGCGCCGTGCGGCGCGTGGGCGGCGGGCGGCGCCTCGCCCGGGGCCAGCCACCGCAGGCCGTCCTCCGCGGCGGCGAGGTCGCGCCACAGCGCCGCCTGGCGCGGGGTGGCGGCGACGCGGACGACGCCGGTGCGGCGCGCGCCCGGGTCGAGGCCGGCGTCCTCGAGCTCG
This sequence comes from Trueperaceae bacterium, assembly GCA_035306665.1. Lineage (GTDB taxonomy): Bacteria > Deinococcota > Deinococci > Deinococcales > Trueperaceae > DASRWD01. Next base: position 704 of record DATGNP010000352.1, read on the forward strand.
GCCGCGAGCCGCCAGAAGGCCGCGAGACCCGCCCTGTCGCCGGGCGCGGCCCTGGCCGTGCGGCCCCGATGCGGGTTGAGGAGGGCGGCGGGCACGGCCGAGGCGCCCGACGGGGCCGTGAAGCGGTCGGCGAGCGCGACGCTGGCGCCGCGCTTCCCCAGCTCGTAGGCGAGGGACAGCCCGGCGACGCCGCCACCCACGACGACGACGTCGCGTCGCGGCACGCTCAGCCCGCCCTCTCCGCCACCAGCGTCTCGCGCTTGCCGCCCGGCGGGCCGGGCACCTTGGCGACGCGCGCCCCCGCCGCCGCCAGCCGCCGTCGGACCTCGCCGCTGACGCTGTAGCTCACGAGCCGGCCGCCGGGCCGCAGGGCAGCGACGAGGCGGGCGAGGAGGGCGGCCTCCCAGGCGTCCGGGTTCGCGCGGGGGCTGAACGGGTCGAGGTAGACGGCGTCGAAGGCGTCCGCCGGCAGGTCGGCGACCACCTCGGTGGCGTCGGCGACGACGACCTCGAGCCGGGCGCCGCCCACCGCCAGCCGGTGCGTGCCGGCGGGCGGCCTCGCGCCCAGCCCCTCGAGGCCGTCGATCAGCTCGCCCGGCAGGGGGCAGGGCGCGAGCAGCTCGGCGTAGCGCAGCTCCCGCAGCCTCGCGGTCGGCAGCGGGTCGCGCTCGACGGCGACGTAGGTGAGCGCGGCCCCCGCGGCGGCCGCGACGCAGGCGGTGACGAGGAAGTTTAGGCCGGTGCCGAAGCCGACCTCGAGCACGGCGGCGCTCCCGCGCGCCGCCAGGACCGCCTCGACCCCGGAGGCGCCGAGGAAGACGTGGCGCGCTTCGGCGAGGGCCCCGTGGCGCGAGCGGTACGTCTCCCCGTAGCGCTCGCTCGCCAACGTGAGAGACCCGTCTAGGGTCCTTAGTGGAGCCACCACGCTAATCTAAGGCCGCTACCGATAAGCTGGCATGTCGCCGCCGCTTCGCGCGGGCGGCGCTAGAGGCGGGATGACCGAGGTCTGGGACCTGTCTGTGCAGGCTGTACGGCGCTTCTACGACGTCGTCGTGGGGGCGGTGTCGCAGGTGAGCTGGGACCCCGCCACCTGGGGCCGCGAGGCGTACCTCGTCGCCGCCGGCGTGGTGGTGGCGGTGTTCCTGCTGGTCCTGTGGGGCCGGCGCCGCCGGCGGGCCGCGGGCGGGCCGCAGTTCCTCCTCACGAACGGGGTCGTGGTGATGCTGGGCGAGGCCGAGGTCGCGGCCGAGGCCGACGGCGGGCCGCGCCGACCGGCGTACCTGGCCGCCCCGGGCGACGCCGACATGCAGCTCCGCGTGACCTTCAACAACCTCAACCCGTACCCGGTGCAGCTCCTCGAGGTGGCCCTCACGACCGGCGGCGGCCGGCTCCCCGTCGTCGCCGACGCCTCGGCCGTCGTGCCGCCGAACGGGGCGGTCGACGTCGTCGCCGACGTGCGTGACCTGCCCGGCGAGCGCGGCACCCTCCAGGTGTTCGTGTTCGCCACCCGCGCCCGGCCGCAGAACCTGCGCGTGACCGTGCCCCTCGAGTGGGAGCCGTGGAACCTGCGCTACCGCGTGAAGGCCACGCACCAGCGCGTCGACCCGGCGCGCGGAACGGCGTCCGAGCAGGTCACGCGCATGCAGCGCGCCGCCGCGCGGCGCACCGCCGCGCGCCAGCGGCTCGACTCGGCGGCGCGCGGCGTCAGGCAGCGGATGGGCGAGGCGTGGGCGTCGTTCACCGAGCGGCGTCGCGCCGCCGTCGCCCAGAGGCGTGCCGCGGCCGCGGCCCTGGCGGCCGAGCGGGCCGAGCGGCGCGCGGCCGCCGGCGAGCCGACCGGCCCGTTCGCGGTGCCGCTGCCGCCGAGCCGCCGCCGCGAGGCCGCGCCTGAGCCGGAGGAGCGCCGGGTCGTCGACACCGACCCCGGCGCCTTCCCGCCCGACCCGGGCGAGTCGCGGCCGGCCGAGCACGTCACGGTGGGCGAGCCGCGGGTCGAGGAGACGCCCGAGGAACGCCCCCGGCCGAAGCTCGAGTTCCCCGACGAGTTCTGACGCGGCTGACGGCCCGCGTGCGCCGGCGGCGCCCCCCGACGCCGGGCGTCCCGGCCCGCGGCCGGCGTACGGCCCGTGGAGCCGGCGTCAGCGATGCCTGCGCGGCGCCCGCTCCCCCGGCCCGGGAGCGGCGCGCCGGCCGACCGTGGTTATGCTTGGCGGCCGGAGGCCGTCATGAAGATCGAAAGCGTGGAGCTGCGCGAGGTCAAGGCCGACCTCAGGTTCCGGTTCGAGACCAGCTTCGGGGAAGAGAGGGACCTGACCAAGGTCCTCCTGATCGTGCGCTCGGGGGGGCTCGAGGGCTACGGCGAGGTCACGGCGGGCAACGTGCCGGGCTACAGCTACGAGACGAGCGGTACCGCCTGGGTGGCGCTGAGCGAGTACGTGCTGCCCCGGGTCGTGGGGCGCGAGTTCGACACCCCGCAGCAGCTCCTCGACGCGGTCGCGCGCGTGCGCGGCCACAACATGGCCGTCGGCGCCCTCGAGTGCGCCTTCTGGGACCTGCAGGCCAAGGCGGCCGGCCTGCCCCTGTGGCAGCTCCTCGGCGGCAGCCGGACCGCCATCGAGGTCGGGGCCTCGCTCGGCATCCAGCGGAGCGTGGAGGAGACCGTCGACGTGGCCCGGCGCCACGCCGCCGAGGGCTACCGGCGGCTGAAGTTCAAGATCAAGCCCGGCTGGGACGTCGAGCCGCTGAGGGCCGTGCGCGAGGCGCTGCCCGACATGGCCCTGACGGTGGACGCCAACAGCGCCTACTCGCTGACGGACGCCCGCGTCTTCGAGGCGCTCGACGAGCTCGCGCTCGACTACATCGAGCAGCCGCTGGCGCACGACGACCTCGTCGACCACGCCGAGCTGCAGGCCCTCCTCTCGACCCCGATCTGCCTCGACGAGTCCGTGCACTCGGCCGCGGACGCGCGCAAGGGCCTGGCCATCGGCGCCGGGCGCGTGATCAACGTCAAGGTCGGGCGCGTCAGGGGCCTGCTCGAGGCGCGGCGCGTGCACGACGTCGCGCTGGCGTTCGGCGCCCCGGTGTGGTGCGGCGGCATGCTCGAGCTGGGCATCGGCCGCGCGCTCAACCTGCACCTGAGCTCGCTGCCGAACTTCACGCTGCCGGGCGACACCGCCAGCGCCACGCGCTACTGGGGCGACGAGGACATCGTCGCCGAGCGCCTCGACGCCGTCGACGGCGTGCAGTCGCTGCCGGCCAGCGGCCCCGGCCTGGGCGTGACCCTGCGCCGCGACCTGCTCGACCGCCTCACGCTCCGCCGGCTCGAGCTGTGAGGAGCGTAGCGGCGCCGTAGGGCGGTACGGCCGGGACCGGGGACGACGACGCGCGGCCGCCCGGTAGGGGCGGCCGCGCCTCCGTGCACAGGGTGCGACTAGACGTGAGCGCGCCGGCTCAGACGCGCGCCAGCACCGTCTCGAGCTGCAGCAGGTCCATCAGGTCGGCGTGCAGATGCCCGTTGCTGGCGACGAGCACCTTGTCGCCGAGCCGGTACGGGCCGCCGTCGGCGCCGGTCGCCGTGCCGCCCGCCTCGCGCAGGATCAGCAGGCCGGCCGCGACGTCCCAGGGGTTGAGGCCGAGCTCCCAGAAGCCGTCGAGGCGCCCGCAGGCGACGTAGCAGATGTCGAGGGCCGCGGCGCCCGGGCGCCTGACCGACCTCACGCGCGGGAGGACCCTGGCGAACACCTCGAGGTTCAGCTCGATGCGCTCCGCGACGTAGGCGAACCCGGTGGCCAGGAGCGCCTGGCGCAGGTCGGAGCCGGAGCTGACCTCCAGCGGCCGGCCGTTCAGCCACGCGCCGCCGCCGCGCGCGGCCGTGAACAGCTCGTCGCGCTCGGGGTCGTAGACGACGCCGACGAG
>DATGNP010000353.1:0-17267 GCA_035306665.1 Trueperaceae bacterium
AGGTCGAGCTGGGAGACCCGCAGGGGCGGCACCCAGACCGGGTCCCCCCGGTACTTGCGGTACGGGTGGTCGACGAACTCCCGCAGCCCCCTGCGGCCCGCGGCCGCCTCGACGGTGAGCTGTCCCACGTCCAGGTTCAGATGACGCCGAGGCGCCTGCCGACGACGGCGAAGGCGGAGAGGAGCCTGTCGAGCTGTTCCCTGGTGTGGTTCGCGTTCACGCTGGTACGTATGATCGCCTGCCCGTTCGGCACGCCGGGGGGCAGCGCGGGCGTCGTGAACACGCCCTCCTCCCACAGCCCCTTCCAGAACGCCATCGCCAGCTCGTCGGGGCCCACGAGCACGGGGACGATCGGCGTCTGGGAGCCGAGCGTGTCGAAGCCGAGCTCGTCCATGCCCTCGCGCAGCACGCGCACGTTCTCCCACAGCCGGGTGCGCAGCTCGGGCTCGGCCTGCATGATGCGCAGGGCCTCGAGCGCCGCGGCCATCTGCATCGCGGGCAGGGCGGCGGTGAAGATGAACGGCCGGGCGGCGTGCTTCACGAAGTTCACGACGGCGCGGTCGGCCGCCATGAACCCGCCGACGCTGGCCAGGGACTTCGAGAACGTGCCGATGACGACGTCGATCTCGTCGGTGAGGCCGAAGTGGTCGCCGGTGCCGCGGCCGTCGGGGCCGAGCACGCCGGTGGCGTGGGCGTCGTCGACGATCAGCCTGACGCCGAAGCGGCGCTTGACCGCGACGAGCTCGGGCAGCTTCGCGATGTGGCCGCTCATCGAGAACACGCCGTCGGTCACGATGATGCGCCCGCCCGGCTTGCCGACGTCCTGCTCGAGCAGCCGCACCAGCCCCTCTACGTCGTTGTGCTCGAACTTGCGCAGCGTGGCGAACGAGAGCTTGGCCGCGTCGTAGAGCGAGGCGTGGTTCTCGCGGTCGTAGTAGAGGATGTCGTGCCTGCCCGCCAGGGCCGTGATCACGGAGAGGCAGCCGAGGTAGCCCGCGCTGAAGGTCAGGGCCGACTCCTTGCCGAGGAACTCGGCGAGTCGGTGCTCGAGCTCCTCGTGCAGCGTGAGCGTGCCCGTGAGGAAGCGCGACCCCGTGCACGAGGTGCCGAAGTCGTCGAGCGCGGCGCGCGCCGCCGCCTTGAGGCGCGGGTCCTGCGTCAGCCCCAGGTAGTCGTTGGAGCCGGTGATGACCATCTCCTGGCCGTTCACCATCACGGTGCCGCCGTGCTGCGACGCGATCGGCTTGAAGTAGGGATGCATGCCGGCCGCTGCCGCTTCGTCGGCCCGGCGGAAGGCGAAGGCCTTCGCGAAGGCGTCGTCGGCCCTCGGGCTCGTGGCTCTCTGCGCTTCGGGGGGCGCTACCTCGGACAAGGGTTCCTCCAGTGGGGAAGGCGCCTCTGGCCCGGGTAGGCATGGGCCGTGCCGCAGGCGTGAGCCGGCGCCAGCATGAGTAACCCTACGGCACCGTGAGGGCAAGAGGCAAGGACGGCTCGGCACGGATGCGCCATCCGCCACGGAGCCGCTCATGCCTCGCTGGTATCATCGCCGTACGTCGACCACTCGGGCCCTCGTCGGCCCCGCCACCTCGTCCTCCAGCCGCTCAGGAGTTGACCTGACGTGTTGCTCGCATCCCCGCCCGACGACGCGCGCACCGCTGCCGTCACCACGCGAGAAGCCCACCCGCCCGACGCCCCGCTCGTCCACAGGATCTACCTGGCGACGCCCGCCTACTTCGAGATCATCTCGATCCCGATCCCGACGCTGGCCGAGGTCTCCACCGACCTCGCCACGGCCGCCGACGACCCCAGGCGCCACGCCGAGCTCGTGCTGATCGAGCGGCCGCCCGACAGCGGCGTCGAGCCCACGATCCTCGACCCCGCCACCGGCCGCCACGTCGTCGGCTACCTCGACTACAAGCTCGACTACCCCGAGGACGGCGACGCCACCGTGAACCTGCTGCTCGTGCTGCCGTCGGTCCAGGGCCGCGGCATCGGCGGCGCCTGCGCCCGCGACCTCGAGCGCCGGCTCGAGGGTCGCTCGCGGCGGATGCTCGCCAGCATCTACGGCGACAACCCGCGCGCGCGGCGGTTCTGGGAGCGGCTCGGGTTCTCGTTCGCGATCGACGCCAAGCCCGTCCTCGACTGGTACGCCAAGCCGCTGGCCTGAGCGCGCGGCGCCGCTCCCCGGGCCGGAGCCGGCGAGCGGCGCTCCGAGACGACGCGCGGCGCCCCGAGCCCCGGGCGCGCGCCCCGGCGCGGCGCGCTCCCACCCGGGCGCCGTGGCCGGGCCGCGGCGCGGTAACCTGGTGCGCGTGCCCGGTCGCCCCGACAAGACCGTCGTCAGCGTGTCGCTCGGGTCGGCCAGTCGCGACGTCGACGAAGAGATCGAGCTGCTGGGCCGCCGTGTCCGGCTGGTGCGTCGCGGCGTCGGCGGCGACCTGAGGGCGGCGCGGGACCTGGTCGCAGAGCTCGACGGGCAGGTCGACGCGATCGGCATCGGCGGCACGGACATCTACCTGAGCGTCGGTGGCCGGCGCTACGCCATCCGCGACGCCGTGCGCATCGCCTCCGCCGCCGCGCGCACGCCCGTGGTGTGCGGCGCCGGCCTGAAGGACACCCTCGAGAGGCGCGCCGTCGCGGAGGTCGAGCCGGTCGTCGGCTGGGGCGGGCGCCGCGTCCTCATGGTCAACTCGGTCGACCGCTACGGCATGGCCGAGGCGCTCACCCGCCACGGCGCCGACGTGCTGTTCGGCGACCTCGTGTTCGGCCTGGGCCTCGACGTGCCGCTGCGGTCGCTGTCCTCGCTGCGCCGCGTGGCGCGCGTCGCGCTGCCGGTGGTGGGCCGGCTGCCGTTCAAGTGGTTCTACCCGACCGGCACCGCGCAGGACGCGCCGGCGCCGAGGGCCCGGTTCGGGCGGCACTACGCCTGGGCCGAGGTCCTGGCCGGCGACTGGCACTACATCCGGCGCCACGCGCCCGCCGACCTCGCGGGCAAGGACGTCCTCACGAACACGACGACGCCGGCCGACGTCGCCTTCCTGCGGGCCAGGGGCGCCAGGCGCCTGATCACGACGACCCCGCGCGTGGGCGGGCGCAGCCTGGGCACGAACCTGCTCGAGGCCGCGCTGGTCGCCGTGGAGGGCGCGGCGGGCGAGCTGCCCGGGGAGCGCTACGACGCGCTCGCCGTGGCGGCGGGGATCCGACCCGCGGTGCTCGAGCTCTGAGCCGCGTCGGGCTCGGAACGTTCGCCGGTGATACACTGGCCCGTCTCTAGACCCTGCTGCCCGGCGAGCGCAGCGGGCTCAAGCCGCCCGCCAGGGTCGACCCCGGCCCGGCAGGTGGGGCACTCGGCGAGTCGGAGGACAGGACGACGATGATCAGCGTCACAGACCTGCGCAGCGGTACGAAGGTCGAGATGGACGGCGGCCTCTGGGAGGTCATCGACTACCAGCACCAGAAGATCGGCCGCGGCGGCGCCAAGATGGTGGCCAAGTTCAGGAACCTCGAGACGGGCGCGATAGTCGAGCGCTCGTTCAACGCTACCGAGAAGATCCAGGACATCTTCATCGAGTACCGCACCATGACGTTCCTGTACGCCAACGACGACCAGTACACGTTCATGGACAACGAGACCTACGAGCAGCCGACGCTCACCCGTGACCAGATCGGCGAGGGCGCGCGGTTCCTGAAGGAGAACGTCGAGGTCACCGTCGACTACTACCAGGGCCGGCCGCTGAAGGTCACCCTGCCCAACGTCGTGGAGCTGAAGATCACCCAGACCGACCCTGGCGTCCGCGGCGACACCGTGTCGGGCGGCTCGAAGCCCGCCGTGCTCGAGACCGGCGCGACCGTCAACGTCCCGCTCTTCATCGAGCCCGGCGAGGTCGTGAGGGTGGACACCCGCAGCGGCGAGTACCTGGGCAGGGCCTGACCGGGATGCAGACGAAGGACCTCAGGCGGCTCCTCGACGTCCTCAGGGACACCGACGTCAGCGAGCTCACCCTCGAGACGGGCGAGTACAAGCTGACCCTCAAGCGCGGCTTCGGCGCGCCCCAGGCCGTCCTCGCCCCGGCCGCGCCCCACCTCCCCGCCGCGACGCCGCCCGCCCCCGCCGAGCCGGCCGCGGCGCCCGCGCCGGCGCAGCCGGCCGAGGCGCCGGCCGCGGAGCGGCTCGTAGACGTCGTCGCGCCCATCGTCGGCACGTTCTACGCCGCGCCGTCGCCCGAGGCCCCGCCGTTCGTCCGCGTGGGCGAGCGCGTGAAGCCCGGCACCGTCCTGTGCATCATCGAGGCGATGAAGCTCATGAACGAGATCGAGGCCGAGACGGCGGGCGTGGTGCGCGAGGTCCTCGTCGACAACGGCCAGCCCGTCGAGTACGGGCAGGTGCTCTTCCGCATCGAGCCGGACTGAGCGCGCGGTGTTCCGCAAGATCCTCATCGCCAACCGCGGCGAGATCGCTCTCCGTGTCGTGAGGGCCGCTCGCGAGCTGGGCGTGCAGTCGGTGGTCGTCTACTCGCAGGCCGACGAGAGCTCGCTGCCCGTCCTGCTCGCCGACGAGGCCGTGTGCATCGGGCCCGCGCCGGCAGCGCAGAGCTACCTCAACGTGCGCAACATCCTCGCGGCCGCGCTCGTCACGGGCGCCGAGGCGATCCACCCCGGCTACGGCTTCCTGGCCGAGAACGCCGAGTTCGCAACGAAGTGCGAGGAGCACAACCTCGTCTTCATCGGCCCGCGGCCGGACAACATCGCCCGCATCGGCGACAAGTCCTCGGCGCGAGCCCTGGCGCAGGAGGCGGGCGTGCCCGTGACGCCCGGCAGCGGCGCGCTGGCCGACCTCGCCGAGGCCAAGGCGTTCGCGGAGGAGATCGGCTTCCCGCTGATCCTCAAGGCGTCGGCGGGCGGCGGCGGCCGCGGCATGCGCGTCGTGCAGAGCCACGCCGACCTCGAGCGCCAGTTCGTCAACGCCCAGGAGGAGGCCCGCGCCGCCTTCGGCAACCCCGAGCTCTACGTCGAGAAGTACATCGAGGAGCCCAAGCACATCGAGGTCCAGGTCTTCGGCGACGGCGAGGGCGAGGTCGTGCAGCTCTTCGAGCGCGACTGCTCGATCCAGCGGCGCTACCAGAAGCTCCTCGAGGAGGGGCCCTCGACGCTCGACGACGGCCTGCGCGAGCGCATCGCCGAGGCGGCGGTGAGGCTCGCCAAGCACATCGCCTACCGCGGCGCCGGCACCTGCGAGTTCCTCGTCGACAAGCAGGGGGCGTTCTACTTCTCCGAGATGAACACCCGCATCCAGGTCGAGCACCCCGTGACCGAGATGATCACGGGCACCGACCTCGTGCAGGAGCAGATCAAGGTGGCCGCCGGCCAGCCGCTGTCGTGGCGGCAGGAGGACCTGCGGACCTCGGGCCACGCGATCGAGGTGCGCATCAACGCCGAGGACCCCGAGCACGACTTCAGGCCGATGGCCGGGACGATCACCGACGTGCACTGGCCGGGCGGGCCCGGCGTGCGCGTCGACTCGCACGTCTACGCCGGCTACCGCATCCCGCCGAACTACGACAGCCTGCTCGCGAAGATCATCGCCTGGGGGCCGACGCGCGAGGAGGCGATCAGGCGCATGGAGCGCAGCCTCAGGGAGACCGTGATCGAGGGCGTGAAGACGACGATCCCCTTCCACCTGCGCGTGCTGGACAACGCCTTCTTCCGCCGCGGGCAGGTCTACACGAACTTCATCGCGCGTAGGATGAGCTCATGACCGGCGAGGAAGGCCTCGACATCTCCACCGACGTCCTCTACGGCATCGCGCAGCTCGCGATCGACCAGGTCGAGGGCATCAGGACCGTGCAGCCGCCGGCCAGGGTCGGCGAGATCCTCACGGGCCGCAGGGCGAAGGGCATCGCGATCGAGCGCGCGGACGACGGGCTCAGGATGGCCCTCACCGTGCGCGTCGACTACGGCGTGGAGGTGCCCAAGGTCGCGGCAGCGGCGCAGAAGGCCGTAAGGGAGGCCGTCGCCTCGATGACGGGCATGAACGTCGTCAGCGTCGACGTGACAGTCGAGGACGTCGACCTGACCGGGCCGCATGCTTCCTGAGCCCAGGCGCGGCCGGTGCCGGGCCGCGAGCCGCCGCGCCGCCGCGGGCGGAGCCGGGGGAGGCGGGGGCGTGAGCCGCAGTGGCTAGGCGGCGCGCCCGCGAGCTCGCGTTCCGGACCCTGTTCCAGGCGGAACGGGGCTCCGAGGACCTGCTCACCGTGTGGTCGGCCGTGAGGTCCGAGCTCGGCGAGGAGCCCGAGGAGCCGAGCGACGACCCCTACGGCGACCCGCTCGACAAGGCCGCCCTGGAGCTGGCCGACACGCTGATCAAGGCGTACGCCCGCGACCGCCCGCGCGTGGACGCCGTGCTGAGCGAGAACATCACCGGCTGGACGTTCGCCCAGATGTCGCAGACCGACCTGAACGTGCTGCGCATCGCCGTCACCGAGCTGCTGCACCTCGACACGCCGCCCCCGGTCGTCATCGAGATGGCGGTGCGGGTGGCGAAGCGCTACGGGGGCGACGAGTCGGGCCGGTTCGTCAACGGCGTGCTGGCGAAGGTGGTCAGGTCCCTGCGCGGGGCCGCCCAGGGCGAGCCGGCCGGCGAGCCTGGAGAGGGAGGGGAGCCGGCGTGAGCGCCGTGCTGATGGACGGCAAGGCGGCCTCGGAGGAGGTCGTCGGCGCCCTGCAGGTGCGGGTGGGTGAGCTGCCCTTCACGCCGCGGCTGACCTTCGTGCGCGTCGGCGACGACCCGGCCAGCGCGTACTACGTGCGCTCGAAGGAGCGCATGGCGCGCCGCGTCGGCGTCGCCTCCGAGACCCGCGTGCTCCCCGAGGGGACGAGCCAGGCGGAGCTGCTGGCGATCGTCGCGGAGCTGAACAGCGACCCCGAGGTCGACGGCCTGCTCGTGCAGCTCCCGGCGCCCGGCGTCGACGAGGCGACCGTCCTGGCGGCGATCGACCCCGACAAGGACGTCGACGGCCTCCACCCATTGAACGTGGGGCGCCTCTGGACCGGCCGCCCCGGACTGCGACCGGCGACGCCCTCGGGCGTGATCGCGCTCGCCGACCGTTACGGCGTGGAGCTCGAGGGCGCGCGCGCCGTCGTCGTCGGGCGCTCGAACCTCGTCGGCAAGCCGCTGGCGGCGATGCTCCTCGAGCGCAACGCGACCGTCACGCTGGCGCACTCGCGCACGCGCGACCTGGCCGCCGTCTGTCGCGACGCCGACGTGCTCGTCGCGGCCGTGGGGCGGCCGGGCCTCGTGACCGCCGACATGGTCAAGCCCGGGGCCGCGGTGTTCGACGTGGGCCTCAGCCGCGTCGACGGCAAGGTCGTCGGCGACGTCAGCCCCGACGTCGCGGCCGTTGCGGGCTGGCTCACGCCCATGCCGGGCGGCACCGGGCTGATGACGGTGGCTATGGTCGTGGCCAACACCGTCGAGGCCGCCGTGCGGCGCCGGGGGCACGCGGCATGAGGCGGCCGGCGGGCGGTGTACCCGGGGGCGGTGGACGCGAGTGGGCGACCTGGTAGGCAACGTGCCACTGATGGCGGCGCTCGTCGCCACGGTCGTCGCCCAGGTGCTGAAGCTCGTGATCGTGCTCCTCACCGAGCGGCGCTGGGCGCTCTCGCGCCTGCTCGAGACCGGGGGGATGCCTTCCTCGCACAGCGCTGCCGTGGCGGCGCTGGCCGTGACCCTGGGCCTGGCGTACGGCTGGGGCAGCCCGGAGTTCGCGATCGCGGCGGTGTTCGGCTCGATCGTGATGTACGACGCCACCGGCATCAGGCGCGCCGCCGGGCTGCAGGCCGAGCTGATCAACGAGCTCGTGAACGAGCTCGCCCACCTCTTCGACGAGGGCTTCAAGCCCCAGGCCCTGCGCACGCTGCTGGGCCACACCTACCCCCAGGTCGCCGTGGGAGCCCTCCTGGGCGTCGCGGTGGGGCTGGCCTTCGGGCTCTAGACCACCCGGGGCGCGAGCGCGGGGCGTCACCACGGCCCGGCGGGAGGGGCGTCGCCCCGCACCGTGCGCGCGACGACCGCGACCCTGACCTCGCGCGCGCCCGCCGCCGCCAGCGCCGCCGCGCAGGCCAGCGCCGTGGCCCCGGTCGTGAGGACGTCGTCGACGAGCAGGACCCGCCCGCCGGTCCGACCGCGCGCGGCGTAGGCGCCGCCGACGTTCGCGGCCCGCGACGCCCGCGAGAGGCGCTGCTGGCTGCGCGACGTCGGCGCGCGCGTGAGGAGGCTGAGGTGCCGGCGGCCGAGCCGGTCGGCCAGCGCAGCGGCCAGGACGGCGGCCTGGTCGAAGCCGCGCTCGGCGCGCCGCCGCGCCGAGGTGGGCACGTGGGTGACGGCGTCGGGGACGAAGCCCCAGGCGGACACGCGCGCGGCCATGAGCGCCCCGAGGAACGGGCCCAGGCGCCTGGCGCCGCCGTGCTTCATGGCCTTCACGAGGCGCTCCCACGGGCCGGCGTACGGCCCCAGCCAGCACCTGTCGCCGACGGGCGGGGGCGCGGCCGCCACCGCCGCCGCGAGCCAGGCGCGGCACGCCTCGCACACGCCCTCCGCGCCGGCCGGCGCACGCTGGCAGGCGGGGCACGCGCCCAGCGCCCCGAGCGTCCCGCCGGCGAGGGAGAGGGCGCGTGCTCCGGCTCGCGTCATGCCCGAGGCTAGGGCCGGGGACCGCGGGGACCGCGGACGTCCTAGGCACGTGACCGGTGAGGCTGGGCGGCGGCAGCGCCCGGAGGGTGACCGGCCCGCTGGTCACCGCCGTCCGCCGGTGCCCGCGCGTGCCGACCCGCCGTCGGCGCTAGCGCGTGCCGGAGGGGCAGCAGCGCTCGCCGGCCCGCCCTCAGCGCTCGCGCTCGGCGACCTCGGCCAGGGCGGCGGTCAGGGCCGCGGCGGCGCCGCGGTCGGGCGCCTGGCCCAGGGCCTCGCCCAGGGCGGCGAGGCCGCTGTCGGCGAGCCGCCTGGCCGCGGCCTGCGCGTACGCGAGCGAGCCGTGCGCACGCATGTGGGCGAGGACCCGCCGCACGTCCTCCGGCCGGCGCTCCTCGCGCGGGCGCGCGAGCGTGCTCACGACCTCGTCCCGCGTCGCGGGCGGCGCGCTCCTGAGGAGGTGCGCGAGGATCAGCGTGCGCTTGGCCTCGTAGAGGTCGCCGAGCGCCTCCTTGCCGTAGCCGGCCGCCGCCGACCCCTCGGCGAGGTTCAGGACGTCGTCGCGCACCTGGAAGGCGGCGCCGAGGTCGAGCCCGGCGCGCTCCAGGGCCGGAGCGGGCTCGCGGCCGGCGAGGAGCGCCCCCATCCGCAGCGGCGACGCGACCGTGTACCACGCGGTCTTGAGGGTGACCATGCGCAGGTACTCGTCCTCGGTCACGTCGAAGCGGCCGGCGGCGACCCAGGCCAGGTCGAGGTGCTGCCCCGCGGCCGTGCGCGCGACCATGCTCCCGAACTCCTCCAGCACGCGCGCGACGACCGCGGCGGTGACGGCGCCGGCGGCGTCGGAGGCGGTGCGCCTGTCCAGGAGGCCGTGCAGCAGGCGCCACATCTGCACGTGCATCGCGTCCCCGACGTTCAGCGCGACGGGCACGCCCACGAGCCGGTGGAGGGCGGGCGCCCCGCGGCGCTCCTCCGACCCGTCCTCGATGTCGTCGTGCACCAGTACCCAGGCCTGGAACAGCTCGAGCGCGGCGGCGACGGTCAGCACCGCGTCCAGGTCGGACGCCCCGTGGGCCGCCGCGGACAGGACGACGACGCGGCCGCGCAGGGTCTTGCCCTCGCGGCTCGGGTAGTCGCGCTGCAGCCGGGCGAAGCGGGCGAGCTCGGCGTCCGGTCCGCCGACGGGCAGCGCGGCGAGCACGCGCGCGCGGATCGCGGCCGTGACGGCGTCGGTGTCGAGGACGTCGAGCGTGGTGCGCGCCGGTGCCGTGCTCATCGCCGTGGCGATGATAAGCCGCGGCCCGGCTCTCGTAGCCGGGCCGCGGAGCGCGGGACGGTGTCCCTACGCCTCAGGGGCGGTGGATGCAGGCCTTGAAGTGGCCGGGCGAGACCTCCTCGAGGGGCGGCACGACCTCGGCGCACTCCTTCGTCGCGATCGGGCAGCGCGTGCGGAAGACGCAGCCCGAGGGCGGGTTGATGGGGCTGGGGATGTCGCCCTGGAGGATGATGCGCTCGCGCTTGACGGTCGGGTCGGGGATCGGGACCGCCGACAGCAGGGCCTCGGTGTACGGGTGGATCGGGTTCGTGTAGAGCTCCCTGCCCGGGGCGATCTCCATGATCCGCCCGAGGTACATCACGATCACGCGGTCGGAGATGTACTCGACGACCCCCAGGTCGTGGGCGATGAACAGCAGCGTCAGGCCCAGCTCCTCCTTGAGGTCCTGGAGGAGGTTCACGACCTGCGCCTGGATCGAGACGTCGAGCGCCGAGACCGGCTCGTCGGCGACGATGAAGTCGGGGTCGACGGCCAGCGCGCGGGCGATGCCGATGCGCTGCCGCTGCCCGCCCGAGAACTCGTGCGGGTAGCGCCGCATGTGGTTCGGCGAGAGGCCGACCCGCTCGAGCAGCTGGGCGACGCGCTCCTCGCGCTCCCGTCCCTTGGCGAGGTTGTGGATCGTCATGGCCTCGCCGATGATGTCGCCGACCGACATGCGCGGGTTCAGGCTCGCGAACGGGTCCTGGAAGATGATCTGCATCCTCTTCCGGTACTCGCGCATCGTGGCCTTGTTGACCTTGGTGATGTCGACGCCGTCGAACCACACCTCGCCGGAGGTGGGCTCGATCAGGCGCAGGATCGTGCGGCCGACGGTGGTCTTGCCCGAGCCGGACTCGCCCACGAGGCCGACGACCTCGCCGCGCTTGACGGCGAACGAGACGTCCTCTACGGCCTTGACGTTCGCGACCACGCGCGAGAAGATCCCGCCGCGGATCGGGAAGTACTTCTTGAGGTTGTTGACCTCGAGGAGCGCGCCCTGGCGGTCGGTGGCCGCCTGCGTGGCCTGCGGCATGGTGCTCACGCCCGGATCTCCGACTTCAGGTCGAGCTCGTTCCACCTCACGCACCTGACCTGATGGCCGCCGCCGGCGTCCTCGAGGGGCGGGATGGCCTCCTTGCAGCGGTCCTGGGCGAACCGGCAGCGCGGGTGGAACGCGCAGCCCTCGGGCAGGTTGAGCGGGTTGGGCACGTTGCCGGGGATCGCCTGCAGGCGCTCCTGGTGCTCGGCGGCGCGGTCGACGCGCGGGATCGAGTTCATCAGGCCGAGCGTGTACGGCATCAGCGGGCGCGCGAAGATCGAGTGGACGTCGGCCTCCTCGACGGCGCGGCCGGCGTACATCACGACCGCCCTGTCGGCGATCTCGGCGACGACGCCGAGGTCGTGCGTGATGAAGAGGATCGACATGCCGATCTCGTCCTGCAGCTTGCGCATGAGGTCGAGGATCTGCGCCTGGATCGTCACGTCGAGCGCCGTCGTCGGCTCGTCGGCGATGAGGAGCTTCGGCCCGCAGGAGAGCGCCATCGCGATCATCACGCGCTGCCGCATGCCGCCCGACATCTGGTGCGGGTAGTTCTTGACGCGCTTGCCCGGCTCGGGGATGCCGACGAGGTCGAGCATCTCGGCGGCCATCTTCATGGCCTCGCGGTACGTCTTGCCCTGGTGCAGCACGATCGCCTCGGCGATCTGGTCGCCGACCGTGTACACCGGGTTCAGGCTGGTCATCGGCTCCTGGAAGATCATCGAGATGTCGTTGCCCCGGATCTTCCGCATCTCGCGTTCCGACTTCTTCACGAGGTCCTGGCCCTCGAAGAGGATCTGGCCCCCGGCGATCCGGCCCGGCGGCGTCGGGATGAGCCGCATCACCGAGAGGCTCGTCACGGACTTGCCCGAGCCAGACTCGCCCACGACCGCGAGGGTCTCGCCGCGGTCGAGGTGGAAGCTGACCCCGTCGACGGCCTTGACCGTGCCCTCGTCGGTGTCGAAGTACGTCTTGAGGTCTACGACCTCAAGTATCCGCTCGTTCTTGGCCATCAGTCCGTTCGCTCCTCACGTCGACCCGCCGGCGCGAGGGCGCGTGCGCGGGTCGAAGACCTCGCCGGCACCGCCATAGGTGGATACGGCGGTGCCCAAGGCAAGATCCGGGTGGCATCGAGATACCGCTCGGCTTACGGCCGCGCAGCCACGGCTGGCGTCGCGTGACGGGCCTCGAGACGGGCCCGACGGTCCGAGCGTACGAAGACCATATCACGCTTCGCGCCGCCCGAGTCCAGCATCCTGAGAACGCGGTGAGGCTAGGCGCGTCCTAGCGGCGGCTGCGCGGGTCGAACGCGTCCCTCAGGCCGTCCCCCAGCAGGTTCCACGTCAGCACCGAGACGAAGATGAAGATGCCGGGGATGAAGATCCACCACCTGTCGCCGAGGCCGCTGACGCCCACGAACGACTGCGCCGTGTTGAGCATCAGGCCCCAGCTCGTGGCCGGCGGCTGGATGCCGAGGCCGAAGAAGCTCAGCACGGCCTCCGTGAGGATGAAGCCGGGGATCGCCAGGCTCATGACGACGATCACGTAGGACAGGGTCTGCGGCAGCAGGTGCGCGCGGATGATCCGCCAGTTGCTGGCGCCCGCGGCCTTGGCCGCCACGGCGAAGTCGCGCTCCTTGAGCGACAGGACCTGCGCCCTGATCGTCCTGGCCACGCCGCCCCAGCCGATCAGTGAGAGCACGACGACGATCAGCGGGAACACGACCGACGACGGCAGGCCGAGCGGGTAGAAGACCGCCGACAGCGTCAGGAGCAGGAACAGGCTGGGGATCGCGTCGATCGCCTCGACGAGGCGCAGGATCAGCTCGTCGAGCCACCCGCCGTAGAAGCCGGCTAGGCCGCCCATCAGCATCCCGATCGCGATCGCGACGAGCGAGGCGAGGATGCCGATCGTGAGGCTGATGCGCGCCCCGAACAGGACCTTGCCGAACACGTCGCCGCCGAGGTCGTCGGTGCCCCACAGGTGCACCTTGACCCTGTCGGTCGGGTCGTCGACGCCGAAGAGGTGGAGCGTCGCGGTGGGCCTGATGTCCCACGTCTGGCGCAGCTTGAGGGGGATCAGGCTGACGGGGAAGGGGACGTAGCGGTCGCGGATGCCCTCGCGCCTGACGAAGAACTTCAGGTAGTACTTCTGCGAGGTGTCGACCTCCCACACCGTCTGGAACGTCTGGAGGTCGAGGGACTTCTTCATCGGGTAGATGTAGGGCCGGGACCAGCGGCCGTCCTCGTCGCGGAAGTGGACCTGCGTGGGCGGTTGGAAGGTGTTGTTGGTGTTGATGTAGCGCTCCGGGTAGGGCGCGAGGAAGTCGGCGAACGCGGCCGCCGTGTACAGGATGCCCAGGATGAGGAGCGCCCCGCGGGCGAGCGGGTGCTGGCGGAACTGCTTCCACGCGATCGTGCTCAGGCTCGCGCCCTGGCGTTCGGCGCGGGCGGCGCGCGCGCGGCGGGACGGCGCGGCGCCGGTCTGGGTCTGGGGCGTCTGCGTGGCCATCAGTACCTGATCCTAGGGTCGACGAGCGCGAGCGCCAGGTCGGAGAGCAGGTTCCCGATCATCAGGAACAGCGTCAGGACAGTCAGGAGCGCCATCACGACGTAGACGTCCTGGGCGAAGATCGAGCTGATGAACAGCGGCGTGATGCCGGGCCAGCGCATCACGAACTCGACGGTGCCCGCCCCGCTGATCAGGCCGGGGAGGAGCCCGCCGATCGTGGCGATGATCACGACCACGGCGTTGCGGAAGGCGTGCTTGTAGGTCACGACGTTCTCGGATAGGCCCTTGGCCTTGGCCGTGCGGATGTAGTCCTGGCCCATGACCTCGAGCATCTCCCCGCGCATGATCCGGCTGGTCGTGGCGAGGCTCGAGAGCGTCACGACGAGCAGGGGCGCGATCAGGTGCCAGCCGCGGTCGAGCACCTGCTGCCACAGTGACAGCTGGCTGTAGTTCGAGCTGGTCATCCCGCCGGTGGGTATCAGGAACCAGCCGTTCGACTGGTAGAAGTACACGGCGAACGCCAGCACCAGCAGCGCCAGGAAGAAGTTCGGGACGGCGAGGCCGATGAGGCTGAAGACGGTGAGGACGCGGTCCCCGATCGAGTACTTGCGCACGGCCGAGTACACGCCGATAGGTATCGCGATGAGGAAGGTCAGGACCGTCGCCGGCAGCAGCAGCCAGAAGCTGTTGACCATGCGGGGGTAGATCAGCGTCGTGACGTCGCCCTTCGAGACCATGCTGGTGCCGAGGTCGAAGTTCGTGACGAGGTTCCTGAGCCAGTAGAGATAGCGGATCGGCCACGGCTGGTTCAGCCCCAGGACCTCGCGGATGCGCTGGGCCTTGTTGGGGTCGACCTGGTCGAAGGCGAACTGGCTGGCGAAGTCGCCGGGCGCGATCTCGATGACGAACCAGGCGAGGAACGTCGCCAGCAGGAACGTCGGGATCAGGTTGAGTACGCGTCTGACTATGAATACGAACAAGATGGCTTCCTAAGAGATCCCCGGGCAGATAGGCGAAGGGTTAGGGGGAACCCCCTCTCGGATAGGAGAGGGGGTTCCCGGCTGCGGGCTCGTCAGTTCGCGTTGATCGTGAGGTTCTCGCGGAAGTTGCCCGGGCGGTAGGGGCTCTCGATGCTGTTGGCGTCGAGGAACTCGAGCGGCCAGACGTTGCCGAGGTCGTGGTAGAAGTGGAACGCCGTGCTGATCAGCGGGGTGATCGGCAGGTTGTCCCGCATCAGGGTCGCGCGCTCGTTGTAGAGCTCGATGCGCTTCTCCAGGTCCACCTCGGTGACCATCGCGGCCGTGAGGCGGTCCATCAGGAGCTCCCACGAGGCGAAGTCGTCGCGGCTCTTGTTCCACGCGTTCAGGTTCGTGCCGAGCATGAGGCCGTTCTGGAAGTGCGGGTTGTCGATGTCGCCGCCCGCGAGGCCCCAGATCTGGGCGTCGTAGTCGACGGCGCGGCCCGCGGCCGGGTCGAAGCCCTCGGCGGTGCCGACGATCGAGTCGGTCCAGATCTCGCTCGAGACCTCACGCGGGTTGACCTGCACGCCGTAGTCGGCGAGGGTCTGCGAGATGATCACGGCCAGCTGGGCGCGGCGGTTGTTGCCCGAGTTGAACTGCAGGTCGAACTCGACGCGGCAGCCGGTCTGCGGGTTGCGCAGCACGCCGTCGGGGCCGGCTTCGGAGAAGCCGATCGAGGCGAGCATCTCGACGCCGCGCTCGGGGTCGAACTCGAAGGGCTCGAGGTGCGGCGCGTCGAACGGAGCCGCGGCCTCGGAGTTCCAGTCCTTGGCGGGGAAGCCGAGACCGCCGACGGCGCCCTGGACCAGCGCGTCGCGGTCGATCATGATCGAGATCGCCTGGCGGAACACGGGGTTACGGAACATGTCCCGCTTGCACTGGTCGAGCTTGTTGAAGTTGTAGGTGATGAAGTCGACCGAGCCGGAGGGGCCGAGGTTCGCGTGCAGCTGGCCGCCGATCGCGCCGCTGTTGATGGCGTCGGTGATCGCGCGGAGCTGGTCGACGGTAGTGGGCCAGTAGAAGTCGGACTGGCCGGTCACGAGGCGGCTGAGGATCGCGTTCTGGTCCTGCGAGAACGTGACGACCCACTGGTCGGGGCCGGGCAGCGGCGAGCCGTCGGCGGCCTGGACGAACTCCCCGTACATCGGGTTCTTCGTCAGCACGATGCGCTCGCCCTGGCGGAACTCGCTGATCATGTAGGGGCCGCCGAAGACCATCTCGCTCGGCGGGGTGTCGACGCCCCACATCGCGCGGATGCCCTCGGCGCCGCTCTGCTCGTAGACCGGCATGAAGACGTGCGCGGGGAGCGTGCCGCAGTCCTTCACCGCCAGCGCGTTCGTGACGGGACGGGGGAGGGTGATGCGGTAGGTGTAGGTGTCGATCTTCTCGTAGACGACAGGGTCGGCGTCCACGTAGCCGCAGGAGTAGGAGTTCGACTGGACGTCGGGGTCGCCGATGATCGTCCGGGCGGCGATGGCGTCGTCGGCGGTCATCTCGACGCCGTCGCTCCACTTCCAGCCCTGCCTGACGGTGACGACGAACTCCTGGTTCGGGCGCACCTCTTCGATCGACTCGGCCCAGTACATGTTGTACGAGCCGTCCTCGCGCTGGAAGGAGCGGTTGCCGAGCCAGTCGCGGTACACGAGGCCGGGGCCGGCGGTCATGCTGATGACCGCGTTCTCCTGCGCCGACGAGATCAGCACGGGGTTTAGGGTCGTGAAGTCGCCGAAGAGGTCCTCGGAGACCGTTCCACCCTGGACGGCGGTCGGGGCGTAAGCCTCCGGCCACTGATAGGGCTGCGCGAAGCCGGCCGCTACGAGCGCGAGCGCGGCGATACCCAAGATGAACCTCTTCATGCTACCTCCATGCAGACTGCCGAAGCCGAGCGGCTTCTATGGGATTGTGACCACACGATAGAACGCGGCCGGTCGGCGCGTATCCCCCCAGTTCACCTGGGGGTAGGCGCCCTCCGGCCGTCGTCCGCCCGTGGGGTCGGATGCGGGCGTTGCAGAGCCAGCGGCTTCACTTTTCACCCACACTGGCCGGCAATCTACCATCGCGTGTGCATCGGGTCAAACCCCGGTGAGGACGCCGTTAAGGCGCGCTCATCGGGTTCCCCGGCCTCCGGGGAGCTCCGGGGGGCTCACGCGCTCAGCGCGGGATGACCTGCATGAGGATGGCGAGGGCGCCCCAGATCGCCGCCAGGTAGACGGTGAGGCGGTGGAGCCCGCCGGCGGTGCCGCCGAGCGACCCGAAGTCGGCGCCGCCCCCGCCGCCGAGGGCGTCGCCCAGGCCGGACTGCTTGGGCTCCTGCATCAGGATGATCGCGGTGAGCATCACCGAGACGATCACGAACACGACGAGCACGATCCAGAACATCTTCCCTCCGAACGCGCCGCCGCCCACGCACGGCATGGGCGGGGCGGCGCACCTGACACGCCTGGGCAGGGCTGCGGCCCGAAGCCGCACTGGTGGTGCCGAGAGCGGGACTCGAACCCGCACGGGTCACCCCGGTTGATTTTGAGTCAACTGCGTCTACCGTTCCGCCATCTCGGCAGGCCCGTCCCGCATGTTAGCCTCTCCCCGGTGGACGTGCCAAGCGCGTCGAATACCCAGCGCGGCGGGGAGCCGCTGCCGCCGGAGCGCGCCGCGTTGGCGCGCGGACGCGGCGCAAGGGACCACTTGAGCACCGCGAGA
>DATGNP010000354.1:0-11523 GCA_035306665.1 Trueperaceae bacterium
CGTAGAAGACGAACCACATGCCGGCGACGCTGCGCAGGCGCATCGCCAGCGTTCCCGCCGCCTTGCCCTGCTCCTCGTCCTGCCGCAGCGACGTGCGGCGGTAGACCAGCGCGGCCGCCGTCCAGACGACGAAGTACACGACAGCCCTGATCACGAACCAGGTCATGTTGAGGTACTCGGACTTCGCCGCCACCGTCGGGTGCCCGGCGACGTAGGCCGGGTCGGTCCAGACGTAGAGCTCGCGTGCGCCGATCAGCACCGGCACGAACAGCAGCGCCATCAGGGGCACGAGCGTCGCGGCCGACTCGAGCGGCCGCGCGATCATCGGGCCCCACGGGCCGCCGGCGAGGTGCTGCGTGAACAGCAGCACCAGGGCGCCGAGCGAGAGCCCCAGCCAGAACAGGAAGGCCATCAGGTAGGACTGGAAGAACTGGCCGTCCCCGAAGAAGCCCAGCACCGCGGCGCCCAGCACGGCGATCACGCCGACGCCCAGGGCCGTCGTCTGCAGCCGCGCCGTGGCGGGCGGGGCGAGGTGGAGCGTGGGCCTTGCGTGTCCTTCGTGCGCGCTCAAGCTCATCTGGCTGCCTCCGCGGCGGGCATCACGACCTCGACGCCCTCGGGGATGTCGGCGGGGTCGGCGTTCTGCGAGAGCTGCAGCGCCTTGACGTACGCGGAGATCGCCCAGCGGTCCTCGACGGGGACGCGCGACGCGTAGGGGAGCATGCGCCCGAAGCCGTTCGTGATGGCGTTGTAGAAGTAGCCGACAGGGGCCGCGAGGAGCCGCGGCTCGTCGACGAACGAGGCCGGCTGCGGGAACCCGCGGCGCACGACCGCCCCGGTGCCCCGCCCGTCGTAGTCGTGGCACGGCGAGCAGTAGATGTCGTAGCGCTGCTGGCCGCGCTGCAGGAGCTCGAGGCTCACGGGGATCGGCAGGTCGGTGAGCATGCCCTGCGCGCCCTGCCCCGTCAGGTAGGCGCGGTCGAGGGCGCCGAACTCGCGCGACACCGTGTTCGCGACCGGCGCGCGCATGCCGGCGCCGTCGGCGAAGAACGCGGAGGACTCGAACGGCTCGACCTTGGGTTGGTCGAACATGTTGCGGCCGCACGCCGTCAGCAGCAGCGACGCGGCGAGCAGGACGGGCAGCAGCCGGAGGGCACGGCCGGTGCGGGGTCGGCTCACGCCTCCACCTCCGTGACGCGCTCCGGCGCCAGGCTCTGCAGGAACGCCGTGGTGCGCCTCAGGTCGAACTGCGGGTCGGCGGCCTCGATCGCGATGAAGAACTTGTCACGGCTGGCCTGCTCGAACCCGGGCAGGTTGAAGATCGGGTGGTACGCCCGCGGCATGCCGTTGCGGAAGATCATGACCAGGCCGGCGGTGAACGCCGCCGCCAGGATCGTGCACTCGAACGTGATCACGATCCAGTTCGGCCAGCTGTTCAGCGGCTTGCCGCCGATGATCAGCGGGAAGTAGGTGGTGTTCGCCCACCACTGCATGAAGAAGCCGCCGAGGCCGCCGGCCAGGCCCGCCGCCAGCACGATCCAGCCGATCCGGGTCGGCCGCATGCCGAGCGCCTCGTCGAGCCCTTCGACAGGGAAGGGGGTGTAGGCGTCGGTGCGGGTGTACCCGGCGGCCTTCACGCGCTCGGCGGCGCGCATGAGCTCGTCCACCGTGCCGAACTGCGCGGCGACGCCGTGGAGCGGCCTGGCGGCGGTGGTGGCGGTCTCGCCGACCGAGATCGCGCTCACGCCTTCACCTCCGCGAAGTAGCTCTCCCTGATCTCCTCGAGCGGGTCGAGCTTGTGGTGCTCGTAGTGGTGGAGCGTCTCCTTGGTCTCGGCCGTGGCGATCGACGGCAGCAGCCTGATGAACAGGAAGAACAGCGTCGAGAAGAGGCCGAAGCTACCGAGGTAGAGCGCCCAGTCCCAGAACGTGCTGATGTAGTCGCCCCACGACGACGGCAGGAAGTCCTTCGTCAGGGACACGATGATGATCACGAAGCGCTCGAGCCACATGCCGACCGAGACGATCAGCGAGATCACGAACAGCGCGAGCGGGCTCTGCCTGACGCGCCTGAACCACAGCGGCTGGATCGCCACGAAGTTGCACAGGATCAGGGCCCAGAAGAACTGGGCGTGCTGCCCGAACAGGCGGTTCCAGATCATGTAGCGCTCGAACTCGACGCCCGAGTACCAGGCGATGAAGATCTCGATCAGGTACCCGTACACGACGACCATGCCCGTGGCGAGCATCAGCTTCGCGGCGTTGTCGAGGTGGCGCATCGTGATCAGCTTCTCGAGGCCGAACGCCCGCCTCAGCGGCACTGCCAGGATCAGCACCATCGCGAAGCCGGCGAACACGGCGCCCGCGACGAAGTAGGGCGGCATGATCGTGTTGTTCCAGCCCGGCACCTGGGCCACGGCGAAGTCCATGGCGATCGTGCTGTGCACCGAGAGCACCAGGGGGAACGAGAGGGCCGCGATGAGCAGGTAGGCGCGCTGGTAGCGCTGCCACGCCTTCGCCGAGCCGGTCCAGCCGAGGCAGAGAACCGAGTAGAGGATGCGCTGGAACGCCGTGGGCGCCCGGTCGCGCAGGGCCGCCAGGTCGGGGATCAGGCCGATGAACCAGAACAGGACGGAGACGCTGGCGTACGTGCCGATCGCGAACAGGTCCCAGTCGAGCGGGCTGCGGAACTGCGGGAACAGGCCGAAGGTGTTCGGGTAGGGCAGCAGCCAGTAGAAGACCCACGGCCGGCCCAGGTGCAGGATCGGGTAGAGGCCGGCGCAGACGACGGCGAAGATCGTCATGGCCTCGGCGAACCGGTTGATCGTCGTGCGCCACGGCTGCCTGAACAGCAGCAGGGCGGCGGAGATCAGCGTCCCGGCGTGCCCGATCCCGATCCACCACACGAAGTTCACGATCGGCATCGCCCAGGCGACGGGGATGTTGTTGCCGAAGATCCCGATGCCGGTCGTGATCAGGTGCACGACGGACACCAGGTACATCGTGAGGAACGCCAGCGAGATGCCGAAGCCGACCCACCACCACCGCGGCGTCTGCTGGACGTCCAGCAGGACGGGGCTGAGGACCGTGTCGTCGATCGTGCCGAACGACTGGCCCGTGCCGATCACGCGGTTCGTCTCGACGAAGGGCCGCTTGCCTGCTGCTACGGCCATCACGCGCTCCCTTCGAGGGCGGGGTTCGGGTTGGTGACCTTGGCCAGGTAGCTGGTGCGCGGGAAGGTCTGCAGGTCGTCGAGGAGGGTGTAGTTGATCGGGGACGCCTTCATCTCGTTCACGGCGCTGCCCTCGAGGTTCAGGTCACCGAACACGATCGCCTGCGTCGGGCAGGCGGCCTGGCACGCCGTGACGACCTCGAGGTCGCGGATGCGCCTGTCCTCGTTCGCCGCCTCGATGCGGGCGCGCGAGATGCGCTGCGTGCAGTAGGTGCACTTCTCCATCACGCCGCGGCTCCTGACCGTGACGTCGGGGTTGTTCGCCAGCGACAGCGGCGTGGCCGAGGTGTCGAGCTCGGCGTACTGCAGGTAGTTGAAGCGCCTGACCTTGTAGGGGCAGTTGTTCGAGCAGTAGCGCGTGCCGACGCAGCGGTTGTAGACCATCACGTTCAGGCCCTCGGAGTCGTGCACGGTGGCGCCGACGGGGCACACCGGCTCGCACGGGGCCTTCTCGCAGTGCTGGCACGGCATCGGCTGCGCGTAGAACCGCGGGTCGTCGATCGAGCCGCCGTAGTAGCTGTCGACGCGGAGCCAGTGCATCTCGCGGTTGCGCCACACCTGCTCCTTGCCGACGATCGGCACGTTGTTCTCGGCCTGGCAGGCCACGACGCAGGCGCTGCACCCGGTGCAGACGGTCTGGTCGATGACCATCCCCCACTTGTAGCCCTCGTAGACGAAGTCGGGGTAGAGGTCCTCGCTGTGGTGGGCGACGGGGTGCGCGAACGTCGGGTGCTCGGGCTCGGCGCGGAACTGCGCCAGCGTGCCGGAGCGCACGATGTGCCTGGCCTCGCCCGTGCCCTCGAGGGCATGGTGCTCCTGCGTCGTCACGAGGCGGTAGCGCCTGCCCGTCGTCGCGACCTGCACGGGCGCGGTGTGGCCCGTGGCCGTCGCGAGCAGCGGGTAGGCGTCGACGCCGACGCCGTTGGCGACGCTGCCGCCGGCCGTGCGGCCGTAGCCGAGCGCGACGGTGACCGCGCCGTCGGCCTGGCCGGGCTGTACCAGCACCGGCACGTCGACGCTGCGGCCGTCGACGGTGAGGGTCACGACGTCGCCGGTGCCGACGTTCAGGCGCTCGGCCGTGCGTGGCGCCATCAGGGCCGCGTTGTCCCAGGTCAGCTTCGAGATCGGGCGCGGCAGCTCCTGCATCCAGCCGTTGTTCGCCAGGCGGCCGTCGAGGACGCCGTGGTCGTGGGTCAGCACGACCTCGAGGTCGGAGCCCTGCGGCAGCGGCCCCGCGACGGAGCCGGCCGGCGTCACGGCGGCGGGCGGCTCGGCCGTGCCGGCGACGACCCCGCGGTAGACGCTCTCGCGCCAGAACGCCTCGAAGTCGCCGCTGACGCGGCCCTGCCAGTAGCCCCTGACGACGTCGTACGCGGTCGCGGCCGGGTCGCCGAGGAGGGCGGCCAGCACCTCGTGGTGGCTCTTGCCGCCGTAGAAGGGCAGGATCAGGGGCTGCGTGATCGTGACCGTGCCGTCGTAGGCGCGGGCGTCGCCCCAGGTCTCGAGGAAGTGGGTCTGCGGCACGTGCCAGGTGCAGGCGAGGGCGGTCTCGTCGCGGTAGAGCCCGACGTGAGCGCTGAACGGTACCCGGGCGAGCGCGTCCGCGAAGCCGAGGTCGGCGGGGGCGGTGTAGACGGGGTTCGCGCCGAGCACGAGCAGGGCGCCGACGGCGCCGTCGCGCATCGCCGCCGTGAGCGCGGCGATCTCCTCGACGTGCACGGCCGGACGCGCCGCGGGGTTCGCGACGTAGGTGACCGTGGTGCCCACGGCGCCCAGCGCCGCGTTCATCGCCGCCGCCAGCGCGTGCACGACGGGCGGCTGCTCGGCGCCGGCGATCACGACGGCAGCGCCCTGCGCTCCCTGGAGGTCGGCGACCATGGCGTCGAGCAGGGCAGCCGACAGCCCGGCGGGCGCCTCGGCCGCGGGCGCGTCGACGCCGAGCCGCGCGGCCAGCACGGCGGCGGCCGCCGCGATCTCCGACGGGCGGAGCGGCACGCGGTGGTCGGCCAGGACGCCGGTGGGCGAGGGCGAGCTCTCGAGCTGGTAGAGGCGGTTCATGTCGGCGTCGGCCCGCAGGGCGCGGCGCCGCTGGGCGAAGTCGCGGGCGTGCGCCAGGCGTCCGGGCCCGCGGTCGAGGAAGTCGGCCCCCAGCGAGACGACGACGTCGGCCCGTGTCAGGTCGTAGACCGGGCGCACGTCGGCGCCGAAGGCGAGCCTGGCGCCGGCGACCTCGTTGTCGGGGTGCAGAGGGTCCCACTGGTACCACGACGCCCCCGGGACCGCGGCCAGCACCTGCTGCAGCTGGGCGGCCAGCGTGGGCGACGTGACGTTCTCCGTGAGGACGGCCAGGCCCTGGCCGTCGGCCAGCCCGCCGACGGCGGCTCCCAGCGCCGCGACGAAGTCGTCCCAGGTGCGCTCCTGGTCGCCCTCCATCACCGTCGTCGAGCGGTCGGGGTCGTAGAGCGCGAGGACCTCGGCCTGCGTGGTGGCGCCGGTCGCGCCGCGGCTGGCGGGGTGGTCGGGGTTGCCCTCGAGCTTCGTCGGCCTGCCCTGGTGGCTCTCGGCCAGCACGCCCTCGGCGAAGCCGCCGTACGTCACGGCGGTGGCGTAGAACAGCGGCTTGCCGGGCACGACCTCGGCCGGGCCCCTGACGTAGGGCACGATCTTCTCGTGCGGCAGCGGCGGGCGGGCGCAGGCCGACAGGCCCGCCAGCGCCATGCTGGCCCCGAGCAGCTTGAGGAAGTCGCGGCGGTCGAGGCCGTTCTCCAGCGGTGCGGCCTGCCGCGGGAACTCCTTGGCGACGAACTCCCTGAACTCCTCGGTGTCGGCGAGCTCGCCCAGGCTCCGCCAGTAGGCGGGGCCCTGCTGGCCGGCGAGCTTCTCCCTGAGGCGCTGGAAGTCCCGGCGCTCGTCTTCCTGTGGCGGGTTCATCGGTGGCATGTCGAGCATTGGATGAGCCTGTCAGTGTCGATGTGGTACGCCGCGATCAGTTGCTCGCCGATGGCCCGCTGCACCTCCGGTCGTGACGGGTGGGAGTACTCCATGTTGAACACCTCGCTGCGCGGCCTGAGCTGCGTCGCGGGGTCGCGGTGGCACTCCAGGCACCAGCCCATCGTCATCGCCTCGGTCTTGAACGCCGTCCGCATCTGGTCGACCCGGCCGTGGCAGCTGGAGCAGCCGACGCCGTTGTTCACGTGCACGCTGTGGTCGAAGTAGGTGTAGTCGGGGAGGTCGTGGACGCGGTTCCAGGCGATGGGCACGTCGGCCTCCCAGCTGGCGAACACGGGCTCGAGCTGCGGCGTGTTGGTGCGGATCTGCGAGTGGCAGGTCATGCACGTCTCGGTCGAGGGCACCGAGGCCGTGTTGGACGTCTCGACGGTCGAGTGGCAGTAGCGGCAGTCGAGGCCGAGGTCCACGACGTGGGTGTTGTGCGGGAAGTCGACGGGCTGGGCCACGGGCACGCCGACCCTGTTGTTCGACGTGCGCGCGAGGAACGTCAGCGCGGTCACGAGGAGCACGACGAAGACGCCGCCGCCGATGAGCGACCACCTGACGAGCGCGTTGGCTGAAGGGGGATAGAGCTGCGGCATGCCTCAGCTCGCCGGGAGCGAAGCGCCCGGGCGCCAGGGTAGCGCGCGCCGGATCCCGGCTTCGCCGCCGGTCACGGACGGGCACGGCGTGGTCGACATCATGCTCGGGGGACTACCTCCTCGTAAACGGTGGCAGGTCGCGGTAGACACTGAAGATGTTCTGACGTCAAGCGCGGCTGAGAAGCGCGCCATGCCTGAGAGCGATGCCCAATCTAGCATGAGGCGCGACCGACGCCCCTCGGGACGTTCGCCCCGGAGCGGACAACGGTCGCGCCTCTGACCTGGGTGGTGGAGCCTGCCGGACTCGAACCGGCGACTTTTCGCTTGCAAAGCGAACGCTCTCCCAACTGAGCTAAGGCCCCGAACGCTGCTCCAGACGTGGACGCCGTCTCCGGCGCCGCCGCAGAGCCGAGCTTAGAGCCGGCGCCACGGGCTGTCAACGCGCAGCGGGTCCCCCAGGCTACCAGTCCTGAGCGGTGGAGCCGGTCGCCGCGGGATCGGTCCGCGGGCGCGAGGCGGGCGGAGCGTCGCGGCGGTCGGTCGCGCCGAGCCGCGCGCTCAGTCCTCGGGCGCGAGGCGAGCGAAGATCATGCGGCCCATGTTCGTCTGGAGGCTCGAGGTCACGACGGCGTCGACGCTGCGGCCCACGAGCTCGGCGGCGTCCTCGACGACGACCATCGTGCCGTCCTCGAGGTAGGCGAGGCCCTGGCCCGCCTCCCGGCCGGGCTTGACGACGTTCAGCGACAGGCGCTCGCCCGGCATGTACGTGACCTTCACGCCGTTCGCGAGCTGGTTGAGGTTCAGCACGCGCACGCCCTGCAGCGCCGCCACCCGGCTGAGGTTGTAGTCGGTGGTGACGAGGTCCTTGCCCTCGGCGAGGCAGTAGCGCACGAGCCTGGCGTCGACGGGCGCCTTGGGGTCGTCGCCGGCGACGGTCACGACCTCGGCGGGGAGCGAGGCGTGGGCGACGAGCCGGTCGACGACCTCGAGCCCGCGGCGGCCGCGCTGGCGCCTCAGGGGGTCGTCGGAGTCGGCGAGCCGCTGGAGCTCGGCGAGCACGAACTGCGGCACGAGGAGGCGCCCGTAGAGGAAGTTCGCCTCGGCGACCTCGACGACGCGGCCGTCGATGAGCGCCGAGCTGTCGATGACCTTGTCGTGCCACGGCAGCGCCGGCACGCTCACGGCCGCGGCCGTGCGCAGGCCCGGGAGCACGCCGCGGTTCGCGACGAAGAAGCCGCCGCAGCCGGTGACGGCGATCAGGGCGATGAGGATCGACCAGTACCAGGTGAAGCCGGGCACCTCGGCCAGGACGCTGTTCACGAGGATCGTCAGCACCAGGCCGACGGTGGCTCCCACGAGGCCGGCCACGACGGCGTCGGGGCTGACCGAGGCGACGCGCCGCAGCGTGCGGGCCCACAGCCTGCCGCCGCGCCTGGCGAGGCCGCGGGTGAGGAGGTAGGCGGTGAGCGCCCCCACGACGGTCAGGTAGAGGAGGTTGTTCGGCCCGGCCAGCAGGCCGCGCGGCTGCAGGAGCCACAGGCTGAGGACGTAGGCGACGGCGCCGCCCGCGATCGTGAAGAGCCCGCTGGCGAGCGTGGCGCCCAGGCGCTCGTCGGGCGCCGCGGACACCGCCCCGGCCTCGCGGGGACCCGCGGCGCGGCCCTCGCCCTGGAGGGCCGTGCGGCTCAAGGCTCGCTCCACACGGCCGACAAGGCCTCCTCGAGGGTGCTCACGCCCACCACGGCCTCGGAGGAGCGCGGGGCGACGACGCGGTCGAAGCCGGCGCGGGCGGCCTCCTGCACGCGCCTGCCCAGCTGGGCGACGCTGCGCAGCTCGCCGGCGAGCCCGACCTCGCCCACGAGGGCCGTGCCCTCGCCGACGGGACGGTTGGTGACGGCCGAGTAGGTGGCGACCGCGACCGCGAGGTCGGTGCCAGGGTCGGTGAGTCGCAGCCCGCCCGCCACGTTCACGTACACGTCGAGGCCCTCCAGCGGGAGGCCCAGCCGGCGCTCGAGCACGGCGAGGACGACGTCGACGCGGCGCTGGTCGAGGCCCTGCACGACGCGGCGCGGGGCGGGGTAGGGGCTCTTCGACGCCAGGGCCTGGACCTCGAGCATCAGCGGGCGCTGGCCCTCGAGGACGGCGGCCACGACCGACCCGGCCGCGCCCACGGGGCGTTCGGCGAGGAAGGCCGCGGACGGGTTGGGCACGGCGAGCATGCCGCCGTGGGTCATCTCGAACACGCCGACCTCGCCCGTGGGGCCGAAGCGGTTCTTCGCCGAGCGCAGCACGCGCATGTCGCCGGCGGACTCGAGGGTGAGCGTGGCGTCGACCATGTGCTCGACGACCTTCGGCCCGGCCACCGTGCCCTGCTTCGTGACGTGGCCGATCAGCACCAGCGCCGTGCCCGCCTCCTTCGCGGCGGCGACGAGCAGGGCGGTGGCGTCGCGGACCTGGGTGAGGCTGCCGGGCACCGCGCCCTCCTCGAACGTGACGGTCTGGATCGAGTCGACGATCGCGAGGCGCGGGCGGCGCTCGGCGAGGTAGGCGGCGAGCGCCGGCGCGAACGTCTGGCGCGTGAGCCGCAGGCCGGCGCCGACGCCGAGCCTGTCGGCGCGCAGGCGCACCTGCAGCGGCGACTCCTCGCCGGCGACGTAGAGGACGTCGTCGCCGCGCGCGGCGGCGGCAGCGGCGAGCTGGAGCAGCAGGGTCGACTTCCCGATGCCGGGCTCGCCGGTGAGCAGCACGGCCGACCCCGACACTATGCCGCCGCCGAGTACCCTGTCGACCTCGGGCTCGCCCGACGGGAAGCGGGTGGGGGCGTCGCCGTCGACGCCGAGGAGGTCGACGCTCTCGGCCGCCCGCGCCGTAGCGCCGCGCAGGGTTGGCCCCGCGGCCGGCGCCTCCTCGACGACGCTGCCCCAGGTGCCGCAGCGCGGGCAGCGACCGAGCGGCGCCGGGCTCTTCGCCCCGCACTCGGTGCAGACGTACGCGGCGGCTACGCGGGCCACGGCGCTCCCTGCGGCGGGCGGCTCACCGGCATGATGCCGAGCCTACCGTGACGAAGGCCGGCAAGGCGTGTCCGCGCCGGCAGCGACCGAGGCGGGAGCGGCAGGGCCGGGCGCCCGCCCTCCCCCTCAGACCAGGGGCACGGGGCGCGCGAAGACAGGCTTGCCGTCCTCGATGGTCACCAGCAGCGGCTCTTCGGCGCCGCGCTCCAGGATCTCCAGCGACAGCGGGTCTTCGATGTACTCGCGGATCACCCCGCGCAGCGGGCGGGCGCTCTCGCCGGGCGGCAGCTTGTCGACGAGGAACTCCGCGACCTCCTTCGCGAAGGTCACGTCGATGTCGCGGCCGGCGAGCTCGCGGCGGATCTCCTCGAGCGCCTGCCTGGCGATGACGACGATGTGGTCGCGGTCGAACGTGTCGAACACGATGACCTCGTCGAGCCTGTCGAGGAACTCGGGCGTGAAGAGGTTCTTGAGCGGGACGTCGTGGCCCTGGCCCCCGGCCTCCTGGAAGCCCACGCTGCCGCCGCGGTTGAAGCCCGTGTTGCTCGTCATGATCAGGATCACGCGCCGGAAGTCGACGGTGCGGCCCAGGCCGTCGGTGAGACGGCCGTCGTCGAGGACCTGCAGGAACGTGTTGTAGATGTCGGGGTGCGCCTTCTCGATCTCGTCGAGGAGTACGACGCTGAACGGCTGGCGCCTCACGGCCTCGGTGAGCCTGCCGCCCTGCTCGTGGCCGACGTACCCGGGAGGCGCGCCGATCAGCTTGCTTATCGAGTGCGCCTCCTGGAACTCGCTCATGTCGAGCCTCACCAGGGCGCGCTCGCTGCCGAAGAGCTCGACGGCGAGCTGCTTGGCGAGGAACGTCTTGCCGATGCCCGAGGGCCCTACGAACAGGAACGAGGCGGCGACGCGCGTGCGGCCGCCGAGGCCGACCCTGGCGCGCCGCAGCGCGGCGGCCAGCGCCCGGATCGCGCGGTCCTGGCCGACGACCTTGCGCTTGAGGCTCTCCTCGATGCCGGCCAGCTTGGCGTCGTCGTGGTCGTCGACGTAGATCCCGCCCCACGAGTCCACGACCGCCTCGATGTCGGCGCGGCCGACGATCGGCGTGCCGTCCTCCTCCTCGAGCACGGGGAAGCCGAGCGACTTGTTCAGGCGCGTGCGCGACGCGGCCTCGTCGATCAGGTCGATCGCCTTGTCGGGGAAGTTGCGCCCCGGCAGGCTGCGCTCGCCGTAGCGCACGGCCATCTGCAGCATCTCGTGCGGGATCACGACGCCGTGGTGGGCCTCGTACTTCTCGCGCAGGCCGACGAGGATCTCGAGCGACTCCTCGGGCGTGGGCTCGAGGACGATCACGGGCTGGAAGCGCCGCTCCAGCGCCGCGTCCTTCTCGATGTAGCGGTGGTACTCGCCGGTCGTCGTGGCGCCGATCACCTGGATCTCGCCGCGGGAGAGGGGAGGCTTGAGGATGTTCGCGGCGTCGAGGGTGCCCTCGGCCCCGCCGGCGCCGACCAGCGTGTGCAGCTCGTCGATGAACGCGACGACGCGCGCGCTCCCGAGCTCCTCGATGATCTGCTTGAGGCGCTCCTCGAACTCGCCGCGGTACTTCGTGCCGGTCACGACGTTCGAGAGGTCGATCGAGAGCACGCGCACGCCGCTGAGGTTGGGCGGCACGCGGCCCTCGACGATCGCCT
>DATGNP010000355.1:0-9533 GCA_035306665.1 Trueperaceae bacterium
CCGCGTGGTGATGGAGTCGCAGTTCGTGGACGAGAGCATCTACCGCGAGTACTACCAGACGCTGGCCGACGCCTACGCCGAGCGCCTCGCCGCGGCCCAGGAACGGGGCGAGATCCGCCGCGGCGACGCCGAGGCACAGGCCTGGGCGCTGATGGGCGTGGCCCACTTCCTGGGGCTCCGCTACGCCATCTGGGAGCACAGCCCGCCGCCGCCGGCGGTGCTCGCGTCGACCCACGAGCTGCTGTTCGCGGGCCTGGCGCCGGAGGGCGCGCGGTGAGCGCACGGCCGTACGTGGGCGTCACCGGCCTGGGCGCCTACGTGCCCGAAGGGCGCCTCAGCGCCGCCGACCTCGCCGCGGCCAGCGGCGTGCCCGAGTGGGTGGTGCGCGAGAAGATGGGCATCACCCAGCGCGTGCTGCCCGGCGAAGACGACCACCCCACCGCCATGGGCGTGTGGGCCGCCGAGCGGGCGCTGGCCCAGGCGGGCGTGCGGCCCGAGGACGTCGACGTGGTCGTCTCCATCACCGAGGAGTACAAGGAGTACCCGGTGTGGACGGCGGGCATCAAGCTCGCCCACGACGTCGGCGCCGTGAACGCCTACGCCTACGACGTCGGGCAGAAGTGCGGCACGGCCGTGCTGGGGCTCAAGCAGGCGCGCGACGCGATCCTCGCCGACGACGGCGTCGACACCGTGCTGGTCGCCGGCGGCTACCGCAACGGCGACCTCGTCGACCTCTCCGACCCCGACGTCAGGTTCATGTACAACCTCGGCGCCGGCGGCGCCGCGTTCGTAGTCCAGCGCGGCCGCGGCCACGAGCTGCTCGGCTCGGCGTTCCGCACCGACGGCTCGTTCTCGCTCGACGTGCTCGTGCCCGTCGGCGGCACGAAGGCGCCCATCAGCCCGGAGAACGCCGACGGCTTCCGCCTGCGCGTCACCGACCCGGCCGGGATGCGGGAGCGGCTCGAGGCCAAGAGCATGGCGAACTTCGCCGGCGTGGTGCGCGACGCCGTCGCGCGCTCCGGCGCCGGCCTCGAGGACGTCGCGTACGTCGCGATGCTCCACGTCAAGCGCTCGGCGCACGAGGCGCTCCTGAACGCGCTCGGCGTGCCGCTCGAGCGCTCGATCTACCTCAGCGACTACGGCCACATCGGCCAGGTCGACCAGGCCCTCTCGCTGGAGCTGGCGCGGCGCGAGGGGCGCCTGCGCCCCGGCGACCTCGTCGTGCTCGTCGCCGCCGGAGTGGGCTACGTGTGGAACGCGATCTGCCTGCGGTGGGGGGAGGGAGGCGCACCGTGATCCTCGACGTCGCCGCCACCCGCGCGCGGCTCACGCCCGACGCGCCCGCGCTGCTGTGGCAGGGCCGCTGGCTGACCTACGCCGAGCTGGACGACCGCGCCGAGCGCCTCGCCGCCGCGCTGCGCGCGGCGGGCGTAGGCAAGGGCGACCGCGTGGCGCTCCTGGCGCACAACCACGTCGCCCACGTCGACATGATCCTGGCGACGGCGAAGACGGGGGCGGTGTACACGCCGCTCAACGTCCGGCTCGCGGAGCGCGAGCAGCGCGAGCTGGCCGCCTACCTGAGGCCCGCCCTCGTCATGCACGACGACGACAACGCGGCCAAGGCCGCCGCCACCGGCGTGAGGACCTGGGACCTCGGCGAGCACGAGGCCCGGTTGGCCGCCGCCGAGCCGGCGCCGCGCGCGCCCGGCTACGACGCCGTCGTCGGGCCCGAGGACGTGCAGATGATCCTCCTCACCGGCGGCACGACCGGGCTGCCGAAGGGCGCGATGCTGCCCTACAGGCAGGGCTTCTACAACGCCGTGAACACGGTCATGAGCTGGGGGCTGCGCGCGGACGACTGCGTCGTCCAGGCCACGCCCTGCTACCACGCCGCCGTCAACGCCTTCACGGTCCCTCTCCTCCACGTCGGGGGGCGGGTCGTGCTGCAGCGCGCCTTCGACCCCGGCGAGTACCTCCGCCTCGTGCAGGAGGCGCGCGCGACGGTCATGTTCCTCGTGCCGACGATGTTCCACATGCTCGCCGCCCACGAGTCGTTCGCGCGCGCCGACCTCTCGGGCGTGCGCTGGGCGATCTCGGGCGGGGCGCCCTGCCCCGAGCCCGTGCGCGCGGCGTTCACCCGCCGCGGCGTGCCGATGCGCCAGGGCTACGGCCTCACGGAGGCCGGCGTGAACTGCTTCGCCACCACCCAGGACGTCGCCGACGCCAAGCCCCACTCCGTCGGCGTGCCGATGCTCCACGGCGAAGCCGTCGTCCGCCGCCCCGACGGGACCCCGTGCGAACCGGGCGAGACCGGCGAGCTGACCCTGCGGGGCCCGCACGTCTTCCTCGGCTACTTCGAGCGCGAGGAGGCGACCCGCGAGGTCCTCCGCGACGGCTGGCTGTGGACCGGCGACCTCGCCGTCGTCGACGCGGACGGCGTGTTCGCGATCGTCGGCCGGCGCAAGGAGATGTTCATCTCGGGCGGCGAGAACGTCTACCCCACCGAGGTGGAGGCGGCGATCTACGACCACGAGGCCGTCGCCGAGTGCGCGGTCGTGGGCGTGCCGGACGAGCGCTGGGGCGAGGTCGGCCTCGCCCGCGTCGTGCTCAAGCCGGGCCGCAGCCTCACGGAGCACGAGCTGAGGGAGTTCCTCTACGCCCGCCTCGCCCGCTTCAAGGTCCCCAAGCACATCGACCTCGCGCCCGACCTGCCCAAGAGCGGGGCGGGCAAGGTCCTCAAACGCGACATCGCCGCCGCCTTCACCGCAAGGCACCTCGAGGAGGAGGAAGCATGAAGAAGCTCTTGGCAGTACTGCTCGCCGCCGTGGTGGGCCTGGGCCTAGCCCAGGAGCAGGTCACAATCGGCATACTCTCGCCCCTGACCGGCGGCGCGGCCGGCACCGGCCTCGCCCAGAGGGCCGGCTTCGAGCTGGCGCTGGCCGAGATCAACGCCGCCGGCGGCGTGCTCGGCCAACCGCTGCGCATCATCATCGAGGACGACCGGGCCGACCCCGCCACGTCCGTCGCCGCGTTCGAGAAGCTCATGACCGAGGACGGCGTCGAGTTCATCGCCGGCGGCTTCGCCTCCGGCGCCACGCTCGCGCTCGTCGAGTCGTTCCGCACCTTCCAGCCGATCGTGAGCTGGATCGGCGGCGCCTCGTCCGGCATCGGCAACGACGACTTCGAGGGCATCGAGGAGCTCCTCGGCGAGGAGGAGTGGTTCTTCCACGTCCACCCCTGGGACTACCAGAACGTCGAGGCGACGTTCGGCTTCATCGAGGACCTAGGCGTCGGCAGCGTGGCCCTGCTCCACGAGGACGGCGCGTTCGGCACGCCCGGCGCGGCCGGGCTCGAGGCCGGCGTCGAGCAGATGGGCATCCCCGTCGTGCTGCGCGAGGCCTTCACCTCGACCCTGACCGGCGGCACCGGCGACTTCCGCGCCACGCTCTCCAAGGTCGGCGCCGCCAACCCCGACATGCTGTACTGGATCGGTTACGACTCCGACGCGCAGCCGCTCTCGAGCCAGCTCAAGGAGCTAGGCGTCGCACCGGCGTACGTGTTCGGCGCGCCTCCGGGCTGGCCGACCGGCATCGAGGCCGCTCCAGAGATGGAGTGCGTGATGGGCCTGATCGGCTACCTGCCGAACCTGCCCAACCCCGAGGCCGTCGCGTTCGCGAACGCCTACCGCGAGATGCACGGCGCCTACCCCGACAACTACATGGCCGCCCTCGCCTACGCCCAGCTCTGGAGCTACGCCGACGCGATCAACGCCGCCGGCACCACCGACCAGGCCGCGGTCATCGAGAAGCTGCAGACGATGACCTTCCGCTCGCCGATGGGCGACTGGAGCTTCAAGCCGTCGGTCATCGCGAAGCACCAGGGCTTCGGCTCCGACATGTGGCTGGTCTTCCAGTTCCAGAACGGCGTCCGCGAGATCGTCTGGCCCGCAGACCGCGCCACGGCCCCGCTGGCGGCCTGCCGCTGAGCCCCGACTAGGCCGAGGACCCTCGACCCGGGAGGGGGCGTGGCCCACGCCCCCTCCCCACCGAGACCAGAGTGGACCTGACCCTCCTACCCCAAGCGCTCGTCTCCGGCGTGCTCGCCTCGGGCCTCTACGCCCTCGTGGCGGTCGGCCTGGCGCTGGCGATCGGCGTCATCGGCATCGTCAACTTCGCCCACGGCGAGTTCTTCATGATCGGGGCGTTCCTCGCCTACCAGCTCTTCGTCAGCTTCGGGTTCGACCCGTTGCTGTCTATCTTGTTCGTGGCGCCGGTCCTCTTCGTCATCGGCGCCGCTCTCTACGCCTCCACGATCCGCTTCGTGCTCAAGGCCCCCGAGCTGAACCAGATGCTCCTGACGTTCGGCATCGGGATCATCCTGCAGAACCTCGCCCTGATGGTCTGGGGCGGCGACCCGCGGTCGATCGGCGGCGTGCCGTACCGGGCGATCGGCATCCAGCTCGGCGACGTCAGCGTGGGGCTGGTGCCGCTGGGCAGCTTCGCGATCTCGGTGCTGTTGGTCGGCGGCCTCTACCTGATGCTCGCCCGCACCCCCGTCGGCCGCGCGATGCGCGCCGTGGCCCAGAACCGCATCGGCGCCGGGCTCGTCGGCCTCGAGGTGAACCGCGTCTACCTCGTAGCGTTCGGCCTCTCGGCCCTGCTCGCTGGCATCGGCGGCGTGATGATCGCCGTGATCCAGTCCCCCACCCCGACCGTCGGCCTGGCCTACACGCTCAAGGCGTTCGCGATCGTCGTCCTGGCCGGCCTCGGCAACATCAGAGGCATCGTCACGGCGGCGATCGTCGTGGCCCTGGCCGAGTCGCTCGTCGCTACCCTCGTCCCCAACGGCGACGCCCTCAGGAACGCCGTGTTCTTCGCCCTCATCCTCGGCACCCTCGTCTACCGCTCCTGGAGGAAGACGTGAGGCGCCGCGGCCTCTGGCTCGACCTGCTCGCGGCGGCCGTCTTCGTCGGGCTGCTGGCCGCGCTGCCCGGCATCCTGCGCGGGGCCTACGGGCAGGCGTCGGTGAGCTACCTCGCGCTCGGCATCAGGGCTGTCGGCCTGGCCGTGCTCGCCCTCAGCTGGGACCTCGTCGCCCGCACCGGCCAGCTGTCGCTGGCGCACGCCGCGTTCTACGGGGCCGGCGCCTACGCCGCGGCCGTGCTGCTCAAGCTGACCGGCGCGCCGCTGTGGCTAGGGATCCCCGTCGCGGGGGTCGTCGCCGGCGTCCTGGCCCTCGGCCTCGGCGCGGCGACCCTGCGGCTCTACGGCATCTACTTCGCGATCGCGACCCTCGCCTTCGCCGAGGTACTGAAGACCGTCGTGAAGTCGCTGCCGTTCGCGATCAGCGGCGGCTCGGTCGGCACCAACCTCCCGCCCCTGTTCCGGCCCGTGTTCGTCGCCGGCGAGATGGAGCGCTGGGAGGTCGCTTACCTACGCAACCAGGGCTACTTCCACGTCTACCTCGGACTGCTGGCGGTCGCGATCGTCGTGTCGCTGCTGATCCAGCGCTCGCGACTCAGGCAGGCGTTCACGGCCGTGCGCACGAACGAGTTCGTCGCCGGCGTGATGGGCGTGAACCCGGCGCGGGCGAAGCTCGTCGCGTTCGTGATCTCCTCGGTGATCGTCGGGATGCTGGGCGCGATCGAGGCGCACCGCTTCGGCAGCGTGAACCCCGACGCGACCTTCTCGGTCCACACGACCGTTCTCGCGCTGGTCACGCCGATCTTCGGCGGTCTCTACACCACGGTCGGCCCCATCCTCGCGGCCTTGGTCCTCTCCGGCGTCGAGGAGACCCTGAAGCGCACGCTCTCCGACGGCTACCTCGTCGCCTACGGCGTCGTCCTCGTCGTCTCGATCCTCTTCATGCCGCGCGGCTTGGTGGGCCTGTTCCGGGGCCTGACGCGGCGCGGACGCGAGCGGGCACGGGCCGACGCGCCTCGGGCCGACGCCCTGGGAGGCCGCGATGCCTGAGCCGGTCCTCAGGGCCGAGAGGCTCGGCCGCAGCTTCGGCGGCCTGGCGGCCGTCCAGGACCTCTCGTTCGCCGTGGAGGAGGGCGAGATCTTCGCGATCATCGGGCCCAACGGCGCCGGCAAGACGACGACCCTGAACCTGCTCTCCGGCCTGCTCGAGCCCAGCTCGGGCCGCGTGTTCCTGGGCGGCGTCGACGTCACGCGGCTGCCCACCTACCGCCGCTGCCACCTGGGCCTGGGCCGCGCCTTCCAGGTCGTGCAGCCGTTCCCCGAGATGACTGTCGAGGAGAACCTGATGGTCGGCGCCCTCTTCGGCGAGCCGGGCGCGTCGGCCTCCGAGGCCGCCCGCCGCGTCGAGAGCGCTCTCGAGCGCACGGGGCTCGCGCACCTGCGCGACACGCCCGCCGAGGACCTGAACCTGCTCCAGGAGAAGCGCCTCGAGATCGCCCGCGCCCTGGCCACGAACCCGAAGGTCCTGCTCCTCGACGAGGTGATGGCCGGCCTCAGGCCCGCCGAGGCGCGGCAGGCCGTCGAGCTGGTCAGGAGCGTGCGCGACGACGGCGTCACGGTCGTGTTCATCGAGCACGTGATGCCCGTCGTGCGCGACCTCGCCGACCGCGTGCTCGTCATGGACTACGGCCGTGAGCTCGCCCACGGCAGCTACGCCGAGGTCACCTCGAACCCGCGCGTGATCGAGGCCTACCTCGGCGAGGCGCACGCCGACTCAGGCCCGGACGCGGACGGCGGGAGCGGGGGCGAGGGATGAGCCGGGTCCTCGACATCGCCGGCGTCCGCGCCGGCTACGGCAAGATCACGGTGCTCTGGGACGTCGACCTGCACGTCGACGAGGGCGAGCTCGTCACCATCATCGGCGCGAACGGCGCCGGCAAGACGACCCTGCTGCGCACCGTCAGCGGCCTCGTCCCCCTGCGCGCCGGGAGCGTCCGCGCCTTCGGCGACCGGGACCTCGCCGGGCTGTCGCCGGCGAGGATCGTCAAGGCCGGCATCGGCCACGTGCCCGAGGGCAGGCAGCTCTTCCCCCTGATGACCGTCAGGGAGAACCTCGACACCGGGGCGGAGTACATCGCGCACGCCCGCGGCAGCGCCGAGCGCAACCGCCGCTTCGTCTACGAGCTCTTCCCGCGCCTCGCCGAGCGCGAGAACCAGCTCGCCGGCACGCTCTCCGGCGGCGAGGGCCAGATGCTCGCGATCGGCCGCGCCCTGATGAGCGAGCCTAGGCTGCTGCTCGTCGACGAGCCCAGCATCGGCCTCTCCCCCGCCCTCTCCGCCGCCGTGTTCACGGCGCTGAAGCAGGTGAGGGAGCGGGGCGTGACGGTCCTGCTCGTCGAGCAGAACGTGCTCAGCTCGCTGCGGATCGCCGACCGCGCCTACGTGCTCGAGAACGGCGAGGTGCGCAAGACCGGCACCGGCGCCGCGCTCCTGACCGACCCCGACGTGAAGGCGGCTTACCTGTCGATGTGAGGCGCCCGGTCTAAGCGAGGCGGCCGCGCCCTGGCCGGGCGAGGGAGGACGTAGGTGCCGTGGCCGAAGACCTGCACCGCCCCTTGCTCCAGCTCCTCTGCCAGCGGGCCCCCTTCCTCCACCTCGCACTCGAGCTCTTCCCGCGAGACGTCCATGACGATGGCCTCGTTGCCGGTCCAGCGGCGCACCCGGTCTTCCAAGGCCCGCACCTGACCGGCCCACCTCCGCGGCCACTGGTCGACGTCCGGGGGCTTCACGACGAGGACGAAGACGTCGTTGGCGGTGCCGCCTTGCGCCCGCGCCGCGGCGCCGAGCAGCCAGGCGTCTTCGGGCCTGGGCTTCCAGCCCTTGATCTCCTGGTAGATGCGTCGCCTCAAGGCTCCCCTGAGGTCGAGGAGGGCGAGGACGGGCTCGGCCGCCAGGTGGTCCTCGTTGAGCACGTACAGCGTCACGGCGGCGTCACCGCGACCCAGCGCCACGACGAGACCATGCTCGACGAGCCTCTTGAGCGCGCGCGAGGCGGTGGTCTTGGGTACGCCGCTAGACCTCGCGACCGCGCGGCCGCTCAGTGGGCCGACCGTGTACGCCAGCGCCCAGATGACGGCTGCGTCGACGTCGGAGATGGCGACCGCGTGCGGACGGAAGAAGTCCATGGGGCGATCCTCGCGGACCCGGCCCACCCGCGGTCCGCCTGGACCGGCCCTGGCCCACGTCTAGGTCCTTGCCCACGCGTAGGTCCTTGCCCACGTCCGGGTCCATGCCGCGGTCGGACCCCGGTTCCTGCCTGGGCTCCGCGCCGAGCGCCGGCTGCTGGGCCGTACACCCGGTGCGGCGCGGTGGACCGTTCGTGGACCGGTCGGACCAAGATCGGGCCACTGCCGCTAGAGGGGTCCTGCCTCCTGGTCAGGGGATGCCCCCGGTGGACGCGAGGTGCGCGTGCGGCCCGACCCTCAGCTCCAGTCGAGGATGACCTTGCCCGACCGGCCCGCGCGCATGACGTCGAACGCCTGCTGGAACTCCTCCATCGGGAAGCGGTGCGTGATCACGGGCGTCACGTCGAGGCCCGCCTGGAGCAGGGCGATCATCTTGTACCAGGTCTCGAACATCTGGCGGCCGTAGATGCCCTGGATCGTCAGGCCCTTGAAGATCACGTCGTTCCAGTCGATGGTGATCTCGCGGCTGGGGATGCCGAGGAGCGCGACCTTGCCGCCGTGGATGACCGTGCGCATGATGTCGCGGAAGGCGCTGGGGGCGCCCGACATCTCGAGGGCCACGTCGAAGCCCTCGGTCATGCCGAGCTCGGCCATCACGTCCGCCAGCACCTCGCCGCCTCCCGCGACGTCGACGGCGCGCGTCGCGCCCATGGCGGGCGCCATCGCCAGCCGCGCCGGGTTCACGTCGGTGACGACGACGTGCCTGGCCCCCACGAAGCGCGCCACGGCCGCGGCCATCAGGCCGATCGGGCCGGCGCCGGTGATGAGCACGTCCTCGCCCACCAGGTCGAACGTCAGGGCCGTGTGGACCGCGTTGCCCAAGGGGTCGAGGACCGCGGCGACGTCGTCGGGGATCGCGTCCGGCAGCTTGAAGGCGTTCACGGCCGGCAGCGCGATGTAGTCGGCGAACGCGCCCTGGCGCTGCACGCCCACGCCGACGGTGTTGCGGCACAGGTGCCTGCGGCCGGCGCGGCAGTTCCGGCAGTGCCCGCAGGTGATGTGCCCCTCCCCCGCCACCCTGTCGCCGGGCGACAGGCCCCTCACCTCCGACCCGACGGCCGCGACCACGCCCACGTACTCGTGGCCCGTGATCAGAGGCACCGGCACGGTCCGCTGCGACCAGGCGTCCCAGTCGTAGATGTGCACGTCGGTGCCGCACAGGCTGGTGCGCTTCACGCGGATCAGCGCGTCGTTGGGGCCGATGTCTGGCACCGGCGCCTCCGTGCGCCAGATGCCCGTGCGCGGCTCGAGCTTCGCCAGGGCGCGCATCGTGGTGCCGGGGGTCGGCGCCGGCTCCGCTTGCCGCGGCCGCGCGGCGGCGGCCGCGGCCGGCCCCTCCCCGGCGCTCACGCCACGACCCCCAGCT